>PBZE01000014.1 GCA_002730095.1 Methanobacteriota archaeon | reverse complement strand
CCCCACTAGGGCCTACGCTACCGGTGATTGCTTCCACGACGGTCGCTGGGATGCTGTTCAGGACACCTCCAACATCTAGGTAGAGATCGACTAGATCCATTATCAATGAGTCCAAAATACGAGAGACGAAATCTAGATTATCGGAGTTATCCAAATCTATGTTCTCATCATCTTCTCCACTGACATCGAAGGACCCGAATAGTACTAGAGCTGTTGGGATTGATTGTATAGATATGCTAACTTTCCTGTGATCTGTTGCCTCCCCCCCTCTTTCATGCCATGAATCATAGTCGAGAGATTCCAGAGGTTGAGCTGACCTCAGCAAAATCATACTGATGGGAGGGTAGGCTGGATTTACAGGAAGGGTGGGGTCATCCACGTTTGGACTGGTATCTCTTGAGAAGTTCTTGATCCCTAGAATCAGACCGAGTCGAGTGGGCTTACCTCCGGGCAACTCTGGCTCATCGGAGGACCCTAGCATTCTGAAGATTCTAGTGATCTCTCCCTGGGACATCGATCCCTCTGGCATACCCCTGAGCCAGCCAAGTGAATTTGTGGTATTGCCATGTGACCCGTCATTCTCCTCTGTTGGAGTCCCGGACCTGTCCTCATGGAAGTGGATGTGTAGGTCTGATCTCCTGTCTGCGAAATACTCCACGGTCGTGAGGCTCCTGTCTCCCTCTATCCCCCCTGCTGCCGGTATGGTGCTGTCCGTCCTAATCACTAATTCCAGATCACCGGGGATCATCTCTGAGACGCCATTAGGCTTGACATCGAGGCTGATGTAGGCTAATTCCCACAACTCCCTGTCTCCTTCTGAAGGAGGGGAGAATCTCGCATACCCCAAACCGACTGAAATCCCGCAGTCAATCTCATCTGGAGGGAGGAACAGTAGTTGCTCTGGGCTGTATCTATCTGGGCATGAGTCCATATCGCTTGAGTCTAGGGATATTGAGTAGGGTGCGGAAATTCCTATCAGAGTCAATCCCGAACCATCAAAATTCGATCCGAATATGTTTACAACGGCTGCTATAAGATCTTGAAGTACCGCACTCGCATTGAAGAATATTCTCTCTATTCCGATTTCCAGGGAGAAATCCTGGGGCATTGTTGAGAACTTTGAGTCGACGACCCAAATGTAACTCTCGCCATCGCCGAGCGCTAGTACTGAGTCTGGGCTAGAGTAGGCAAAGGATTTGATTAGAGAGACCTGCAAGGAGTCCATTCCGTCCCATACTGAGTCGGTTTGACTCCCCTCAAGAACGTCCACAGTGTAGGATACAGATGGCTGAATCCACACTGTTCCAGTATCAATATCGATATTGCCTAGCCCAAAATCCCCCAGAGAGATACTGAGTCCAACTTGGATGTCATTGTCTCCATCATTGTCTATGTCAACAGCATGGCTCAAGGGATTGGTTTGGGGATTTATGAGTGATAGGAGATTGGTGGTGAAGGTTACAACATTGGTACTCGTAATTGAGTTTCCATCCAAATCTATGTACTGCGTCAGAATTACGTAATCGGTTATGTTCACCAATGTCTGCCAGACATTGTCTACGGTTACTGAATCGTCCTCCCCGATTATCAGCCTGTAAGGGAGAGGGTGTTCCGGGCCAGGGGGCATGGTCTCGGTGAACGATGATCCCTCCAGGGATTCTCCAATGGTGGATAACGGATCTGATTCCCCGCTTAGGGAGATTCCGTCTCTGACTCCCTGAATGGTCGGGCCAGCAATCTGTCCAACTGAGTTGGAGTCCAAGACTTCTTGGCGCTCGCCCATCACATCTGAGAGTCTGTCCAAAATCTCGAAGTCCTGTGACTCGATTCTCGCCTCCGCTTCTGCTTGTTGGATGGGGGAGAAGAGCGGCACTAACAGGAGGAGGATTAGGACCAATGCTCTGTTATTTGAAACACGAGGGGGGCCGTGTAGGACACGGACACCGCTCTTGACCATGCACGCACCTCTAAGAGGTGCGCTAAAGGGTATTGCCCCTCCTGATTGTGATATATTTCACATTGAGTACAGTGAAAGAACGCCTCTAGAGCCCTACTACCTCTATTGATCCACAATGGGGGCATGCTGTCTTCGCTCTGTCTACCCCCTCTGGCAGGTCGACTTCGAACATCTTGTCGCACTCCGAACAATTCTTCCTCACGGTTCTGTTTTCTACTCCTGTATTGGCATCTCCCAGATCGGGCTCTGGGGATTGGGATGGCTCGACAAGGGCTTGGCTTTCTTCCGGCTCCTCGTTCTGTTCACTATCTTCTGGAAATTTGTAATCTACGACGCTCTCGTTATGATCAGTTGAGTCGTCTTCATCCTCGAATTCACTTAGGAGGTCTGCAGCTATGCTATTGGAGGGCTTTGATGGAGATGGCTCGGAAAGAAGCTCGGCGAATTCCTCGTCGCTAATGTCCAAAGAAGCAGTTCCTGAATCAGGCGAGGATGTTCCCGACATGCCGCTGGCAATACCCCCAGTAGCCCCCATCGGTGGGCTTGAGAAGGTGGTGCTCGCACCGCCCCACATAGCTTTCTGCTCCTCAGCGGTGATCTCTCTGGGGACGGTTTCGTTCTCTTTCTCTTCTCTTTCAGAGTCAGCCATAAGAGCGGCTATTCTACGATTAGAGGCAATTCTGAGATATGCCAAGAAGGAGATTACTGCAAGTAGGGCTAGAGCCCCTAGGCCCATCAATAGTTCATTTAGTCCTATTTCGTTCCCATCCTCAGCGTTGGTGATGGTGACCAAAATTTCTACATCGGATACTAACCCCTCGTCATTCTGGACTCGACAAATCACTCGATAGACCCCCGATTCTGAGAAGATATGCTCCACGGTTGGCCCCATGGCATCCTCATCATTGTCAACGGTTCCATCCCCGTCAGAGTCGATCTGGGCATTGAAATCCCATGAGTAGAACAGACTTTCTGACTCTTGATCTTCGAATGGCACCTCCAGGACCAGTGATACGCCTTGGGTTGATTTCAGAGTCCCGTCGAACACCCCGGGAACTGGCGGAGTGGAGTCGAAAAGTTGGATGGAAGCGGTATCTTCCGAGGTCATGCCCGAAAGATCCGTAACTCTCAGAGTGACTAGATGAAGTCCGGATTCTGCCTCAGAGGGGAACGTGTAAGTGAAGGTCCTAGCAGATTCGAAATCGGAGTCTGAGGTCGAATGGAGTTCCCCATCCACCAGCCACTCAACAGTCGATACGCCCCAGTTGTCTGTGAAGGTAGAGTCGATTACGATATTTTCATTGAATGACCTTTCAAGAATTCCATCGACTGAAATGTCGACCACGGGCGGTGACAAATCCTCGACCGTAATGTCCTCGTAGACGCTGGTGCTCCTACCATCAGCTCCCAGAACTGAGAGCCTGATTGTCAAGTTGCTAGGCTCTGGCCAGCTGATATTGAAGGACATCTGAGTGTTGTCATCAAAACCGTCGCCATCCGTGTCCCATGAGTAGCCTGATTCGGGGATCTGGTTGGAAAGATTGGGGGTTGCTGATGCGTCAAGAGTGATTTCCGAACCGACATCGATGATTCCACTGGAAGGTATTCCCGATACAGTGGGGTCCATTATCGGCGTTAGAGAGAGAACAACCGTGGATGCTATTGGGAGTGTTCCTGCCCCGCCTCCCGAGGGGCCTGGCTTGTTGTCCACTACAAGATAGAGGTCCTGACCCTCCAAAGACTCCGGGACCGTCCAAACGATATCCCTGCTGGATGTGACTAGAAGTAAATCAGTTCCTTGGATTCGAGCTGCTGCTGTCCCGCCTCCGTTGTACAATTCCAACTGGTCGCTATTCATAAGGAAAACATCGGGAGCTCCCTGCATTGTACTAACGTCAATTCTCACCTGGGTCCCTGTGTCCATTGAGAAAGGACCGTAGAGGGTCGAGCTCTGGCCCGATTCTAATCGAACTATTGTGTCCACGAGTGTGAAGGGTGCAGGAACTACAGTAGAGGCATCCAGAGTGACTGAAGCTGAATCCCCTCCCTGGTCTCCCGATCCGCCATCTTGTGGATGTGCAAGATTGTCGATGACCATGTACCACCTTGTGGCATCCCTGTCGGATGGAACGGTCCAGTGCCAGTCACCGGTTCCATTGAATGACTCGAAAACCGAGTCACTCTCCCATACTGAGTCACTCCTGTAGGATTGCTCGTTCTGATAAACAGTAATGGCATTGGACGAGAACAGAAGTATGTCTATTTCCGAGTCTGTGGAGATATCGAAGGAGATAGTCTCTCCCTGTTGTAGCACTCCTAGGTCCACCCTGACACATGACTGGTCAGGAACGTCCCAATTCGCTGGCATCATTTCCATATCTGCTCCGGAGCATATCACCACTCCTCTGGTCGAATCAGCGTTTGCCATTGGCGAGCAGGTAGCCATCATTAGGACAGTCAGAGTCAATATGGTGGCTCCACGCACAGTTTAGGGTCATCGTTCCCCTTTTGAATCATATCGACGATACGCTCATTCCTGAGTCAGAGGTTCTTGGGGAGGGGTGTTGGGGGGAACCATCTGAGCAGAACGACATCTCCTACCGACCTAACCCACTTCCAAGGTATGGCGAGATGGGTTCGTCCCTCCACTAGATCCGCGGGTGGGTCGGAAACGAATATGTGAGTACAAGACCAGTCGTCGGTATTGACGAAGGAGTCGTATACAGTTCCCAGCATCCTTCCGCTTGGGAGTATCACGGGAAGGCCCCTGATCTCAGATGCGTGAAGGTCGACCATCGAGCGATGGGACGGACCACATGGCATCAATATGACGGAGTCGCGACTCACTTTCCGCGGTTCTTGTTAGCCTTGAGGCTGGGGCGAAGCTTCTCAGCGCCCTTCCCCTTGTTGAGAAGTCCTCGTCCTCTCTTCCCTGAGCTGGTCTTACCCCTGAACGCACGTCCTGAGTGACTGTTTCCTTCGGATACCCATGAGAGTTCCTTGTCGGAGATGATAGCTGGATGGGACGGATCTAGAAGGATGACCTCGTAGAACTTGTTCTTGCCGTCTTCGCCAACCCAGTAAGAGTTCAGGACCTCGAGATTTGGATATCTCCTGCTGACCCTCTCTTCTGCTATCCTCTGAATGGACTTTGCCATTGTGATTTTCTTGATTCCCGACTTGGAAGGCTTCCTCTTCATGTGGATCTTGCCCTTCCTGAGCCCTCCTCTCCTTACTCTAGTCCTTACCAAGACAACGCCTTGCTTGGCCTTGTATCCGAGTCTCCGAGCGGCATCGATCCTGGTTGGCCTCTGCACACGCTGGAAAACGGGGTCCTTCCTCCATGATGCCATTCTATCACGCCTGTGAAGCATTGGCATGCCTTCCTTGGGCTTCTTCCAGGTTTCACGAACGTACTTTGCAATGCCCATCTGATAACCTCCAGCGGCTGGCCGAGCAAAGTCCCCTTTATGAGCCTGCCCACATGTCCCCAACTATCAAAGAGGTACAGAAATCGATACACACACGCCTAATGGACGTTCTTCTTCCCTGTGTAGGAGCATTTCCTAGCATACTTCAGTGAGCTATCAAAAAGATTGGTGGTCCGCGCTCCCGGACTTGAACCGGGGACCCCCTGATGGCTGCCTACAACCATGTGTTTCCAGTCTACAGTCAGGTGCTCTAGCCAACTGAGCTAAGCGCGGCGCGTGCTTTCGTAGAGCTTTGGCCTTATGTCGCTTTCTGGAGAACGGCCCAGCCCGTTGGCCCGATAAACCGGCGCCTCGCACATGCTCCGGCCCCTCAAACTTAAGAATGCGAAGAAGTGGAACTCGTGTTCGTAAGGCAGCAATGCCGGGGATGCGCGGGGGATAATTGTGAGAGGCGTCATTGATTCTCAGGCTTCTTCAGGCTCCGGCAGGATCAAGACAGCGCTTACCGATAATGAACTGGAGTCATTCGGAACTCCGGACCCAAGGATTCTGGTTTGTGGCTGTGGGGGCTCGGGCAACAACACCATGAATCGCATAACACACATTGGGGTCGAGGGAGCGATCACGGTCGCCATAAACACCGACAAGCAGGATCTCGACCTTACTAGGGCAATGCAGAAGCTGCTTGTGGGCAGACACATCACCAGGGGACTCGGTGCAGGGGGGGACCCGGTGATGGGGAGACGCTGCGCCGAGGCTGGCAGAGACGTGATCGGCAAGATAGTCCATGGGGCTGATCTTGTCTTCGTCACTGCTGGCCTCGGTGGCGGCACCGGCACTGGAATCGCCCCAATAGTCGCCGAAGAGGCGAAGAGAGCGGGCGCTCTTGTCGTGGCAGTGGTGACCACCCCGTTCACGGTTGAGAGGCGCCAGAGGATGCAACGAGCCCTAGAGGGCCTCGACCTGCTCAGGAGTACTGCGGATGCGGTGCTCGTTCTGGACAACAACAGGCTCCTTCACTTCGTACCCAATCTCCCTCTCGACGAGGCATTCAGCATCATGGACCAGCTCATAGCCGAGATCGTCAAAGGCGTGGTGGAGACAATCACCCTGCCCAGCCTGATCAACCTCGACTTCGCTGACGTCAGGAGCATCATGAAGAACGGGGGGGTGACGATGATGCTCTACGGGGAGAGCGACCAAGGGCCCGAGGAGGTCGTCCACGAGTCACTGAACCACCCACTCCTAGACATAGAGATTGACGGGGCGACGGGTGCCCTGATACATGTGACGGGGGGGCCTTACATGACGATGGAGCAGGCCACTCAGGTGTGCGACCTCATGACCTCCAGGCTGTCCCCTGAGGCGAATGTGATATTCGGTGCTAGGCAGGATCCTGCGTTCGGCGACACCATCAAGGTGATGTCGATAATAACCGGGGTGGCGAACAAGAGGCTGGATGAGGAGATGATGAGCGCTGATATGCTCGGAGAAGCCCTAAATATCGCCAGAAAGGGCAGAAAGGCCCATGAAAGCGGTTTCCAGAGATTCGACTGATTTCCCACTCAGACAGGGGTAAGTCTCAAACCGGTTGTGTTACGAGAAGTTGGTATGCGACCCGCGAAGATGGCTATGGCCGTGGCTCTCACGGCATTGATGGCTCTGTCCACGATAGGCGCACCTGTGGCTGCCCAAGAAGTAGTTACAGACCCAAGGCAGCCTTCACCTGAGAACCCCCATATGCATGTTTACGGTTCTGATGATCTAGCTAATTGTTTCATGCACTTTGATGGAAACGATACCAGTGGATCTGCGGCTGATGGATATGGCGAGAAGGTATGGAACGGGCAAAATGCGAGAATAGAAGTTGACTACACCTGTAGAATGGAGTCTTTCAAGCAAGACATGTACAACAGTGAGAATGGTAGCATCACAGTTCACTTGGAGTTTGAGATAGAGAGTCAATCAGAAT
>PBZE01000013.1 GCA_002730095.1 Methanobacteriota archaeon | reverse complement strand
TGACCAATATACAAGAGTCTCTTGGGGCGTAAATACGACCCTTGTCGGAAATACCCAGATGACTACAGATTTCTCCACCACACAAGGGGTGGCCGATCAGCAGTTCTGGGACAACTCGACTCTCATGGGGTGGGAATTAGAGTACAGGGGCCCTGGTGTAGCCGATCCGGGCGAGGAACTGATCCTACCTCATAACACAGTCAATTTCACCGGATGGATTGACCCAACAGCGGGACTGAACTTCTCGAACTTTACTAGAGACGTCCTAGCAGACGGGTCATCAGTGGATACCGTTTTCATAACCACTCCTCAGGTGACAATAACCCAAGCCATCCGAGAGAATTCTACAGTCTTCACTGGCACCGATTATGCCACAGACCTACCACGAGAATTTACTGATAGGGGAGGGGCCCTAGAGCTCGTATCCGGAATCACCCAATCTGTCATAAATGATTCAGGCGCACTCTCCGCGTGGGACAAAGTTTCAGCTATCGCGAACTTCTTGACTAATGGAAATGATACATTCACATTCCTTAGAAACAACAATGGAACCGAAGTCCCAGATAGGGTGGAGGACGAAGGAGATTTAGCCTACTGGATGCTTAACAACTCATTCGAGGGAAGTTGTGATCAATTCTCATCATTGTTCGCAGTCATGCTCAGGACGGTCGACATACCCACTAGAAAGGTAACTGGATTCTCAGGGGGCTATTGGAATGGAGAGGCATTTGAAGTATATGGTAAGGACTTCAAATCATGGGTCGAAGTACACCTTCAGACAAATCAAAACTTAGGCAATGCGGATCTGGGCTGGATTCCGTTCGAGGCCTGTCCACCAATGTCTCTGGTTGAGGTATCCGAGGAGAACTGGGGGCCGCTCTGGTTGGATAGAGATCTATCTGGCGATTCAATCTGGATGAATGGGACTCTGAGGTTCTCGGATAATCAGACCACTGCAGAGGGAGTTAGTGTAGAGATGTACCTCGTCAAATCAAATACAACGTCTCTAATCCCTGGAACGGCTGCTATCTCAGAGCACCTTGTCGGGTCTTCAGTGACCGATGCAAACGGCTCGTTTAATATCACAGGACTGCCTTCAGAAGCCGTCGATCCAGGCAATGCTTCTCTCGTAATCCTAACCAAAGCATTGGGGTATGTGGGGATTCAGGGCGTATACTCAAATTGGGACCTGAATGTGACAGATGATGTCGCGATCAATATTAGTGAACCTCAACCTATTTCTGAGCCTAAGTTGGGAATAGGCGTCAATACTACAATTACCGGTTCAATGTCTCTTGAGAATTCACCGTATAATGACATATCTCTAATTGATTCCATGCAGGTCATAATGAATTACACCACTGTCCAAGATGGACCTGTGAGTCTTATCTCAAGTATTGGGCCCGGGGGTTACTTCGAGTTCTCTGTTCCAATCAATGAGAGCGAGCAAGAAGGGCTCTTGACCGCAACACTCGACTATGTCGGATGGCATCAATATGATCTAAATAATGCTACAAGCCCAATTTATCATATCAGGCCATCTACACAATCTTTGAATTTTAATTTGACTCAGGCACCTAACTTAACAGTCTCTCTAGAAGGGCAAGGCTCGAATAATACAATATTGGAAATTAACAGGCCGATTTATCTGAATGGTACAGCGCTCAGTAAATCAGAGACTCCCGAAGCACTGAATGGCACTCTCGAACTTCAAATGAGGAGATCAGGCACAAATGCCCCCTTCATCACCCTGGAGACATGGTACCTCAATGACTCTGATTGGCTCTCTTCCCCCGGTCAGTTCTCACTGAACTGGTCATTCTTAGATTCCGACGTTCCTCTACCTGCCGGCTTGGTTGAGGTGAGATACCAGTATTTAGCGGATCAATTGTTCGCGAAGGACGAAAAAACTGTAGTGGATGAGCATGGAATAAGGAGCTACATACAATTCAATTACACAATGACGCCATCACCCAAGGGCACCACATCAGATGTCCTAGTCAGGCTGTCTGACCATACTGGGTCTGAGATTACCTCATTCCCCGGCTTCTTCTCACTTTCAGTAGACGGATCCGAAGTGTGGAATGAGTCCGATCCGGATGTCCCGAAGGTGGTAACTTCATGGGCCCCTTCCGACTCCATTGATGCTGGTGACTATCCATGGGTTTTGAGCTACAACGGCTCTACATGGGTCAGTGCAAACTCCACTACGGACTCCGTCAGAGTTCAAGGAAGGGCGACACCAAATATTTCACTCGGCGCTGAATGGGTGCCAATGGGCAATACGACGTGGGTTTCCGGATCCATCATAGATTTTGATCTAAATTCAACGATAATAGGGAATAATACGTCAGTGTCCCTATTCCTAGATGTCCCTTCGCCTCTCCCACCGGGACCAGATGGAAATCCCCTGCCCGCTGATAGATATTCTCTGGGTTCAGATTGGCTAGATGTCAGTAATGGGGAATTCAATATCACATTTTCAATGCCCGGTGGAATCGGCTCCGGCGTATACGATGCAATCATCGCTCTTGACTTCGTAAAGAATGCCCCAGGGGGAGTTCCATATTACTTCGATCAATCCGATTCTGGTTTTTCTTTCGACATCGGAATTCAGACAATGTTCGATATTGAATCCAATGTCTCTAGTGCAATAGTCATCGCAGGAGAGAATCTGACAATTTCAGCTACAGTTAGAGATATTGAAAGTAATGAACGGCTGGATAATTCTACTGTTGAGATGTACTTCGATTGGGGAGGCCCCCTTCAACAGCTTCTGAACACGTCAGTAAGTGGTGCCGATGGAATAGTTAATTTCCAAACAGTGATTCCAAGCGATACTCCCCCTGGTTACTATGATGTACTGATTCTGGCCCCAGATGATCTGACCGATTCATTGGATACTCCGGATGCTGGAAGGTGGCTAGCTGACGAATCCTCAGTCAACTTAACGGTCCAAATTCAGAGCAACGTAAGAATCGACAACTCCCCTCTTCCCGAGGTCACAGCTGGACAGTCATTCGCCTTAGATGGACAGGTGTTGGACTCATTCGATCAAAATAGAACAGTGGACGGGCCAGTATCAATAGAGGTCTTCTTCTTGAACGATCCTAGTGAGAAGCTCATTACAGGTTTTGCAACCTCTTCCAATGGTTCGTTCAGCCTCACTGTCCCCACTGATCCATTTGGAGATGGGGTCACAAGTGGGCTGAAGACAGTGGTAATCAGCGTGGAAAATGGTAGTAGCCCATTCTATCTAACTGGAACTGGTTCTGAATCTATTCTGGTCAGAGGGGTAGTTCAGTTTAATGACAGGGTCCCGCTAATCAACACGATTGTCGATAGAGGGTCATCGATTTCATTCGGGGCCAAGATCGTCGAGTCTTCAAACAATGATAGGGAAATTTCGGGAATGAATGTGTCTGCAAGATTTCATGATACTTGGATGAATTCTGAGGTCGTCTCAGACTCCCAAGGCGTGGTCAACTTCTCCTTTGATGTCCCTCATTCTCATCCTCTTGGCGTTATTTCGGTGATGTTGATGTTCAACGGATCAAATGGTACGGAGACTCTGCACTCATCATTCACATTCATCAACACTATCATCATCAGATCTCCCACATCAATCACATTCAGCCCAATTACATCCAATCCATCTGCAGGGGACTTCCTCGACGTATCGGGGAATCTGACTTCAAGCAATGGCAGTGGAATCGTAGATAGGTCAGGAAACCCACTCTCGCCGAGCCTGACCTTCTTAGTCGATGGGGCCTCTACCGGATTCTCTGTCACCGGAGGATCGGTGGATACTAATGGGAGCTGGAACGCTAGGATATTCCTAGACATGTCTTTCCCGAGAGGAACTCATAACATCACAGCCACATACACTCCCACTGTGAACTACTATAGCTCAAGCTCGAGCAATGCCACATTTGATAGCCGTGGATTCTCCATGATTTCAATCATCAATCCTTCGGATCTTGATCCAGATGCAAGGACTACCAGAGGGGACCCATTCGATCTCAATATTTCTGTAATCGATAACTCCGGTGCCAAAGTTAATGATGTCGAGGTAAAGATCCTGGTCGATGGCTTGGAACAGTGGTCAGGTTTTACAGACTCTCAGGGCCTGATAAACACGAGTATCTCTACCGACACAAACAGAAATCCGGGTCCCATGACAGTAACAGTTGTCTTTGAGGGGATCAATGGAACTACTGGATTGCTGGGGGATCAAACTTGGACTAGGGTAGTCATTCTAGCACCAACGATAATCGATGTTACAGGCATTTCGGGCTCGTCTGTTGCGGGGGAGCAAGTAACATTCTATGGAACTCTCCTTGATGAGCATGGGATGCCATTGATGGAAGACGGGTCTGCGAAAGGCGGTGTTTTACATCTTTCAATCGACGAAATTGATGTGGGCCCTATCTACATCGATGTCTCCAACTCAACTACGGGGACATGGCAAATTACGTATGACATTCCTCTAGATACGGATTATGGGCAGCATACTTTCACTGTGGAATTCCTTGGAGGCTTCACATGGGTCGATCCGATGGGACAAGGGGACTCGTTGAATCCCGAATACTATCTGTCTTCCCAAGTTACACTGCCATTCAATGTCACACAGACATCACAAGTTGTTCTGACTACTCCTCAGGGGGAAATAGACAGAAACGAGCTTCTGTTAATTGAAGGCATGCTTACTGATGGAGCTGGTAGAACTCTAGCAAATAGGACTTTAGAAGCCTACATGAATGGCCAACCATTAACTTCACTAAATGTGGACTCTAATGGCTCATTCAGCCTATTCTTCCCCGTTCCATCTGATATGCCACTAGGTCCGAGGGAAGTAACATTGTTCTTCGAAGGTGAAGAATTCATAATTGGATCCAATTCTACTACCATTTTCACAGTATTCTCACCTACCACACTCTCCTTGAATGATCCAGATCCCGTTGCAGTTGGCGATGTTCTAAATCTGAGGGGCAATGTTAGAGATAATCTTCCGGATGGATGGCTCGCAAATCACTCCCTTCAGATTTTCATCGATGGGATCTTGATTGGAACTACAACCTCTGATGAAGACGGGTCATGGCATCTTTCATGGGTAGTATCAGAATTTTTGGATGTAGGGGTTCACCAAGTATCAGTTATTTCTCCAGATCAGGGGTATTACAGGCAATCAACAGCGGAGACCAACCTCTCTATTGCGTATCACACCACCATTAATCTGAATGTTGAAAACAATGTAGCCACAAGGGGGGGAAAATGGAATTTCTCAGGTAGGCTGTATGACTCGGATAGTGATGGCAGCCCTGGGCTAGAAGGAAGAAACATCACATTCTTACTAGATGGGGATGAGATATCCACAATTTCTTCTGGAGCCGACGGGACCTTTTCACTATCGTACAATATCGGATTTTCTATATCCAGAGGGGCACATCAAATCTCAGTTATTTTCGGAGGGGAGGAGCTTTATCTTTCATCCTCTGTCAACACTACAGTTTTCTCCAAGGCAGATATCCAGATAGAATTACTCAGTATTTCCGATGAGGTAGTAAGGGGCGATGAAACTAGGCCGATTAAGATCAGAGGGAGGATTTTGGAGATCGGTGGGGACGCCAATACTATGGAAGAGATGGATCTCACACTCAGTTGGGAAGATTCACTTGAGCCCAATGCCGTAATCACATGGGATTCAGCAACCGGCCAGTTCCTGATCACATCCAATGCAAAAACATACATGCCTCCCGGGCCTTCAAATTTCACAATAGAAGTCGGCCCAGATGCAGAGAGATTCCTGAATGGGGCCTCCGCGGATTTGAAATTACAAATTCTAGTTAGTGTGAATTTCGAATTCATACCGGACTCTTTGTTCATCAAGAGAGACCAAAGTAAAATCTCAGGCAAAATAAATGTCACCGCCACAGATGATAATCGTAGACCGCCAGTCGAGGGAGTTTCTATTTCCGCCAAACTGATGAATGAGACAACTACGCACTTTACAGTGGTGGGGATGACAGATGAGAATGGAATTTTCAACTACCAATTCGAGTCATTCCACGAAGACCATCCATTTTGGGATAGGTCCTTCTGGGGAGAATTGAGTATCGAATTTAGTTCTGACTCTGAAATAATTGATCCGGTCAATGCCACCGAGTTATCCCTGTTTAGTGATGTTAGTATTAGCTATCAAGCTGAGGCATCCCAGTCCTTGCTTCAACCAGTTGTTATCTCACTCGTGGTTCTTGCATTGTTGGCCGCAGCTTCAATGTTGATCGTCTCAATGAGAAGAAAGAGACTGGCGGCGATTGATGAATTAGCTGGAGTTTTCAGCTATACGGCCGAGCTCCTAGCCGCCGGGGATGAGGTAAGGGAAGCAATCTTCAACTGCTATGAGGGACTCTGTTCCATTCTGATGAGTAGAGGTTTCCTCAGGAGGGACTTTGAGACTGTAAGAGAGTTCGAGATGGCAATCAGAAGTGCGCTCCCAATTAGCGAACAATCGTTACTGTCATTAGACAGGATTTTCGAAGAGGCAAGATACTCCAGTCATGTGCTAGGGGAGCCTCACAGGGAGAGTGCACAAATGGCCCTCAACTCCATCCTCCAGGAGATAGATCAACTTGAAGAAGTTCCAACTAGATCGTCTGGTAAAATGATCGAGGATTAGAACTCGTAATTAATTCTCAATGAGTCGCCATTCCATGTTGCTCCCCCAATCTTGGAGCCCAAGGGCAGAGTAAAAGTCTCAAGTATTCCCCCAAACTCTTCAGGTGCAATCAATCTGATGACTTCCCCATTGCCTATTGAGATTTTTTCTAGAATGACGCCCTCTTTAGAAGACGAAGGGAGCGGTATCTCTAGGCCATTCTCAATAGAAATGACGCCTAAGATGGACACTGCTTCTTCAAACGACCTAGTAGATGGATTAATATCGGAATTAATGCCAACAGAAGTCCCTCCCTCTAGAGATTTCCCATGCATTTTCATAACTTCATCTAAATGTGGAATATCACTCATGAATCTCTGGTGCGAGATGTGTGCATTTGAATCTAGGCCGGCTGTAGCGATTGGGATGTCCTTGTCATTTTCATCCATATCGTCGTTCCGATTTATGGCTACTCTCAACCACTCCATGTTAGCCGGAAGTGAGGGTATGGCATGAACCCATTGTTTTCAGATTTCAAAGAAAGCCCGGACTCTTTCTGCCGTCCTGGAGGGTTTCGACGTCTGCATTCTCATCATTTTAGGCATGCAGTCACTGACTCTTCTCTCAAGCATCCTTTTCTCGAGTAATACTACTATGGCCCTGTCCTCCTTTTTCCTAATCGGACGTCCCAGTGCTTGTAATACGCTATTTACTGCAGGTTGAAGACTGACGTATTTCCAAGCCCTATTTCTATCAAACTTATCTGTGAAGTACTCAATCAAAGCATCTTGCTTTGCACTTGGAGGGGCCATGGGAAGTCCTATGCATACCAATGCATCAAGAATATTGTCCGAGTAATCTACGCCTTCTGAAAGCTTTCCATTTAGTACTCCGAATATGGCAACTCCACCCATGTCCTTTTGCTCGTACAGCGTCGAAATCATCGCCTCCACTCTTCTCTTACTCATTCGTTGCTCCTCTTTGATCACTCTCTTACTGGACCATCCAAGATTTTCAAAGTCCGAGTGAACTCTATCCAACATGGAGTAGCTCGGGGCAAAAATAGCTACATTCCCTTTGGTGTTTTCAATTACTGCACGAACATGCTCCCCAATTAAGGACATACTCATTTCCCTCTCAGTAAATTTACTCGTTACGTCACTAGCAATAAGTACCGGCCTGTTAGATATTGGAAAATCAGAAGAGTATATTCTACACGAGGCTTTCTCCCTTGGAACTCCAAGAATCTCTGAATACATTTCAGGAGGGAATAGAGTTCCCGACATCAGTATCGAACCTCTGCATCTTTCGAATATTTCTTCACCTAAAAGGCTGGGATCAAGAAGATGACTCGTCAGTCTGGGCTGTTCCAAGCTATGGTCGAAAACTAAGGCCAATGCCGGGCTCTTCCGGTATCTAATGCAAATTTCTAGAATCTCGGCGATCCTGGTACAATCGTTCTGCTCATCTTCATCCGAATCTTCTTCTTCATCTATTACCACTGAAAATAGTCTTTGTACCATCCCATTCACTCGAGAAATATCATCATCCTGTTCATCATCTAATACGCCATTTATTGATTTTGAAATCACTTCTAGAAAGTCAGTTGTTGAGATTCTCAGATCATCGCCCCTGGTATTTTCATTCTCAATCTTCAATTTCTCTAACCATTCCTGTACTGGCGCCTGTAATGCATCAATCTGCTTCTCAAGCTCCCTGGCACGGATAAGCTCCTTAGATTCTTCAATATCTAGGGAATCAACCTTCCTTTGCAGATTCCCCTTGTACTCTTCGATATTATCTCGAGCCCTTCTGAAAACTTGGTCGGTAACTCTTCTCTCAAGGCCACTCCTAATTCTGTCTGGAAGATTGTGTGCTTCATCAATTATCAAAATAGAACTTTCTAATTCGATCCCCATAGCGGGTAGTGAAGCCTCACGTACATTTTCAACGAAGACGTGATTATAATCGCACACGAGCACATCCGCGTGACCCGCGGCAGATCTGGCAGCAGCCCATGGGCAAATCTTCCGAGCTCTTCCATATTTGACCGTCCAGTCCACATGTCGTGGCTCTTCTAGGATTCTTTGCCTCAAATCAGCACGACGAGACTTCCTCGATTCTTCAACGACATCGTCTTCACAATTGCACTTTCCTGTCATGGCCTCAACATGATCACACATCCCCTCTCTGCCAATGATGTCAACAAGAGAAATCTTAGGGATTCCGTCAGGAATTCTAGAGTTAATTTTCCTGACGGTGTCAACGACTATCTTATGTTGTGATTGTCGACCAGTCATGAATATGATGTTGGACCTCTCGGTCGAAAGACGGTTGTCAAAGGATGATTGAAGGGCCGATGCCAAAGCCGCTGCTGTTTTCCCAATTCCAGTGGGCGCAGCTGCGAGAAGGAAACCCCCTTCCGACAGCACTCTTACGCCATCAGAAATCATTTCACCTTGCGAATCTCTCACATTCTCGTGCGCGAAGAACAATTCAGACTCACTCAAATCCCGTCCCTCATGACTCTACCGACAATAGACCGGCCAAGAAGATTGGGTCCGAACACAGTCATATCTCTAGGATAGCTGCGTCATTACACTCCGTGCCCTTTTCCTCAGGCCTTCGAATCCAAATGGGTTGTGTGCGAGGGGGCCACTAGGCCCCCCCGCGTTGTTCTCGTGCATCCCATCCTCACACATTTCCCTCGCCTCATATTGCGTTTGATTCGTCATCGGCTCTTTTTCGTAGCTCGCCCATTCTAGCTTCGATCAGTTCTCCAATCTTGTCATTCTCAAGCATAACCCTACTGATATGGCCCCTAGCAGCATTCCTTAGCACTGCATCTGGCTTCTCACCGTGCAATTTACAGAAGTCTTCCATTCTTGCACTCAGATCCGGACCAAGATTGACTTCCACCATGTCTCCGGAGACTTGGTGATTATCTGTCAGGAATTCTCTGATTGCGAGCCTAATT
>PBZE01000012.1 GCA_002730095.1 Methanobacteriota archaeon | reverse complement strand
CCCATTGATTACCCAGTTTCCATCATCCCTCTGTACTGCTGAAGTCTCCATGCCCAGGACATCTGTGCCGTGATCTGGCTCGCTCATTGCCATGCATCCTATCCACTCGCCACTGCACACTTTGGGAAGGATTCTAGATTTCTGATCCGCATTACCATTCTGCGCTAGATTGTTCACCATGAGTTGATCATGGGCAAGATATGCCAAGCAGAACGCTGGATCTGAGTATGAAAGTTCCTCATTGATTATCGCTACTGCGGTAGCGTCCATTCCACCTCCTCCGAACTCTGCGGGGACTGAAATCCCCAGAAGCCCGGATTCGCCTAGTGATCTGAATAGTTCCACATTGAATTTTTCATCTCTATTGAATTCAAGTGCCTGTGGCTCAACCTCGTCGGAAACGAAGCTACGCACCATCTCTCTGAGCATCGAGTGTTCGTCAGTTGGGTTAGCAATGTCTAGTGCCCTCCAGCCCTCTTCCATGCACCTGCCAGATGGCATGGGCGTAAGAGTGATTCGGGTGACACGCCTACGGCGTGACTCGTCGACTATCCCTAGGGAATGGAATGGTCTCTCTGATGTGATCCGCTCCAGACAACCATGCACACACCCTGTCTACTCCCATTCCGAAGCCTCCATGGGGAACTCCCCCGTACCTCCTGATGTCTATGTAGAATTCATACGGGTCTCTTGGCGTTCCCTCTTCGTCAATTCTCTCTAGTATCTCCTTTTCAGACCAGGTCCTTTCGCCTCCTCCGATGATCTCCCCATAGCCCTCGGGCGCCAATAGGTCATGACACAGGACATACTTTGGGTCTTCAGGGTCTGGCCTGTGATAGAATGGTTTAGCGATTCTTGGATAATGAGTCAGGAAGTGCGGGACTTCAAAATCTTGAGTTAGGATTTTCTCCTTACTGTAGTCCAAATCTTGCCCCCATTCTATCTCGACCCCCATGGATTGAAGGGAATCCACCGCCTCGTCGTATCTCATCCTAGGGAATTTAGAATCAGCATAATTCTGAATTAGTGAGATTTCTCTTCCGAGTTCGGATAATTCTTCTTCCCTTTCTTCAACCAGGGACTGGGCGATGCTTCTGACAAGTGCCTCGCCGTGCTTCATCACTTCCTCATTTCCGCCCCATGCAATTTCCATCTCAGCATGCCAGAACTCTGTTAGGTGACGTCTAGTCCTGCTTTTTTCAGCTCTGAAAGATGGGGCTATTGTGTACAGCCTCTCTAAAGCTGGCATTGCTGCCTCGGCATATAATTGCCATGATTGAGTAAGATATGCCTTCTTTCCGAAGTAGGGTACTTCAAAGAGGGTACTACCCCCTTCAACGGCCCCTGCAACGAAATTTGGTGCCTGATATTCGATGAAGTCGCGGTCTCTGAAGTAGGAATGAACTGCCCCGAAGACAGTAGATCTGATTTTCAGCATCTTCGTCATTCTTCCTGTTCTCAAGTACAGATGTCTGTTATCGAGAAGGAATTCAGTCTCGCCTCCATCGGCCTCTGCCATGGCCGATTCTGTAATTGGGAATGGACTGTCCGGATTCACTGCCCCGACAACTATTCCTGAGCTTACTAGGAGTTCGTAGCCGTGCTCTCTATCAGTTTTCATCACCTTACCAGTGACCCTGATACTAGACTCGATAAGGGCGTCTCCGAGGACATTGAAGCATTCGTCATCAACGGCGTCCCTTTTGATTACGCACTGCAAGGTTCCCGTTGAGTCCCTCAAGACCAAGAAGCGGATTTTGTTGGAGCCCCTGGTCCTATGTACCCATCCGCACAGCTCTACAACCTCATCGTCATGAGAGCCGTCGAGGACGTCTCCAATCCAGTATTGCTTGGCCACGACTCTCTGAGGGGCACGTGGTATATGGTTGCCTCGCTGCCGCTGCACTTCACTGGTGGCGGGTCTGACGGGGTTCGAACCCGCGACCGCCCGGTTAAGAGCCGGGTGCTCTACCTGACTAAGCTACAGACCCGACCTTCCGAATCGCTATCCCAATTTAATGGCCTCGGATGACAATCAGCTTAGCCTTCCTTCGGGATTGACCATAATCTCAGTCCCTGATGAGGAAGCCATGATTACCGCATCGCATATTCCAACGAAAAGGCCGACTTCTACCACACCTTTGATTTCAGAGATAATTTTCTCCAGTTCCAGCGGATTTCTGATACTTGGACCAAATTTACAGTCGATGATATAACCATCATTATCTGTCATGTAGGGTTCAAAATTATCGTCATCATTGCCATTTGAAGCCCTCACGGAAACCTGACCAGGGCAAAAATCTGAGATTTCTTGTATTACCCTATCTGAATGCATTGGATTGACTTCAATAGGCAATTTAAATTCACCCAGAACCTCGACTTTCTTACTCTCATCGGCCACAACAATCATCGATTTTGAAAGTTTGGCGACTATCTTCTCCCTTGTCAGTGCCCCCCCTCCCCCTTTGATCAGTGAAAATTCTCTATCGAACTCATCGGCACCGTCTATTGTTAGGTCGAGGGAGTCTACTTCAGAGATTTTCATCAGAGGGATATTGAGTGATTCGGCGAGTTCCCTTGTGGACTCACTAGTGGGAACGCCTATGATATCGAGTCCGTCTTCAGCCATCATTCTTCCAATCTCCAGGATGGTGTACCTTACAGTTGATCCAGTTCCGAGACCCAATTTCATACCATCTCTGACAAATCTACATGCCGCAATGCCTGCCTCTCTCTTTAGTGTCTCGACACTGGACATGGGGCTGTGTTGACGGTGACGTAGATGATTATTTCCAAGATATTTTTGCAGATTCTTGTGACCGTTGGGTTCTTGGCCATTGACGTGGCGGACCATTTGAGGGAGCAGGAGGGTCGCTGACAGTGTACGACACTGAGGAAAGTCCCCTCTCCATGATGCGAGTGGCTCGACGCAAGTCGAGGGTCCGGGAGGGCCGGCTCTGCAACAGAAACGAACTGCCCCGGGAGTACGATGAATCCGTGAGGAGGAGGTTTCCCGATGGTGGCTGGAACGAGCAACCCCGCTGGAGCAAGTCCAAGCAGGCCCGTAGTGCATCAACAGGGCCGGGTAGGATGCATAGTTGAATGCGACCAGCCGAAAGGTGAACAGAAAGGGGCTTATTCCCTGCACCCTCATCAATATTATCAGTCTAGACTGCGTCAGAGGGATCCACAATTGCTTCGAGGACGGATGTGTCAGAAATTGTCCCACCATCGTCATAATCAAGCCATGCCCCATTGAGAGTTATCCTGGATTTTAGCTCATTGTAAACTACAATTACTGTTGGGAGAAGAATGGCGCTAGTGAGTAGAGCGAGTGCTATTAATGCCATCATCAAGAGGAAGAAATTTTGCAATCCGGGGATAGCCACGAATAGACCAGCAGCCAGACCTGCACATGTCGTAGCAGTAGTCTCGAAAATCGTACGTCCAGTAGTAACCACAGACCTGACTATGCCTGCAGGAGTCTCACCTTCATCCCTTATCCTATCGATAATATGGATTGAGTCGTCGACCCCAATTCCGAAAACTATCGTTCCAATCATCGCAGTAAATACGTTGACATTCACTGAGCCCCCCCTCATCAAAAGGGGCTGCCATAGCACTACGACAGCCACTGCGGTCATAGTAAATACTGCTAGTCTCGGCGATCTGAACAAAACCGCCATTGCGAAAAGCAGGATTATCATTGTCCAAACAGTAGTCTCGTTCTGTGCCTTGTGGATCCCTGAGTTAATATCAATCGAAATCGGAAGGCCACCAGTGAGCTTGGAGTTAGTAACGCCCTCATCTGCAAGCGTGGTGGACCTACAGTTAGTGGCGTCTTCGCAACCGCCTTCTGAAAGGAAGCCATCAATGGTGTCTCTAAGTCCCGTTGCATCTTGAATGTTGATGTAGGGCTGCCATGCGTATACCAGGGTCTTCGTCTCGCCGTTCTCCTGTTCAGCATTCATCAACATAGACCTGATTTCTGGACTCAGTGTGTCGAAGACAACATTCACCATGTCTTCCTTGGATGATAATGTTGTGAAGGCGAGATCGCCGCTTGTTATGCACTCTAGCTGCAAGGGGTCGTCCCAGCAGGATGAGTGTAATATGTCCCAAAGCGACCTATCAAATGCCTGCTGTCCGGTAACATCGTCTTGCACATGGATTGCTTTCAGGATATCCACTATGCTTGTTGTATCGGTGAATTCCACATTATCGACCTTGATTTGCATTGCATCAATTGAGTCGAGTACGGGAATATCCCTTATCGGAGCCGTGCCATTAAGAGACCCCCTCTCTGTAGCGTCAATTATGAACAAATTTGTTTGTCCCCCTCCGAACTCATAGCTGTACTCCCTCAGTGCCTCATAAGATTCCAATCCAGGAGGGACCTCATCGGATGAGCCTGTGATATCCTTACCGAGTTCTTCCTCGAGAATCATCACACCTCCGGCAGTGGTGACGATGGCCACTAGCATGACCACTATGGTGAACTTGACCGGAATCTTTCCGATTGACTCCCAGACCACATCGAGTATTCCAAGAGCGATAGTAAGGGAAAGCATGGAGGCTATGATCAGGGAGTTTGCGGTCGACATCGTCCCAGAGTACGACAAAGCGAATGCAGCAATGGCCCCAAGAGCGAGTGAGACATAGATCGTTTGGTTAGTTGACATGTCAAGATTTCCAGTGGATTTCCTGTATCTTAGTAGCTGAATCAAGGCAGGTACCATAACCATCGATAGCAAGAATGTGACAGAAATTCCGAGTAAGAGTGTTGTTCCAACTGTCCTCATGGGTTGGATTGGGACTAGGCTGTCCCAAGTGAGTACGCTGAAACCGATTATTGTTGTCAAAGCTGAGAGGAAAATAGCATGACCTGTGGTCATAGCTGCCCTGACAGTAGCAGTGAGGCTGATCAGTGGATCCCAGGGGTCAATCGGTTCGGCGTCAAATCCGTCCCTATTCAACTGCCATGTCTTTTCCAAGTGGTCCTCAATAAGCTGCTGCCTATTTTCCTCAATCCGATTTGTTAGGTGAAGTGCATAGTCAACACCCAGGCCGACCAATATTGGGCCTGCAGAGATAATCATAGGCGTCAGCATGATATCCAGAATAACTGTGGTCCCGAAGGTTATGGCCAAGCTCATTGCTATTGGGGTTCCACAGATGATTATGACCTTGGCATTCCTGTGGAGGATAAGCATTGCAAGGGCCACTAATGCCAAGCTGGCAGGAAGCATGGTCTCGACCAGTTCCAGGTATATGGCATCAGAGACATCATGCAAAACTGGAGTTAGTCCTGTTACTGTAACGGCCCTTCTAGGGGGGATATCGTCAAGTCTCTCGATATCCATTGTTGATGTCAATTCGTAAGTCGTGTAACACAGATTGCAGTTTTCCTCTATCTCATCACAGACCCCGCTGCCATCATCGTCGCACCCTTCGCGGATTTCTCCATCCGTCCCGAGTCCATGGATGTAGGCCTCGGCAAACGCTAGGAACGCCTTGTGATCCTTGACTTGGCCGAATTTAGGGTCGTCCCGTGGAGGGATGTCGGTGACCTCCATGTCAAACGAAATGCCCATTATTATGACGCCTGTATCCCATGTGCCGTCACCATTAGTATCTCTGACCATGGACTCCATCAGGGATCCGGCATTCTCCACGAGCTGGTCTACCCTCTGCTGTTCGTCGGGAATCTCGTAGCCATAGTATGGATTGAGTCCTGCGATTGCGCAGTTCTGACCATCACTTACTGGTAGGCCATATTTCTCCATCGCGCAGTTAAATCTCCATGAAGAAGAGTTGGCTTCTTTGATAATCTGGGACGGAGATAGAACCCAGACAACTCCGTCGTTTGTACCTCGGTCGCCCTTATCCCAGTCCAAGCCTCGATCAAATGTCCCTTCTCCAGAGGTATCGTCACCCTCAATCCAAGACATCTGTGAAAGAACGTCAACGGAGGTTATATTCTCGTCAGTACGTTCTGAAATTGAGGCTTTGGCATTACCTGTTTGGAAGTAAATTATGACTACATCGGTCGACCACTGCTCTCTAACTTCTGCAAGTAGGTCAGATGAGTCTGCTCCATCGGGGAGATATACTTCAACATCGCCATTAATCTGTTGTTGGAAGTCCGTGGCGAACTGCCCCACCACAGAGGTAACTAATAGGAGGAAAGCGACAAAGATTCCCGGGCTCCTCAGAATTGTAGCGTATGCTAATTCGTTCAACCTCCTGTACGACGAGTGTGCAATATCTGCGGCATCATCCATTAGTTGTCCGGCGGTGTCTAATGCGTTGCCTACTGGTCCCTCAGAAAATACCTTTCTAGCGGAGTTAACTCCTTCTCTGATGGGTTGAATTCTCTCGAAGAAGGTCTGCCAAAACTCCTCTTCGTCATCGACTGATTCATTGGTCGACAGAGAGAATCTGTCTACACCTGTCTCATCGCCCACAACAAGCGGCGGTAACAGGCCCCAAATGAGCGTTCGCATCTAATGGATTCACAGATTGCGAAAATGCCAGTAAAATTGAGTATTCATTGATGACTCAGTGATGTGATGATTGGTCCGCAAACCCATTTAGACATAATTGGAGCCAAATCGGATACCATCAGACTCTAAGATGACTAGTCCCTCGGGAGTACGATGGCGAGACGTAGGGCGAAGGCGTTACCTAAGGGCAAAGATGAGGATGTTAGGACGGTAGCAATGCTTGCAACTGCAGGCATAATGAGCCTAGTTGTAGCTATTTCTGTGATCCTGGCTCCCATTCCACAAGTGGGTCCCGATGAGGGGAATCAAGCCCCTGACTTCGTATCAGAAGCTTACAGCGGGTTTGGTTGGAGCGAATACAGGCTTTCAGACAACTACGATTGGGACTGGAATGGATCCTCCGATAGTAATTGGTTCCTAATTCAGTTCATAGACACGGACTGCCCATATTGTTGGATAGAGGGCGAAGAGATGAGTCAGCTTCACTCGCAATGGGGGGATAAGGTGAATTTCGTAACAATTGCAGCACAACTGAACATTCCAAATCATGATAGTAACAGAGACGAAGTTGAGGCGTTCAGGGATAAGACATCTTATTTCGGCTGCAACAGTGACAGAGATGACTGCATAGATCGACCTGGGACTCCCCATGACTGGCCTTACATAGACGATGGCACAAATTCCATATTGGAGAGCTGGGGGCTTTCTGGAACACCCTTCACAGCAATCTTAGAACCAGATGGAACTGTTGCTTGGAATAAGAATAAGCATCAGGGAGAAGGAGGGGACGGAGAGGATCTCCCAGAGGCCCTGCAGAGACTGGTAGGTGGTCAGTAATGAGTTCCATCACCCCTCCCCTAATTGCCTTCATAGTAGGCATTCTGGCCTCCAGCTATCTCCTGATCAAAGGCAAGAACTCATCTGGAGAAGAAGGTACTTTGGGCATACTAAATGCTAGTATGGGTTTCTCGGCAGTCGGCATTATGGGGTCCGGATGGACTTGGGCCATACACAACTCGATGATAATGGGGTCGTCCTCGATGTGTGCGACAGAGGGACTAGTACAATGTGGATCTGTAATTGGCGATCCCCAGTGGAATAACCTGTTTGGAATTCCTTGGGGCCTAGTCGGGATTGTCTCCTTTGCATTAATTTGGTTTTTCGTCCTATCGATAAGGATGGACTTGCATGCCAAATGGACATCCGGATATGTTGACCTGCTATTCTATGTCAGCCTTGCAGGAGTGCCATTCGTACTATGGTTAGTTCTAGTGGAGCTGACAATGGTCGATGGAGCCCCTCACATATGCCCTTATTGCACAGTGATCCACATAGCCCTGATTGGAATGGTCGCTTGTTCATACTTCCTCAGACAGAAGAGGGACACGGGAATGTGGTCCTGAGCTTACTTCCGATGAACTCAAGTTTGTTTCCATCCTCCAAGTGCCATGCACCTAGTCACGGGAGGAGCCGGATTCATCGGCTCTCACTTAGTAGACGCTCTAGTTTCCAAGGGAATCAAAGTAAGAGTTTTTGACAATTTTTCCAGCGGCAGAGAGGAATTTCTATCTCATCACGATGGAACAGAGATGGTCGAGGTTTTTCGAGGTGATCTACTCGATTTAGACGTGATTAAGTCCGCGATGTCGGGTATCGAAATGGTGCATCATTTGGCTGCTAATCCTGACATAAGGCTTGGGACTGAAGTTACTGATACTGACCTCAAGCAAGGCACACTTGCGACTTACAATGTCCTCGAGTCAATGAGGAGCGAGGGAGTCACCAAAATCTCATTCTCATCCTCATCGGCAATTTATGGGGAAGCTAATCAGATGCCTACTCCTGAGACATACGGGCCAGTAATGCCAATTTCCCTATATGGTGCATCGAAACTTGGCTCCGAGGCATTGATTACAGCATGGGCGGGTACATTCGGTGCCAATGCATGGATACACAGGTTCGCCAACATTGTAGGGCCCCGAGGGACCCATGGAGTAATCTTCGATTTCATTCACAAACTAAAGGATGACCCCAGTAGACTTGAGGTATTAGGAAATGGAATGCAGGAGAAATCATACATGTCTGCGGAGGACTGTGTACGTGCAATGATGCACCTGATAGGCCATTGTGATAGCAATGTCAGTTTGTACAACCTGGGAACTGGGGATACTTGCTCGGTTAGGAGGATAGCGGAGATAGTCGTCGAAGAAAGCGGTCTGGAAGATGTTTCAATAGAATACACTGGAGGAGATAGGGGCTGGGCAGGCGATGTTCCGAAGACATCCTTGGAGGTTAGTAGACTCCTTTCCACAGGCTTCAACCCAGATATGGCCTCTGAAGACGCAATCCGACATACCGCTCGTGCCCTGATTGCTGAGATAGGGCTCTAAGACGCATTATACGACCCTGACTTGATAACTCAACCCATTCCGGAACGTGTATGAGCAAGCGGTGGTACCAAGAGAATCGTCGCGACCCTTGGAGAAGGGAAGCCCGTTCAAAGGGGTATAGGGCTAGATCTGCGTACAAACTCAAACAGATTCAAGACAGATTCTCAGTAATGAGGAAGGGCGATTCCGTATTGGACATTGGTTGCCATCCCGGAGGTTGGACCCAGGTTG
>PBZE01000011.1 GCA_002730095.1 Methanobacteriota archaeon | reverse complement strand
CTTATGTCTAATCTTTGGTACCTAGGACGTAAGACTAGCAGATCCAGAGACGACAGTGATACCTTCTCCAGAACAAGAAATCTCCATGGGAGGCTTGGGGATGTGATGGCAATCTTGGTTATAATTCACGCATTTCTTGGATTTCTATATCTTCTACAAATTATCTGACTATCTCCTGCCCGGCTTCCAGAATTGAAGTGGAAGGGGGGACTCTCCTTTCATGGCCCTGAATGCCAAATGATCAGCTCGCTCGTTCCACCTATGTCCTTCATGAGCCCGAACATGTTCAGTATAAACCTCAATTGCAGAGGACACCTCATCCCAGAGATTTCTAACCGTTCTGACCAATTCCTTGTTTGCCTTTGCCTTCCATTTTCCCGAACCAACATTCATTGCATATTCAGAATCACCCCTCAGGACTACACTACCCGACTCATGGCTTATGAGGATCCATCTCAAAGCATGCGCCAACGCGCTCAGTTCTGCAGTATTATTTGAACCAATATTAGCGCCAAGGTATCCGTCATCTGTGACTTCTGTAACTACACGACCGCTTTTTTCCTTGATTAGATCACCATGCCCCTTTCCTATGCCATTATCGCCGGCAATTACACAGAATCCCCAGCCCGCTGGAGTATCTGGATCCACATTTCTATTGCCCCCACAAGATCCATCGAAGTAGATGTATGTGGAACCTTTCCCCATCGTCATTCCTCAATGAGACCGCGGTATGTAGCCCCATCGAGAAGGTTTTCCAGCTCCGAAGCATCGGCTATGGACATCTTGCATATCCATCCGTTTCCATATGGGTCCTCATTGATTTGCTCCGGAGAGTCCTCAAGAGAATCATTCACTTCTATTACCTCTCCACCAACTGGAGCGTAAATCTCACTTACTGATTTCACAGACTCCACGCTGGCGAAGGACTCCATAGATTCGACAACAGCGCCTATTTCCGGCAACTCCACCCAAACAACGTCTGTCAATGCGTCCTGAGCATAGTCAGTAACGCCTATTGTGACGCTATCTCCTTCAATCCTGATCCACTCATGTTCTTTCGTATATCGTAGCTCATCGGGTACTTCGCTCATATCCTCACCGCCCTGCACGAGGAGGATCTAACAGTCAAACTTTCGTATCCCATCACTCCTCCTCCAAACTCCTTTCCAGATGAACCTTCTCTAGTTCAGCCCATGCTCCTCCCATATTATCAACACTGGTCTCGGATTGCTCCTTTCTCAGTCTCGAGATCATTTCTTCTTCGTCCTCTCTACTGATCCATGAGTCGAGAAAGAATGAACCATATTCTCTACCTGCCGCTCTCCTCAAAGACAGGACAAGTATGATGATGATGATACACAAAATTGGGAATACCATGGCCCAACTGTCTTCCATAGTTGTATCATCGTTAAAGATTATCAAGGCTCCATCGGAAATAGAAATAGAAGTCAAGAAGACCAATGCTATCACAACACCCAGGAGAACCCTCTCGAGGCGTGCCGCGGGTGACTCCATGTATGTCAACTGGGGGTCAAGCGAATCAACTTCACCTAAGTCAGTAGTCCTGTTGGATTAGCTTCAGAATCTTGTATGGGAGAAGGGCCCGGTTTACAGGGGTAACCTCCAAGATTCGACCATCGTCTCTTCTTCTGATGTCTTGTAGCAAAGGATGACGACTCTTCTTATGAAGAGTTAGAAGCGAGGGCATATCGTACTTGAGTGCCTCTCTAACAGCCGAAACAAAGCCCTCACTCTCTACTGTGAACTTTCCCACTTCGTCCACAACCAGATATTGGCAGTTCCCCACCGCATTGAGTATTGCCGGCACTCCGACCCTATCTATCTCACTAGGATCGATTCCGTATCCGAGGACCCTATGCCGAGAATCAATCTCTTTGTGAGCCATTACGCCTCTCTCTCCCGTTACAATATCAACACAGGCATAACCAACCCTTTCACCATTCTCGATTATAGCTTCAGACCTCATTCCTGCAATAACCGGTACTCCACTGGAGTCAGAGCTATCCTCTTCGATCATCTTGACAACTTTATCGAGCACCGCAGACTTCCCAGACCTGGGAAGGCCGGTTATTCCTATCTTTGGATTGATGCCCATAATCTCCTCTCCTCTCTGCCTCGCTCACGTGATAGTAAACCATTGTAGGATAAGCAACGATAATAGTCTATTCGGTCTCATAAGTCCTTTCCTTCCCTTGTACGGAAATCTATTTCCGTTTTGATACCAAGTTACTTCATACTAAATTGAGAATGCTAACTCATCTTCCGGAACGGGGAATGGGAGACTCTCAATCTCGTAGTTGTTTACGTTATTATTCGCGCCCCAGGCCCTAGACCAAATTTCCAAGTCCTCAGAATTCATGACTTTGCAGAGCCATTCAAGTCCCAAAATAAGAGAGCCACCGCCACGATTAAGTATCGCTTCCGAGACCTCTTCTGAGAACTCTAGGAAGTTTACTGAGTTACTCAAAACACAACCTTCTGGTATAACTGCCCAGTGGAGACGACGATTGTCATTGGAATTAAGAATCGCCTGACACGCTATCCTTGGTCCCACAGAATTATTGGACTCTCCTACCCACAAGGACTGCGATCTCTGGATTGCATCTTCTTCAATATCTTCCTCAAATGAGGGGTGATGTAACCTGACTTCTCCATCTATCGACATGAAATGAGCACTCCTGATAAAGGGGACACCACCTTCTTCATGATTCCAATCCTCGATACAGTCTGACCACGCACTCTGGTCTATCTCGCCTACTCTGACTCTCACTGAATTTCCATCTGGATTCAACCAATTACCTGCTTCAGAAAGCCTCGGCTTGTCTGCCAACCTGCCAATTGCATCTACCACTCTCATCCTATCATAGGCATCTTTAGGCATTCTTGGTACTGCCCAAGTAGCATCTGTCCAAGACGACCAAGTACCTCTTTCCAGATCCAGACAAGGAGATCCTCTAGACAGGCCAGAGTTATGAGAAATTTCATCCACTGTCAACGGGCCGTAGCTAGACATAGTGCTTGTGTCTCCACCAATTTCTAGACCCACTACTGCGACTCCCTGAGTTACACCAGGAAACACCCTCTGTGAATCCGGGAAGGACCATGTTGAGAACCAGTTGTTACCATCGACCAGAAGCTTCCTCAGAGGAACACTGCTTTTCTCCCTCAGCAATGAATCTGGAACCACCATCCTCAACCTTCCACCATTGCGGACAAGCTGTATCGATCTTTCCAAGAATAATCTGTACATATTGACATTCCCTCTGAGCGCGGAGAACCTCAGGCTACCATCACTTCCTAAGGCGTTACGTAGCTTACTAGAGAGCCTCTTCCTGAGCACGCTCCCATTTTCATGACCCCTGAATCTATCTTTTATTCGAATCCATGGGGGCCTGCTTACCAGTAGCCTGGGCCTCTCATTCCAAGGCCATTCTCCCAACAGAGGATCTCCTTGAACAACACTACTCTCGAGTATCATCTGGGCCTCTGATCTCCCAATCATTTGATTTCTGCTATCTCCCGATAAGTCAACCAATCCAGCCTTACCCAGTGTTATCAGTATTCTTCTCCTCGATGCCTCCACAGCAATATCGGATGAATCCATCAGTTGCAGTCCTTCAATTAGCTTCAATGTGTCAGAACACCGTTGGTCTTCACTCAAGTGCGCTATCCTCTGGGAGTGTAGCCGGATTAATTGAGAAGCAACAACTCCCGCCCCACAACTTGGATCAGCGAAGGGAAGGGGCACACCGGAAGCCGTGGTGTCAGAACTGTCATTGTAGTCATCCGTTCCCGAAGTAGCTGTTGCCTCCATATTGAGCCTCTCAGCATAATCCCTGAATCCGGGAGGAATGGCAGAGAGCGAAAGTGTAGGTGGAGCTTCCCTTTTCTTGGAGGGTCCGCCACTGGCCAACTCATCGGCTAAGATAGAGCCAATTAGTCTGCTGGGTGTTGAATAGGCACCTTTCGGGGAGCGTCCATCAGATACTGCCTCAAATCTCGACAAAAGCCTGTCCAATACCGCACCCGGGTCGGTCAGCAGCCCAGCTGGTAGAGTAGGCCATGAGTTCGGCAATGAGGCTGCAATTGGAGTACCAGAGATGGTCGAAGCCTCCCAGAAGTCTAACCAACAACGAATCTGCTCGGCCCTATCAGAACAGGTCTGATCTAACCTTGCATACCATCCCGAGGCTTCACTAACCATAGAATCATTACTTAGGATTAGACTTCCTTTTTTGAAAGGTTGTATATCCTTGAAGAAAATTGCTTATCCGCCTAGACAGAATGCATCTTCTTCTATTTCTACAATAAGCTCACTCTGAAGCAGCCAAGCTACTGCCTCATCCAGATCGTCGACTCTGATTCCCAAAGGAATTAGACTCCCCATAAGAGTGTCGAAATGAACAGGACCGGGGCCTTCCAGTGATTGCAGTTCCAGTAACCCTAGGACATGCTCTGCGACAATCGCCAGTAATGGGTCATCGCCGATATCAAGGGATCCGAACTGTACAGCAGCATCTCCCTCTTCGTTTGTCTTTCTAGCTTCATGTAAGGACTTGCTATCAGGCTCGTAAACATCGAACAGATTTTTTTGATGAGGGTCCTGAACACCAGTTCCAGATACTTCTCTCTGCCTCTTCAGACGCTTAACCAGAGTCTCAATTCTATGCAGCCTCTGCTCCAATCTCAGCCTCTCTCTCCCCAGGTGACTCTCAACTAACTCGAGCTCCTCGGTCGCCCTGTCATCCAACCAAGCCCCTAGGTCCCACGAAGGATCCAGCCGCAGCATCGTCTCCCAGAGCCTCGCTACGGATTCCGGTAGGGTACGAACATCGATACGTGGGGTTTCCCGACCATCTTCGGGTGCGCGCTCCATTGCGCTACCATTCACAGTGACCGTCTATCAACTATCCTCTCATCGCGAGTCGGTCCAATTAGGGTTTAATTGATGAATGATGAACATCTGGCGGGCCATATGACAACCTATCGGCTGGCCGTTCTACCCGGTGATGGAACAGGACGGGAAGTGATGCGGGAAGCACTACGTGTGTTGTCGGTATTCGAAGAAAATAGCCCATTATCTTTTGAAATCAAAGAAATCCCCTGTGGTGGTCAGTACTATCTTGAAACAGGCGAGGAGTGGCCAACTGGATCATTTGAGTATTGCAGAGATGAGTCAGATGCCATTCTTTTAGGGGCAATAGGATGGCCCGAGGCAAGACTGCCCAATGGAGATATGGCAGGAGGGCAGACCATCCTGGGACTTCGATCTGGTCTGGAGCTCTATGCAAACGTCAGACCAGTCAGATTGTATCCGGGCGTAACACACAAAGTTCATGGAATTCACAAGCAGGTATGGGATCCTGATCTAGTCGATATAATCATGATCCGTGAGAATACAGAGGGGCTCTACCATTCTCTTCTCAGGAGGATGGAGCAGAGGGCCTTGGGCAAGAAAGACGACCCTATTGTAATCGATGAGTTCCCCGGTCTCCAGGGAGAAGTTGCTTGGGACCCTCGTCCAATTTCGAGAAGTGGGAGCGAGAGGGTGATAAAATTCGCCTTTGACTATGCCAAGGTAAGACAGAAGAAGTCCGGGAAGCCACAATCAGTCACATGCGTAGACAAGTCTAATGTGACCAGAGGGTGCCAGCTATTCAGGAAGATATTCAGAGAGTTCGCGGATTCCAATCAAGATATCGCTGTCAAAGAGGCATACATAGATGCCTTCACCATGTGGCTTGTAAGGAACCCAGAAGATCTTGACATTGTCGTCCTGCCAAACATGTTCGGTGATATCGCCACCGACTTGGCTAGCGTCCTACAGGGAGGGATGGGAATGTCAGCCAGTGCCAACATGGGACCTAGGCACATGCTCTTCGAGCCTGTTCACGGCTCAGCTCCCAAGCACGCTGGTAAGAACATCGTCAATCCAATCGCCATGATCCAATCGGTTCAGATGATGTTCGAGGCTCTAGGCTTCAGAAAGAAGGATGAAACACTGGATATCTGTGCAGAAATCCTGCAGAATTCCATAAGAGGGCATTTTGAAGAAGGCGCTCCCGTTACCTATGATTTGGGAGGTACCGCTAGTACCTCTGATGTCGGGGAAGCTATAGCAGAAAGATGCGAGAGAATGCTGAAACAGAGATTTCAGTAGTCATATCCTAATTGAAGCATTGGCCATAGATTCCAATGCATCTCTCAAGACCTGTTCATTATCCCAGGGCCCCGGCTCTGGCTCACCCGAAAGCTCGTCCACTATTCCTCTGAGGGCCCTAGAGACTTCGTCAACGATGGTCACCGTCGCTGTCCTTGAGGTTCTGGAGAGTGGATTCAGATCAATCGCAATCACCTCCTTGCCCAGAGCAATAAGCGCCTCACAGCGATCTCCATCCTCAAGTGGGACTAGAACTACGTCCGCCTTCTCTATGCCCTGTGCAGAGCATAAGGACCTAGGTCCCTCTAACCCTCGTATCCTCCCATCAGAAACCATTCCCAAAATATCCACTCCCGAAATAGCCTCTTTATTCTCTGGAGGAGAAGTAGCCAATAGCGATTCCTTTAGAGACTCCAACTCCCGTACGAGCCCACTCATTCTTTCATCGGTTCTGTAGTAAATATTCACTTCGACAGGGCACCCTACTATCGCAGCAATTTTGATCGCTTCCTCGCCCGCAAGAACCGTAGAGTTTCCATTCATCGATATTACGGGACTATCTGCATCTAGCAATCGGGCCGCTGCTTCACGAATGGCCAATGAAGCCGACTCAGTGGTTCTCTCACCCAAGAGATAGTCATAGGCCTCCCCCCTGCCGTGAGCAATCATAGCAGAATCTGCCAACAGGCCCCTCTTTGCCGCTTCTACCATTTTCTGACGAGAGAGGAGTGAAGATTTTCTGGGGTGGGAATCAGGAATTTCAGTCACTCAACCACCTCTTCCACCATCATGGTCAGGTCTAGTGGAGACGCCCCCCTGTTCAACGCACTAGTGGAAATCAAGTCCACACCCGAGTCCTTCCAATTCCCGAGACTATCAAAAACAATACCCCCCGATCCCTCTAGTAAGCACCACTCCCGAAGCCCTTCCCTCACAAGAGTCGAATGAACAGCTAAACATCTTTCTGGGCCCATATTGTCCAATAGAAGAACGATCTTTTCACAACCACCTCGATCTACTTGCATTTCATCCCACTTCCTGACAGTAACCAATGCTTGACACTCGTCCCTGACTTCTACAACTACAAACTCTGCATGATGGTCCATATCTATCCCGCCCACTGCTATGCCAACGGCAGTACACTCATCGGATACCCCAGGCGCGAGAGACGCCAAATCATTCTCCTTGATCATCAGAGCATCCCCTCTGGAGAGCCTGTGAGTCAGGCCTCCTCCGATATGCACTGCCCACTTGTCTAGAAGCCCCCAATCGGTCTTCCTAGTGCACGCGATTTCGATACCGGGTGCCTCTGAGGCCCATGTAGAAGTGTTCGTAGCCACACCTGACATTCTCCCAAGTAAATTGAGCAGTATCCTCTCACATCGCAGGACCTGGTTTGAGGGGCCTGAGATTTCCAATACCCGGTCGCCACGGCTTACGGTGTCGCCCTCCGATGAATTCCAAAGAATCTCGCAAGCGGGAAAATGAAGTTCAATTAAACGGTCCACAACAAATGTCCCAGCAATGACTCCCCCATCCTTAGCGAGAACTCTCCCAGTCACCCGGAGGTCAGACCCACCTCCACCTCCATGTTCGTCAATCACCATAGCCTGTATCCAGGAATCCATCGACTGAATCATAACTTTACTCGGTGTTCCACCTCTAAAGAGGAGTTCAGACCTGTCATGAGGTAGCCCGCTCACATTGTATGGCAGTCGTACCCAGACTTGAAGGGTCCGAATTACCATCTACTCTTCCAAAACNCCCAGACTCCCCTCAACAGCAGATAAACAGGCCAGAATATCGTCCATTGTTGCACGCATCTGNCCCAGTTCCGCTGAGGATACGACAATACTCAGTCGCACNTTATCACCGATCTCAATNATCTCGGATTTGAAAGANTCCGGGTCATCGGGCTGGATAGATTTCAGCAGGGCCTCAGCCATATCTCTGCGNCCAATCCACTCAACTCTCGCCAGAGCATCCTCCATGATATTGAGATGGGCNNGTCACTTTTCATCCCAACTGTCTNACAGATNCGTCAATAACAATCTTGAGGAGGAGGCTTCTCGGAACATCATGCACGACCAAATGCCCCATTCTGACACAGCGGAGTCAGTTACGGCAGGCCACCCCGACAAGCTCTGTGATGCCATATCAGATGCCATATTGGATGAGTGCCTGCTGATCGACTCCAGTGCCAGAGTTGCAGTGGAGACCATGGTAAAGGGGATCGAGGGGGAGGCCGTTATCATTCTCGCTGGAGAGGTAAGCATCAATGGCCAAGCACCTGACTACGAGCGGATAGCACGTGACAAGGCCTCCTCAATCGGATACACCGACAGCAGAATAGGAATGGATGCCAGCTCGAGCGAGCTTTGCAAGGTCCTCGTCTACATAACCACACAGTCCCAGTTCATCAGCCAAGGAGTTGATGGAGATCTAGAAACCCAAGGCGCCGGCGATCAGGGAGTTATGTTCGGGTACGCATGCACAGAAACTGAACAGACTGCAGAGCTCAGGGGCAGATATTTCCCTCTAGCTGCCGCTCTTTCTCAAAGATTGACACGTCGTCTTGAGCAAGTCCATGAGGAGAAGATACTTCCATGGATTAGGCCAGATGGAAAGAGCCAAGTTACTGTACATATCGAGAAAAACACTGAGAATCCCCCAAGGATATCTACCGTTGTTATCGCATCTCAGCACGCACCCGATGCGGGACCAAACTGGCCTGATAGCAATAATCTCACAGAGGTGGAGAGAAGGATGTATATTGAAGGAGAGATAAAGAAGCATATTATCGAGCATGCGATCCCGGAATCCCTGCTGAATGAGCCAGAGATTATTGTGAATGGCACGGGATCGTTCCCCGACCCGGGAGGGCCATATGCGGACGCCGGATTAACTGGCAGGAAGATAATTGTAGATACCTATGGAGGAGGACGGCATGGCGGCGGCGCATTTAGTGGGAAGGACCCTTCCAAAGTAGACCGCTCTGCTGCATACTATGCAAGATGGGCTGCGAAGCATATCGTAGCTTCGGGTATTGCAGAAAAGTGTGAGATACAAGTTGCATATGCTATTGGGAAGGCAAGCCCGGTGGGCCTGAGAGTGAATACATTTGGAACTTCCAAAGCTGGATTAGGGAACGACCCCGATCAAAAAATCTCTAATCTTCTGCTGAAATACTTTGACTGGAGGCCAGCAGCTATGATCAGGGATCTGAAGCTGAAACGGCCTATTTACTCAGCAACCTCTTCTGGAGGGCATTTTGGAAGAGTTCCTACAGATGAAGGACTATTCCCATGGGAGAAGCTAGATTCTGAGAAACTTGATGCTCTTGCAGGAGAATTGGGTAATCAGGAATAACGCCACCCACATAGCATCCTTGCGAGGGTATTCAAACTGGAAGCTCCTCTCGATAATCATGTCAAGAATACCTGCTGTGCTCCTTCAGCAATTCGTTGGAATGAGTGACTATGAGAGGACTCTAGCAATAGACAAGATTTCTAGAGAGCTTGGAATCACCACAAGCGAGGTAGTTTCCCAGTTAGAAGAGTTTCAAAGTGGAACACTCAAGCCTTCCAATCAAGAGACCAACCGTGACCCCAATCTCGGTAGGGAATCTAAATTTACTACTCTGGATGAGGGAGAGGGATCACCAAAGTATCTTCAGAACACTCATAAATATCGATTCTCATATGATCCTAGTCACTCTGGTAAGAAGAGACAATCAGAGATCGAACAGGCGATAGTTTGTCCCAACTGCAATGCCGCATTAGGAATCCCTTCGATTAGACCCATATCTGTGAAGTGCCCAGTATGTATGCACGAGGCGACTTTCGAGAGCTAGACTCCCCAGAACTCGCTTCCTCTCCCACTTTCATCTTCCTCTGAGAGGGAGTCAACAATCACACTCATCAGATACCTCCCAAGAATTGCCATCACAGGCAGTGACCATGTAGCCGCGACAGAGTCGACGCGGAGATCGACGTCCTGCCCTCCCAGCATACTTAGGGATACCTCGTTAATCGCCGAAATGACGAAATATGCCACGAAACCGGTGGCTAGAAGCATTATACTCTGGCCGGTGAAAGATCCTTCTTTCCACCTCAGCACACCTAGGGATAAGAACAGTGAGAAGAATGCCACTAGTATCCAAGAAAGTGCATTGTCGATAGCAATAACCCAAACTGCGATATCACTATTCACCGCATTCACATCAAAGCTAGTTGATGAAGGAAGTATAGATGCAGCGTATGTCTCAATCTCCGAGCCGGTGGCATAGAGCACCTGTATCACAGTCACGACCGCGATCATCATTGATACCAAGGCTAATGCCCATAACATGGAGGTTAGCAAGCTCCCTGTAGCTGCTGCCCGCATGTCGTTAACCAACCTGTCCAGCTGCTGCTCCCAGCCCAGTCCCCTGGATAGTAACCAGATTCCGATGATCAAAGGCAAAGTACCTATCAATGCGCTACCATAGTCAGATGGCAGAATTAGGCCAACTCCAAGTATAATCATCACTGCAGCTATCGGGACTAGTAGTCTAGCCCTCCATCGAGGGTCCTCAATTGCTTTGACCACGTAGTAATAGGTGCTCTCGATACCCTTGGACTGCCTCACTATAATTTTCTCAATGTGATCCACTCTTACCCTAGAGGTGATAATAGGCAAAGCCTCCTCATCATCCGCACCATCTGTTACCAGAATTGCCTTGTCGGGCTGGAATTCCTGGATCACCTCGTCCAACTGTGTGGCAATCTCCCTATCGCTCCTGGATCCGACCCTAACATCGCCAGTCAGAAGCGCGATCTGAACCTCATCATCCCCAACGACTTCCTCAGCTAACCGATCATGCTGATGCAGAGCGCCCAAAATAGCATTTGTGTCGGACTCCTCGGGATCCGCAATGCCAAGTCTCAGGGCCGCTGCCAAAGTAGCCTTCCTACCGACAACGGGTCCTCTGATGCCAGCCTTCACACCTAGGTCGTTATCCCGATCGACAGTCAGTACAAGGGTTCGCACCATCTCTTCGCCTCATCACTTGATACGGACTGGCTGATATGAAGAATTGCACGAAACCATCTCTCCAACCTCTGTTATGTGACAATACTCG
>PBZE01000010.1 GCA_002730095.1 Methanobacteriota archaeon | reverse complement strand
GGGGTCGACGTAGATGAGTCGGGGATTGTACAATTATGGATTCAGCCTATGCACCCACAATGTCCTTGCTGCATTGATGACCTGATTTCTCTGAGGGAGTTAATTGGCGGTCAGAGTGGTGTTCTTGCCTGTCACATAGAGGTCGTTGGGATTCCTCATTCGGATAGGTGGACTGCTGCAGTCAATGAGTGAGAGCGTTTTTTAGTTCCGGTTTCTCTTCCTCATCTTTCGGTCCTCTACTTCTTGTAGCTTTGACTTCAGCTTTCTAGAAATCCACCAAACTGCTATTGTAATAGCTATAATATCGAATAACAGGAAGGCCAGAAACCTAGTATCGCTAATGTCGGCCATTCTTTCACCTAAATTGGAGGTATGATGTCAATTTCACATGATGTAGTTGGGTACAGACAACAGGATAGGATGCCTCCCTCACTGAGCAGGTACTCGTCTAGTCCGGGTGGAGTCTCATCTGGAACAGGTACGGTTCCAGTGATTAGTCTGACGAGGCAGGTCCCACATGTTCCTGAAGTACAGTTTCTTGGGATCTCTACCCCTGCCTCCTCAGCTAAATCCAATATTGTGCAGCCTTCAATAATGGTTGACTTGCCTATCTCAGAATCGCCTCTGAAAAATCGTATTGTCAATATTTCCTTGGACATGCGATTCCTCAGAAGTCGCCTCTGGACCACCTGCCAGTCTGCTTGTTGAAGCGCAGTCCGGCCTTCTTCATCCACTTGTTGAATTTTGTCGCTCCTGCTCCTGTTGCTATAATGAAATCTTCACGATCTTCCTGGGCCTGAATGTAGCCCTTTGCTGCCAAAGTCTGATCGATCCAATCGTCTATATCCATTAGGCCACCTGAAAGTTTGCTTGATTCTACTGCAGCCTCGAGCTCTTCCGCTGAAGCTCCAGTGGATTCCAGATCTCTCATCATCAGCTCCTCTACTGAGAACTTCTCTATTTTCTTGGGGGGTTTGACAACTGGTAATCTAGGCTTAATTCTAGGATTGATCGAAATTCTCGATCCATTGGAAAGTTGGTTTTCCACCGATTCTGCCATTGGGGATCTGAACTCTTCTTCGCACTCCCAGCAAATGAAGACATAGTCTGACATGTCGTCCATCAGGTTGCCGCCTCTTGGATCCATCTCCTCCCCACAATGTGGACATGCGTACAAGCATAGCATAGGGGCTATTTTCCTCCTAAAGTCAACTATATCCTGAGGTGTTCCTACTAGCTCCAGCATCTCGTGGTCTCTGGCAGCCTCAAGTCCTCTTGTCTCTAATTGATCCCTAATCTTGGAACGCTGTTCATCCTTAGACTCATCATCAAAGGTATTCTCAAGCTTGACAATCAACTCAATTGTTTTTCCGAGTCGATTCATTACGAGCTTCTTGTTCCTAAAGGCCTCAACCCTAGCCATCCTCAACTGCTCTTTCTTTTCAAGAAGTTCTGAAAGCAAATCTTTCTGCTCACGCTTGAATCTCTGCTCTTCGATTTTATCGACTTTCTGCTGTCCGTCCTTAGAAAGTACGTCAGCGAGAAATCTCTGCTTGCTGGAATTTCTGGGCCCTGACTTAACTGCTTCAATTACTGAGGTGGCTATATCCTTCTTAAGCCCGTAATTGTTCATCAGGGTGTCTTCATCCATCTTCTTTAGATCTCCAACCTTGATTCCCCCATCTGATAGAATCTGGGCTGTATTCTCATCGATTCCTCTCCTCAAGAGAGCCAGATAAGTATCCTTCTTTGCCATGGTTTGACCCCATATGTCTACGGAACTGGTTACAGACCGTGCCTCGCGGAGAGGGGGGGCAGCTATCAAGGCGATGACTAGAGTATCAATTTTCATAGTCAAATGATGAAAGATGATCACAAAGAGCTGGCCATTCTTCGATTAGCATATCATCAGGCCTGAATTCCGGCCATCCCTCCCTCATTCCATCTACTTGATCCTCTAGAGTTCGTTCAATTACGTCCTTCCATCTTGTCTTGTGCCATCCCTTTATTCTGCTAATTCTCTTTGGCGACTTGGAAATTAACGTACGCATTTTTCTCCTTCTATTGGCGAAACAGTGTTGCGTGACTATTTTGAACAGCCTCCTATCAGTGACTCTTGCTTCCTCCTTCCTAGGCTCGAGCATGATCAACCTAGAGTTTACTCTAGGAGGAGGGGAGAATGACCCTGGGTGGACCTTTGAACCAATGTGGATATCAAAGTCCATCCACAGTGATAGCCCTAGAGGGCCGATGCTCCTAGGGCCTCTATTCATTGACATTCTCTCAGAGAACTCCTCTTGAACCATTAATACCACTGCATCAAGTGGATTTTTTTGGTGGTGCTGCTGGATTCTATCTAGAATCGGGCTGGAGATTCCATAAGGAATGTTAGCGATGATGTGAGTAATGTCTTCTGGCCAGTCAACCAAGAGTGCATCGGCATGAGATACAGAAAGTTTGCCTTCCATTCCGTGAAATACTCTTTCGAGGTGCATTACTGCCTGCTGATCGATCTCGAATGTGGATACTTTCGCGCCTGTTCTTAGGAGTTCCAAGGTCAACGATCCTGGTCCCGGCCCGATTTCTAGAACATGGGATTCTCCAGTAACTTTACTTTCTATCTTATTAGGCATTAATATTGCTTCAAGGATTATTTTCTCATCTAGAATGAAGTGCTGTCCCAAGTTTCTGTCTGGGCTTATCCTATCTCTCAGTAGATCGACTAACATCCTAGGGTCTAGATCTTTCAAAGTGACTCCTCCGTCTAAATCCCAGAGCGGACGAGAAGATCCAATAGGCTTGGTGATTCAGATGGATCTTGCATTTCTCCAACGTATCTCTCGGCTAGGAGCTTGGCGGATTCAATGCCACAAGATTTGTCTATTTCTTCGAAGGAAGACCACCCTGATCCACCTCTTTCTTTTACCATCTGCATTGCCTTTGAATTGCCTATGCCTGGGAGAAGTTGAAAGGCATGGTACTTCAATGAAAGGTTGTTAGCTCTATTGTAGAATCCTAAGTGCCTATCGGGGTCTGAGATAATTGAGTCCAGAACAGCATCGATTATGGCTGCGGAAGATTCTGCTGTCAGATCCCTGAATCTAATCTCGGACAATGGCCCGATAGATCCGGGCTGTATTTCAATTGACTCGCCCGGAGAATCTATGTTGTCATCTTCGATTCTAGCCCTGACTAGATACATTGAAGGAGATGAAAGTCCTTGGAGCTCTGATCCAGATGGATTCCTATCAAGGACATCTAGAACAAGCACAGTTGTCTCTCCGGATAGACGATCATCATCGGCAAATTTGGAACCGATTGGGCCTTCGGCGGACATTTTACTCGATTGGTGGAAGGGGTTCTCCCTCATCAATTGTTTAGTCAGAAAAGATGCTAGAGAAATAACACTCAGAGAACGTTTTGTCTGACAATTTCGATTATTTCCTCGATCTCAGATGTATCCATAGCAACTCTCTTACTGGCGATAATAACTCTGACTCCAGAAACATCCATTGGAGTGATTTCTGCTATTTTTGCACAGATATCAGGATTTTCAGCTAGTTTGTCATTTTCCATTAGCTTGGAGAAGAGCGCGACGAAAACTTTGGGATCAGTCTTTATTCCTCCTCGGTTTGTGCTAGCAGCCCAAGTTGCATGTTGTAATGCCATCATCTGCTCGTAAGATAGTTCGCCCCTTCTCTCGTTAGCGTCCTCTAACAGATCCCTTACTGTTGCAAAATCTATGAATTCTCGATTTGACATGAAATCACTCCTATGCTGGCCTCAGATGTTCAGGTCTGGCCACTACTGTTTTTTCCATATTTCCTTGTACAACAGTCACTACGAATGCCTTGCCTTGAGGCTTCACAATTGTGCCTGTTAATCCATGGAATCTTCTATGTGGCATACCCTTCTGCTGGGAGCCATCGAGAACTATTGATACCTTATCGCCCTCCTTGTATGGATGGAGAGATCGGTTGATGAAGAGCCTTCCTTTCTGTGTCTTCTTCTTCTTGAGGATCGATCTCGTTCCCTGCCTGGTGCCGTGGGTTCTCGTTGCCATTTTACCACCTTTGACCTAAGTCGTGGAAGCGCTCGACCAAAGGCCCGCTATTAAGTCCGTCGGATTGTTATTCGTATCAATCAGCGTGTATTTCATCGACATCGAGCCACAATACCTCACATTCTCTATCAATGACCGAGCTGACAGAAGGCGAGGTTCTGCCTTCGTCGGAATGTACTAGCTCTTTGACGTAGGTGCCAGCTTCGCATCTCAAGGAGAACTGAATCTCTTGTCCTTCCACCAATACATTCGATATTGTAGTTACTCTTCTCTTTCGAGTCTTGGCTGCCCTTCTGTGTGAGACTCTCTTGGGGGTTTCCTGCTCCAGTGTGACTCCCGATAAAGCCTCTATTGATTCGATGGCTTCTTCCTCGGTAATGGGCTTATCAATCCTGAATCTTATCGTGTATGATTTCTCGGATCTGGTCTCCTTTACTCTACTAACATCCTTCTTGTTGCACCATTTTAGAGAGTTTACCTTCACCTTTTCTGGATCATTGGAGTTAATTTTGTCCTCTATCAATGACAATTCTAATTCCCTCAATTTGGGATTCTTGATCTCTAATACAAATGGTCTTCCCGAACCTAGGCACCTTACGTCAATATCTTCCCTACCCATTCCATGGAAAGACGTATCTGAGGCATCTAGTATTGTCTTCACTGGGTCTCCAATTATATCCTGAACAGATTCCCTATACTGCAGTCCGGTACCCTCACAGCTTTCGCAACCATCGCCTCTGCCCCTGCAGGAGCGGCAAGGCCATCGAGTCTGGGGGATGCCTCTTACTAATTTCTCATATCTTCCATATATGAACACAGGTCTAACATCTGTATCTACTCTGAGAGTAAGGGTGTCAACAGTGACCATAATATCTGGATAGTCCTTTACGAATGAAATTTCGGGTGATCTGAGTAGCATTTCATCCTGAATGGCTTGCGCAAAGGAGGCTTTGAGGGGTCTCGAACCCTGCGATCCATGTTTAGTTCTGATTGCGTCCTCGCTTTGAAGCAAATCTTTGGGCAGATGTATCCCGAGTTGCATCGATTTGAACCCGACTCCATCAACCGAGTGGATTATTCTTTCAACAATATTACCAACGTCATCGAACAGATCTTCGCACAGGGGGCAGATCTCGGGAGTCTCGAACTTGGTAAGCTCAGAGTCTCTAGCATATGCCTCATTTCGCAATTCAGCACCTCCTCCAAATCCTTGTGACTTGGTCCTCCGGCCACCGATTCGATGCAAACAAAAGTCACAAACTCCTATTTTTATTACGTGTGCTATTCCCAATGGAGCTGGGCAAGGGGGAGAATCCCAATCTATGGACGCCCCCTGGTGGTAGAAATCGTCCCCATCAAACCATTCTTCTTCGGTGTCTTCGTCTTCTTCTACGGAAGTCTCTGCTTCAACCGACTCTGCAGCTCCATAACCTGCATTGGCATAGAGATGCCAATCGTCATCTTCGATATTCTCGGTATTCGATCCCGAGGGTTCTTCTGTCATGATATCACCAACGAGGTACGGAGGGCATCCGCATCCTAGTTGTATTTCCGAGAGGGGGGACTTTTTTGATTTCTTCGTAAGAATCAGAGTTTCTTTCCGGTAGACTCAGAAATCTTTCTCAGATGTTCAAATGAGTGGATTCCACTAGAGCATCCTGTTGGCCACTCGAAACGGAGGGCATAGTTACCAATCTGCTCAACTTTTGGTTTCACCAACATCAATCTAGAGATCTCTTCTTCAAATTCAATTCTCATCTTATCGTTAGCTTGTTTGGGTTTACATTTCGCACACTGGCAGTTCTTTCTTACATCCAGATATTCTAGTTCGAACTTCTGATTGTCAGAAAATACCAAAATGCAACATGAGTCTTTTCTATCGAGAGAAATTAACACAGTTTTATGATCCATTACTATTCCTCTATGGAAATGGAGCTCTTCTGAGGATTTAGTATTACGTGCATCAATAGCCCCACTGGCATAAGCATTACACCGAAGAAGACAATTGCCCGAGTCTTATTCAATCCAATTTCGTTCTCTAATGCCTTTCTCCACATCCATCTTGTAGCCATTATGTCTCCAGCGACAAAGTGGGACCAAGCGAGGACTGTTCCGGACTCAGTACCCAAGAGCTCTACCATTGTATCCAGGAAATCGGCTGGATTTCCAACTAACAAATCAATAATCCCTGAGGGGTTAAGTAGCGTTGTTAAAATCCAAACAGCCAATGGCCCAATGAATAGGGAATTTCCATGCATCCACTGTTTGGTTCTTTGTGAGCTTGGTTCTAGAAGCATGAGGAGCCAAAATGGTCCAATCCATATTGTGGGAATCAGGAAGAGGATTATGTATATCGTTTCCATGCAATCACCCAGCTCATACATTTGTCAATTCTGTTTTCTTGCTGGCGATACTACGTGGCTTCTTGATATCTTCAAACCACGTTTCGGCACCATTCCAGTCAGGTATAACTCCCATATCGGCACAGATCAGCTTAGCGGAAATCCTACCACTCTCAAGAATGGTTGGTAGACCACTTCCTGGATGAGTCCCCCCTCCGACAAGATAGAGGCTTTCTAGCTCTTCGAACTTATTCTGGGGTCTTCTCCATAACATCTGATCAAGACCATGCGCGAGATTGAAAACGGCTCCCTTGTAGATATCACGAGACGCCCAGTCATCGGGCGTGACAATAGTCTGGGAGACTATGTGATCTTTGATTCCCTCGAACCCGAGCTTCTCCATCTGACTAACTATTACCTCCATGTATTCTTCCTTTATTTCTTCCCAGTCAATGTCTTCATGCGAGCTGCTAGCGGGAACAAGGACATAGATTGTCGAGTGGCCATCTGGAGCCATGGAAGGATCGGTTACACATGCATTCTGGACGTATATCGAAGGATCATCCCAAGTAACCTTGTTCTCAGTTACCTCTTTGAGATTCTTCTGGTAATCCGTTGCTGCATAGATTTGATGGTGAGGTGTGTCATACAACTTATCGAGACCCAAATAAAGCATGTAAGTTGAGCATGAGTAAGACTTCTCATCTAATTTCTTGTCAGACCACTTCTTTCGTAATTCGTCGGGAATAAGTCCTTTCATTCCTGTTGCGAAATCCACATTCATGACGAATCTGTCTGCTGTATACGTACCACTGTCTGTAACGGCCCCAACTACTTTCTTGCCATCAAAGACGAAATCGGTGACTGGTTCATTTAGTCTAATTTTGACTCCTAATCCTCTAGCAATTTCCGCCATCTTCTGAGTTATTGTACCAAGTCCTCCCTCAACGTGGAACACTCCATGTTCATACTCCAAGTATGCGAGAATAGTGAATAAGCTTGGAGCTTGGAACGGACTCATCCCCAGATATTTTGTCTGGAATGACATTGCGAGTTGCATCCTCTCGTCCGAGAACATCTTGGACAAGTCTGATGACACGCTCCTCCAAGGCCTGAGAATTCTTGCTACTCTCAAAGCTCTACGACTCAATAGATCGGTTGGCCCTCTCCAAGGAGTATTCAGACAATTCTTAGATAGATCCAACTTAGTTCTATTGTCTTTGATGTACCTCCTAAAACCATTCGCGTTTTCATCTCCACAGAGATCCCTGATTTGGGACACCATATCTTCAAGATCCGTACTGGCATCTAAACTCCCCCCAGCTCCGAATACGAGCCTGTAGTTAGGGTTTAATTCGATAAGACCTAGTTCCTCTCTTGCATCAAGCCCAAGAGCTTCAAAGATTTCCTCAGCTATCTCTGGATAGTGGAAAAATGTTGGGCCATTGTCGTACTTGAAGCCGTCCTTCTCAAAGACCCTGGTTCTTCCTCCAACGTCATCGGACTTCTCGATGATTGTCACGTTCACTCCAGCTTTGGCCAGAAGCATTGAGCAAGCCAATCCCCCTGGTCCCGCACCAACTACTACTACGTCACTATGATATGTCATCTTTCATTCACCCTAAATTCAAACCAGATTTGAACTCATCCAATGAGTCCCTCATTTCGGAGATTAATTTAACTTCTGGGTAGGTTCTGATTACCAGACCGTCCATATACATCAATGAACGGATAATGGGGAATCCTTCCTCACCGTAATCGGCTCCAGCATTCTCGACAGCTGATCTCACAGTTTTCATCATTACTTCAGTGAGGCTTTGCTCACCGACACTGAGGTTTTCGAAGTCCCTGTAAATCGAATGCATGTCTTTCTTGAACATCTCAACATCATCTGACCTTGGCCTCCTCTCCGCGAGTGAAATCAACGCCTCAAAGGCCAAGTCCTTATCATCAGCTGAGAGATGGTAGAAGAAGTTGAATAGAGAATTACTGACCTTCCTTGGTGCCTCACATATTGCTCCATTATCAATAAAGACGAAGTTTCCTTCCGAGTCTATTATGCAGTTTCCCGGATGCAAATCTCCATGAAATGTCCCAACCCCGAACATAAATGCTCCGTGGATTCGGAATAATTCTAGCAAATCTTCCCAAAGTAAACTTGAGTTCACTATTCCCTGCTCTAGTGTCTGGCCATCTACTAGCTCTGAAACTAGCACATGCCTATTCGAAAGCTCTGGATAGTATTTGGGGAATCTGAGTCTTGGCATTGGAAAATCTCCAGATAGTTCTTCTTTGATAGATTGGAGCTTCGAAGCTCCAATAATCTCATTCCTCAGATCGAGCTCTCTGAGAGTATAGTCCTGTACATGCTCTAATAGGGCGATTGGGTTTCCTACTTTCCTCAGCTTGGGAGATATGATCATGGCAATCCTGAGCCATCGGCTCATCCTTTTCACGTCCCTCTTGAATTTTTTCTCGTGATCGCCTTTGATTATCTTGACAACCACATTATCCCCATTCTTTAGCCTAGCTCTGTGTACCTGTCCTACTGATGCAGCTGCTAGCGGCTCAACATCAAACCATGATATATTGTCATGATAGGAGTCTGGGGCCTTTTCCTTCAATATTTTGAATACATTTTCTGTTGGAATTGTTGAGGCTTTGCTGTAAAGTGTCTGAAGTTGCTTGCATTTCTCCAGACTTATTATATCTGGCCTGAGTGCGAAAATCTGTGATAGCTTGATGGCCAGAAGGCCCTGCTTCTGTATCCAATCTAGATTTGCAGGGGATTTCCTGGTTATCTGCCTCATGAATAAGGCAAACTTCAGCAGACGCACATAATAGCGCTGGGCAGTGATGATATAATGTGATGTATCTATTCTTGGAGTTGGCTACTGAAGTTGATATCGTATCTGACAGTATTTTTTCTGTTTTCTGTGATTATTCTAGTGATTTCAACGCCCGACTCTTCTGGATACCTTGACAACAAAGCCCCCTCGATTATTCCATCGTCAAGAGAATGGATAGGGAGAACTCCTGGCTTGTCACTTGGATGCTCGACTAAGATGTGGAATTCTGGATCGATATCATAGCTTAGCTGTCCGAGTCCTGCAAATTCCCACCAGTCCATCATCTCATTGAGATACTCAATATTGCCCTCTATGTTCCTCAAGGAGAATGATAATTCCTCTCCCACTCTATTTCCTACCTGTCTCAGGAGAGACTCAATGTCTATGCCAAATGCAGACAGGGCTTCGATACCACCAGATTCAAGGTTCCTGCGAGCATCGCTAATCTCCAATCCCGAAGCAAGGAATGCATCTGGATTAAATGGGGTATCTTCTTCAGGAATATCTTCCGAAATCTGAAGTACTTCTCTGATTTTTTCAAGGAAAGAGCCACTGTCTATAGTGAGCTTCAAGGGATCTACTATCCTTTCCTCGGTGAACCTCTTAGATGCTGTTTGGTAAGGAATAGCGTCATCCCATATGGTATCCAGTAAATTCCTCTGAGATTCAGCAAATGACTCTGATTCTACCATAAGAGCGGCGTCATTCTTACCTCTACCAACAGGGTTTGATTCCATATTCAGGTACTGAATTACCTCATAATCATCGACTAGTGCGCCTTGAGCATCCAAATCATCGGAATGCCGAACATCAATGGAATCATGCAAGTCTTTGTAGAACCTAATCGTCCTCCTCTCTAGTTGAGAAAGTACTCTGACATTGACCCCTCGAGCTGCTGCGTCATTTACAGCCTGTAATGCACTACTCCTACAAAGGTGAAGTATCCCAAATTTTCCAAGGGTTAGGACAATGTCACTCTTTGATGCTTCTGAAATCTTCTCTATTCTCTTCATTATGTGAACTCTTTCTTTCAGAACAGCGAACTTTGGTTCATCATCGAGTGGTTTTCCCTCGACAATAGAAGAATATTTTGCCCCATTCTGCATGTCTTCTAAGCCCTGCTCTATTCTGTTGAGCTGTTCTTTTCTGATTTCGATAAGATGCGTTACGGCTTGATCAAGAGGAGGACTTGAGAATCTCATTGGCCTGTCTGCAGTGGTTGTAACTAGCCCTATTCTCTGAAGCCTTTCCAGTGAATTGTATGCGTCCAGTCTAGTGGTATCTAGCTCCTTGGCCAGCTCACTGGCCTTGATATTGGGATTGCGAGATAGTACGGTCAAGGCGTTTATCTCTCTTTCAGAGAGACCTGCATCGGTTAGTATCTGGCTCCACATCAGGAAAATCTGCCCCCATCTGTGATCCTACTTAGAGCGTCGAGAATCTTGGCTACATGCCTCCTGGGTCTGAATAGCCAGTCGTAAACGTGGTGAATGGTATTATCGGGGCCAATTACGAATGATGACTTGGCTGGGAATGTGCCGAGATGAACAGGGACGTTGAACATATCAGCAACACTTCTGTCGGGATCAGAGAGAAGAGTGAATGGGAGATCGAGATCGTTCTTGAATTCCCTGTGCTGCTTTACTGAGTCCTCACTGATGCCGATTATCTCAACCGGCGGCTCCAGTGATCGGAACAGATCATATTGCTGCTTGAACGTTAAGCATCCTCTTTTGCAAGTAGGTGAACCTGCCTTGGCGTAGAAGAAGAGTACTTTCCAAGACCCTTCTAAATCACTAAAGTTGAATTCATCTCCATCACTAGTTTTGAGAGAGAAGTCCGGCGCTTTCTTTCCAATCATCGAAGACATAGATATCCCTCAAACGGCTTCCGATCTGCCATCATATGTCAAGTATGTGCCCCATTCTCTTACCCTTAGTTGAGAGATAGTTAATGTTTTCAATTGAAACTCCAGTGATGTGCTCGACTCTTCGATCAACCTCTATCCCATTGTCTCGGAGGCCCTGAATCTTCAGAGGGTTGTTTGTCATCAAACGTACTTTCTTCACTCCAGCCTCCTTTAGCATGTGTGCGGCAATTTTGTAGTCCCTGGCATCTGCAGGAAGTCCCAGAGCTAGGTTTGCATCGAGTGTGTCGTATCCTATGTCTTGCAGGGCATATGCTTGGATCTTGGAATGAAGTCCAATTCCACGGCCTTCCTGCCTTAGGTAAACGACCGCCCCGCATCCGGCTTCCTGAATTTTCTTCATAGCTTCTTTCAGCTGGGGTCCACAATCACATTTCATCGATCCGAAGGCGTCTCCAGTAAGGCATTCAGAGTGTATCCTAACCAGAGGGGATTCGGCACTGGATATGTCTCCAGTGTAAAGGAGTGAGTGCTCATTGCCCTCGGCATCAGTGGTAACTCTCACTCTGAAATTGCCAAGCTCTGTTGGGAGAAAGGCATCGGCTTCAATTTCTATTGGTTCAGCATCGGTCCTGACTTGGATAGTCATGATACCGGGTTATCCCACGAGCTTATGAATGAATGTTTGAAAGCGAGTCAGCGTGAAAACAGCGCCTTATATGCGCTAGATGACAGAAAGTGCTGTGTTGGATGCGACGGGAGCTTTGGTCAGCGTAGGCTCGCCTAGAGTTCGCAAGATAAACGACAAGGAAGTTCGTCATGAAGGACAGTTTGTTCTCTACTGGATGACTTCCACTCGACGATATCACTACAATGCTGCCCTGGAAAGAGCCATAGAGATAAGTATCGACCTTGGTAAACCACTGTTGGTGATAGAGTGTATCTCAGTTAGACATGAATGGTCCAGTGAACGAGTTCTGACCTTTGTTGCACAGGGAATGGTGGATAATATGTCTATTTTCGATGAGCATGGTATTACTTATGTCCCTTGGATTGAGAATCACATCGACTCTGGAGACGGTATGCTAAGGAAGCTATCTTCGAAGGCATGTTCAATAGTCATAGATGACTATCCAACCTATCTCCCCCGATGGGTAATGGACAGGGCTAGTGTGTCATGTGAAGTTGCAGTCGAGGCCGTAGATTCGAATGGTATTCTTCCAATGAACTATGCTGACAAGGCTCACAAAACAGCATATTCGTTCAGGAAACATGTTCAGAGGAGCCTTCACAGTGCTCTTTCAACATTCCCAAGTGAGAGTCCGATGGATGGAGTCAGGGACGATCTTACTATGGACAAGAAAGAGTTCTCGAAGATAGTCATGGCTCTGGATCTGGAGTTTCCTCCACTCGAATGGATTTGGAGAGTAGCAGAGGGAGGAGAAGTTGGGAAGAAGGCCATGGCTCCTCTAGACATCGATCATGAGGTTTTCCCGGTTGAATCTGTTAGGGGAGGCTATTACGAGGCATCGACTAGACTCGGGAGCTTCATCGAAAATAGGCTGGAGAAATATTCCGAAGGAAGGAATGACCCTGACAATCCGGCAGTAAGTGGTTTGTCCCCTTGGTTACACTTCGGACATATTTCTTCATTTAGAGTGGTTAAATCGGTTCTAGAAAAGAGTGATTGGACATATGATTTGGTTTGCATTGAAGATACAGGCAAAGGAGCCAGGTCAGGATGGTGGGGCCTCTCCGAATCATCGGAATCTTTCTTGGATCAGATAATTACATGGAGAGAGCTTGGATTTAACTTTGCCAACTTTAGGAGGGATCACAATTCACTTGATTCGATACCCTCGTGGGCCATGAAAACTCTAAATGAGCACAGAGATGATGAACGGATAAGCTACACATTTGAAGAAATAGAGGGGGCAAAGACGGATGATGAAGTCTGGAATTCTGCTCAGAGGCAGCTCGTCAGAACAGGACACATGCACAACTACCTAAGGATGCTGTGGGGAAAGAGAATATTGGAGTGGTCCCCAGATCCTGAGACCGCGGCAGATTGGATGATCAGAATTAATGATAGATGGGCCCTAGATGGAAGGGATCCGAATTCCTACACAGGAATATTTTGGGTTCTTGGACGACATGATAGAGCATGGGGCCCAGAGAGGCCTATTTTTGGTAAAATTAGGTACATGTCCTCATCTAACACTAAGAGGAAGCTCAAACTTGAAGGTTATCTCTCCAGATGGGCAGAGGATGCCCCCATTCCAAAGAGCCCACCATGGTGATTAGATGTACACATACACTCACGAAACCGTGGTTGAGTCTGACATAGAATCGACCTTTGAGTGGTTTGAGCATGAGGGGTCCTTCAGGAGGCTCATGCCTCCATGGGAAGTTGCCGAGGAAGTTCGTGCTGATGATTCACTGGAAGTTGGATCTCAAAGGGTGTTTCGTTTCCCAGCCCCTGGCGCTCCTTTCCTGAAGATGACTTGGATAGCTGAGCATACAGCGTATGATCCCCCCAAACATTTCTCGGACACTATGGTGAAAGGGCCGTTCTGGTCATGGAATCATGACCATGATCTGTCAGAAGTGGAAGGGATCACGACTGTCAAAGACGAAGTTAGTTATCAAGTTCCATTCGGCCCCCTAGGAAATCTCGCAGACAGATTACTCGGTGGTTCGCTCGTGAAAGGGAGAATTTCCAGAATGTTCAAGGCACGAGAGCTCCGACTTCAGAGAGACCTAAGAGAGCATTCAAAATTCTCTAACCTCAAAAGGAAGAGGATCTTAGTGGCTGGTTCTTCTGGACTAATCGGAACGCAGCTGGTGGCTTTCCTAGACACTGGTGGGCACGATGTCTGGAGGCTAGTGCGTAGGGAGTCGAAAGAGGGATCTAAAGAGCTTAGTTGGTATCCTGACAAAGGAGTCTTAAATCCCGATGACATTGAAGGATTTGATGTAATTATCCATCTAGGAGGAGCAGGGATTGGCGATAAAAGATGGAATAAGAAGAGGAAGAAGTTGATTGTACAGTCTAGGAAGGATTCAACGACCCTGCTTTCAGACACCATGAGTAAGCTAAAGAAAAAGCCTGAGGCATTCATCGTAGCCAGCGCGATTGGATATTATGGGAATCGCGCCGATGAGGAGCTAACAGAGGATAGTTCGCCCGGAGATGGTTTCCTAACTGAGACTGTAATACAGTGGGAGTCATATGCTGATTCTGCTAGAGAAGCCGGAATAAGGGTAGTTAACACACGCAACGGAATCGTCCTATCTGCAGCTGGCGGAGCTTTAGGCAGGATGCTCCTACCATGGAAGATGGGAGGGGGAGGGCCCCTAGCTGGTGGGAAGCAATGGATGTCATGGATTTCCCTAGATGATGAGATATATGCAATTCACCATCTAATGATGAGTCCAGAATGCGAGGGGGCGTACAACCTGACTGCACCACAACCAGTGAGGCAGAAGGATTTCTCTAAGACGCTTGGGAAAGTTTTGAGGAGACCTGCGTTCGCACCCATCCCTGGATTCTCAATGAAGATATTATTCGGTGAACTTGCTGGACCTCTTCTAATAGAGGGGCAGAGAGTCCTTCCAAAGAGAATTCAGGACTCTGGATATGAATTCTTGCACAAAGACCTTGAATCGGCGCTGAGAGACTCGCTCGGAATTTGGAGGTAGTCCGATGAGCGCCGCGAAAAGGGCGATTAGAAATATTTCAGAAACGGGAAGGAAGAATAGGCTGTATGGCGGTCTTTCCTTGATCGCTCTGGGGTTTATTTTCTCTATATTTGTCATTTCTATCGAGCATCCTCTATTGTCCCTAGCCATATTCGGTATTTTCACATCCGGATGCTTGGTTCTGCTTGAGTCAACTACGCAAGTTTGCGTATATCACGGATTCCTAGGGACTCATGAGTCTTCGTCGGGTGGAAAGAGGCATGAGGATGAGTCTGTTGCCAGAGCATGCAGAACGCGGAGCTGGTGGATAATACTCCAATCTCTAATCGGAGGATTGGTCTTGACTCTGATTATGATATTCTTTCTCAGATAGCAGAGCTTCCAAGAGATTCCTTGTCTGGAACCCTATGGAGTAATCCAATAAGAGCAGGGGCCACGATCATACTTGCAATCAATGACAAAATTATCATGATAGCACAGAAAAGTCCGAAGGTGGAAAAGAAGCCCATCTTTGACTGGTTGATGACCATGAATCCAGCAAAGTCTGAGAGAGCCGATCCAAAGAGGGCCAGTCCTGAAGCGCCACCTACTACTGCTACAGAGTCTAACTGGGATTTTCCGTCTTCTATTTCTTCTCTATATCTCTCAATTAGGTGGATTACATAATCGACACCCACGCCTAGAGATATTGCGGCGATAGACACCGTGACCATGTTCAGCCCATATCCGAAGAAGTCTACCAGAGCATATAGCCAGACTATCATTATGAATATCGGAGCAGTTGTTATCCCTGCATAGATGAATGGTGTTGTTCCGAAGGCCAGAGACAGTAGTAGTGCAAGGATAGCAAAGTGGAAAACATAATCCTGACTAACGAGTGTCATTGATATTACCACAAAGACGATTATGTTCAGTAATATGGAGTTTCTATTTTTCCGAATATTGGAGATATTTGACTTGAGTCTGTCTTTAGCACTACCATTGTCTCTAAAGCCCCACCATAGAGTGATGAAGCAGAGTAAAACACCGAGAAGAATGGTATCTTGCAGATCATCCTGCATAGAGTCAGCGGCAACGAATCTTACTACTGGCTCTCCCGTTGGAATTGCCCATGAAATTGGATTTTTTTCGTCGGAAAGTGCCATTTCAAGAGATCCCCTTTCTCTCAAGGGGCTGACGGATAGATTCTGAAGAGGGGTCATGTCATTCTCTAATTGAGCCAATGCTGGCTCGACCAATGCAAACTGCTCGGGACTAGAGATTCCAAATCTTAGAGTTGCTCTGGGGTATTGAGGGGTGTTCCCTTCTTCGGTTAGCCATGGCATCTCATAGTCCAGATTTCCTTTGACTTGGAGGAACTCTCCTACTATACTCGGCGAAAGTGCTGGATAACCGCCGCTGGCAGGGACTCCTCTTGTCATCATGAATCCGTAAAGAAACGTGAGAGACTTGCTATCATTTGTCGATGGTATGAAAATAAACTCAAAGTCCCTATTGGGGATAACAACTGTCTCACAGCCAATTCCACCATCCCTTAAATCGAAATCCCAGCCTGCATTTTCGAAGGGAGTCTGGTTCCATGCCATGGCCGCTCTAAGATACCATAGCATCTGATCGATCGCGAGAAGCTCAACCTCTCCATCTGGGGACCTAGTGAATTGATCTGGTTCATTGGGACCATGAGAGTTCATATTATTCCTCAATTCCTCGATACTTTCCAACACTCTGGGATTCGTCATGTTACCTTCTAGGAGGATATATGCAGGCTCTCCCTCATCGCTAAATCTCTGATTAATCAAACCCACTCCGATGGCGAGATCGGAGTCCTCTTCAACAAAATCTTCCACCTGGAAATCACCTTCTAGAGATGTCATCATAGGAACTGCATACATCGTTACTAGAAGAACTGAAATAATAATCAATGGATATGCACTAAATGACTTCATGGTGATTGATGAGAGCCATGCCTTGGGTATCATGTGGATTTTATCTGGGTCTTCATCCAATAGTTTGCCCTTGGAATCGAGCCACTCGTCAATATCCATTCTGGTAAGAGGAACCCAAAGTCCTGTCAAGAAGAAGGCACACATGACGCCGATGCCCGCTTCAATTCCGAATGATCGCAAAGCTGCAGTGCTGGATGTTAAGTTAGCCGAGAAGGCGACGATCGTAGTTACAGAAGTTAGCATAACGGCAAGGCCTACTTTACTAATCGAAATTCGACAGGCCTCCTCGATATCCTTCCCATGTCTCCTCTCTTCCTTGTATCTGTGAAGTGAGTGTAAACTGTCATCGATCTCTAAAGCCAGAATAAGTATTGGTAGTAGATTCGAAAATTGTGATCGGAAAATGAACTCGAATCCAGTCCTTTGTCCGAAAATCATGGCCCAACCTATGAGTCCATACATCCAAATTAGCGAGACAACCAGACTGGTCGAAACTATGGCTACATCTGAAATCCTCCTGAGGTTAATCCAGAGGAGGGCGACAACAATTACTGACATTGCTACCAGCAGATATGCGCTCGAAAGGAGTTCTCTGTTGATTTCAACGTTTATTCCTTCGGCGAACATCAATGAAACAATGTGCTGATCAGTTTCTCTCAGATCCTCCTCGATTGAAAGGTACAGCCACTCTACAGAGCACAGAGATTGATTATTCTCTTCTCTTGCTTCACAATAATCAAACGAGTATCTAATTGGGTCTGTTATCAGAGTAAAACCCTCTCTCTGATAGCCGAAATCTGTTGTTGCATTCTTCCAAGAGAAGGTCCACCCACTATCTTGCATCTCTTCCCTATCTAAATTGACAATTAGCCATGCTGATGAGGCGGACCATCTTCCCCTCTCCCAAGTTTCTGATTGGAGATTTCCGTCTTCTCCAATTGTATGGTTAATGGGCCCGATTACAGAACTGCTGGGGTCTGGTGTGAATGCTCTATCGTTGGAAAGGAATCTCAAAAAGGATCCATTACTGCTGTTGGCCATTCTATGAGCAGCAAGATCGATGTGATCTTGAGTGATTGCTGGATCATCGAAGGTGAGACATTCCAATATGCCGCAATCAGACCAGTTTGTGGGAGCAGGGTCCATTGAGTCCTCTAGATCAAGGGTTAGAGCCAGTTTGTATGGATTAATTCTAGGCTGGGTGAGTGATGAATTTCCGGACATGAAAGATCGGAAGTCTGATGCTAAGTCTAGCATACCCACGGCAGGATCTCCAGAAATCTCGGAGGCAATTGGAAGAAAGAATCTTGAGACATCGTGATTTCTCAGAGTGTTTGCATTGACATCGATTTCCCTCAGGACAGTCAGATTCAATATTCCTCCATTAGGGGCTTCCAATCCTGAGTTCTCACCGGTATAGTCAGCTATCATGGAGACATCGGATCCAGATTTTCCGAAATCCGCCTCATCTCTGACGAATATTCCAAATCCCCATATATTGCCAGCAGCAGTGAACTCTTCTCTGAATACCATATTTGCGTCCAGCTCTGGGGATTCCATCTCGTAAGATTCAATATCAATTGGCTCGAATGTAGCGAGAATTCCTGGAATCATAAGAATTGAGAACATTAGTACCGATAGATGTATCTTCTTCCTCTTGGGAATTAGATAGTTTGCGACCTTTGAGAAATCACGCACGATGATTGGTGTTCGGGCTTATATTTGAGTGGTTGTGATGAGTCACAGCCCTGATTCCCTCAATTGGTTTAGTGCCTTTCTCTGTTTCTCGGTAAGCTCTTCCGTTTCCTTCAGAACAAATTCGATATCCAAATCTGCACCTTGATGTCCATGACCCTGTATCCTCATTCTGTCTCCGATCTTTGTTCGTTCGGGAACTTCGATCTGAATCCTGCTTCCTTTGGGCGTATTTATTCTGACATTCCCTCCAAGAAGTAAGGTGGAAATATGGACTGGGACCTCTTGAATCAGTCTATCTCCCTCCCACCTCCTGCCCTCCTGTGCATCTAGTCTCAAAGTGATCAGCAAGTCTCCAGGCTCTCCTTGGGGGTGTTCATGACCCATCTTCCTTAGCCTGAGTTGTTGTCCATGTATTGCACCTGCAGGAACTTTCACATTGAGTGTAGTGCCCTTGGTCTGTACCCCAGTCCCATTGCATTTGGAGCAGTTCCTCGATGTTCCGAAACTATCTCCATTGCATTTGTCACATCTCTTTAGTCTCCTGTGAGAGAATTGCGCCTCAGTGCCACTCGTCGCCTCTTCCAACGTTACGTCCAGGCCAGCTTCGATATCCGCTCCCCTAAATGAGGTTCTTTGAGTTCTGGGGTCAGCTCTTGGCCTACTAGCCTGAGAGTCGAAACCGAAGTCATTGGAGCCCCTTCCTCCCATGAACTGCGAGATTATATCGCCAAAATCAAAACCAGAGGAAGAGCCAGAGAAGCCCCCTCTCCCCCTGAACATATTCTCCATTCTTTTTTGCTGATCCCACTCTCTTCTGGCTTCTGAAGACCCTATCGATTCATACGCCGTTTGGATAGACTTGAACCTCTCTTCTGCAGCGGTATCATTCGGATTTCTATCGGGATGGTACTGTCTTGCTAACTTTCGATACGCCCTCTTTATTTCAGCATCGCTAGAGTCGTTGGATACCCCCAGAGTCCGATAGGGGTCATCAGCCATCGGACTAGGTCGGTGAGGAGTGTCTATTCAACCTGCTGAGGGTTTTATCGATGTTATAATGTGGTTGTAGGCATTGCGAGAGTCATGACTGTCGGCTGGGCCGTATTCAGAAACTATGTTGGGCATGCGAAGGAGATTAAGGGGGATGTGACCGATTATCCTCGTTTTTTTCTGATGCCATCGACGTCGCATGTGGAATCCGATATTGAGGGGAGAAATGTGATTTCCCTTCTGGCAGATGAGCACATCGATTACGAAGTAGAGATGGTTGTCAGACTCGGAGATGATCTGGAGCCCGTGGAGATGTGCGTCGGTTGTGACACAACCAATAGAACTCGTCAGACTTTGGCCAAAGAGAAGGGTTGGCCTTGGTTGGAAGGAAAGGGTTTCAGAGGCTCAGGAGTTCTGGGTACTTGGACTGCATGGGATCCAGAAACAATGGAAATAGGGTTATCGAAAAATGGTGAAATCAAGCAACAGGCAACCACGGACCTAATGGTTCATTCACTAGACTCAATAATGGGTCATCTGAGAAATTGGTACGGCCTAAGCCCGGGAGACTTAGTTTGGACAGGGACTCCAGAGGGAGTGGGGCCGATGTCAGAGGGCGATATCATTGAAGCATGGATGAAAAACTCGAATGGGGAAGTAATTAGTAAACTCACTGCGGAATGCAAGATTTGAAATCCCCTAAATTTGAAAACAATGGTGTAGTTCCGTTATACATGGATGTCGAATACGAATTCAGTCCCGCCTTTACCCTAATGACCGCAAGCTTAGGACCTGGGGAGTCTCTGAAGGTAGAGCCCGGAGCCATGGTGGCCCAATCAAGAGGTGTCGATATGAAGACCGGCATGGGTGGCGGAGGAGTCGGGGGATTCCTAAAGAGCATGATGAAATCCGCATTCGGAGGAGAGTCGTTCTTCGTTAATACATACACAGCTGGTGGCTCAGGAGGATGGGTGTCTTTGGCTCCTTCCGCTCCTGGTGACATAATGGAGTTCGACCTAGCCCCAGGAGAGGAGTTCTTCCTGCAAGGGGGGGCATTCATGGCTTGCACCCCTAGCGTTGATACGGATACAAAATTCCAAGGGGCGAAGTCCCTATTCTCTAGAGAAGGTGCATTCTTTTTGAGGGCATTCACCCCGAGAGGAGTTGAGGGCAAGGTATTCTACACCTCATATGGGGCTATCAAGGAGATAGATGTCTCACCCAATGACCCAGTAGTAGTCGATAATGGCCATGTTGTGGCATTCACCTCGGGACTATCATATAATGTGTCCAAAGTTGGTGGTGCGGGGTCTGTGATTTTCGGAGGAGAGGGTCTTGTTCTGAAATTCAATGGTTCTGGTAAGGTATACATCCAGACTAGGAACATGGAGAGCTTGGCGACGAGATTAATTCCATTCATGCCAACTGCTAGAAGCAACGAATGATGATAACCTTGAGGAGTGGAATCCTCTCGCATGCTCATGGATTCTAGTACCCGAAGGGTTACTGGCAGTCGCTTGATAGATCATGATGGTGCAGTCAGAGAAGGAGATTTTCTACTTCATCAGGATGGTTCTTTCTCATTGAGTAAGGGAGATGAGGATGTTGTCGAAGTGATAGACGGAAGTGATCTTCTGATTACTAGGTCTCTTCAAAATTGGCATACACACCTACCAATGACCCTGAACAGGAGTATGGGAGAGGGTATGGCCCTCATGGATTGGCTTCAGACGAGCATTTTTCCCAGTGAGAGGAACTTGACTCCTGAGCTAGCGTCGATAGGAACGAGGGCCTCTGTAGCAGAGATGATCTCAGGCGGAACCACATTCGCTTGTGACATGTATCACTTCCCATCATCAATAGCGCCGATAGTTGCTGATTCTGGGATTAGAGGTATAATCTGTGGCCCTACTACCGACTGGCCTCCAGCAGAGGATGGAGAGGAGGACAGTGGTAATGCCATTAGAGAGCTAGAGAGTATGATTAGATCGGGGCCACTGGGCTCTGGAAGAGTGGAGATTGGGATCGCCACTCATGCCGTTTACACGTGCTCAGAAGAGGTACTGAGAAGAGCAAGTGAGATGTCTAGAGAATTGGGGGCGAGACTGCACATCCATACCTCTGAGACTAGAGAAGAAGTTGCACAGTGTCATGAGAGGACGGGGATGTATCCAATAGAATACTTAGATTCGATTGACTATTTTACCGAGGGCACTATCTGTGCCCACTGTGGATGGGTGACAAAGAAAGAAATGAGGATTCTCGCAAAAAATGGAGCTCATGCCGTCCACTGCCCTGTGTCAAATCAGAAGCTGGCCTGTGGCGGGACTATGTCTTATCCGGCGATGATCGAGGCGGGTGTTGACGTTAGGCTGGGTACTGATGGTGCCGCCAGTAACAATGGTCTGGACATGAGGGCAGAGGCGAAGGCGGCGAGCCTCGTGCAGAAGCACGATCATTGGGACGCAACCATACTAGATCCTGTAGAGACATGGAAACTTGCGACAAAGGGATCATCAGATTGGGTCACTTGGGATTTGTCTGATATTAGAATGCGGCCAAGGGGAAGAAATAGCAGGAGGGTCCTTTCAAATCTCGTTTACTCTGGAGCACAATGTATGGATGTCTTTGTCGATGGAATGGCGATAAGAAGATCGGGTGAGACTCTCACTCTAGATGAGAAGAAGGTGTCTCTTGATCTTGAAGAAGCGGCCCAGGACTATTACTCTGATATTTGACATGGGCAATGACTTAGGTTCGTCATCATTCATGACGGGCTGGGAGAGGATTGCAGGTGCCGGGACAGATAACGAAAAAACAGATTGAAGCGATGAGGGCGGAATTCAATGACGACCCCTCGGCCAAGATAGCTCAGAACGCTGTGACTGGAAATAATGTCGCATCGGTATCGCTCAGGAGAGATCTAGTTCAAGAGGTGGACTTCTCATTCAGTACCAAGCTGGATGATTGGAAGGCGACAAATCAGAAGAGTAGTGGAAGGTGTTGGCTTTTTGCCACTTTGAATCTATTCAGACCGGGCACTATGAAGAAGATGAATGTGAAGGAGTTTGAATTCAGTCAGGCACATATTCACTTCTGGGACAAGTTCGAACGATCGAATCACTTTCTGGAAGCAATCATAGAAACTTCTGATAGGTCCGTTGATGATAGGACGATTCACTTCCTACTATCTGATCCAATAGGCGATGGAGGGCAGTGGAACATGGCGATGAACCTGATCAGAAAGCATGGACTAGTTCCCAAAACGGCTTATCCAGAGTCAAATAGCAGTAGTTCTACAAGATGGATGAACTCCATTCTAAAAGATATACTAAGAAGCACTGCTAGTGAGATTCGTGGAATTATCAACTCTGGCGGTAGTGATGAAGATGCGCGTAATCACAAGGATTCCAGAATGAAGGACATCTGGAGGGTTCTCTGCATCCATCTTGGAACTCCTCCGGAGAGTTTTGATTGGCAGTGGAGGGACAAGGACAAGGAGTTCCACAGAAGGGGGAAGATCACTCCTCAGGAGTTCGCCAAGGAATTTGTGGACATTGACTGGGAAGACTATGTGTGTATAGTCAACGATCCAAGAAACGAATATTACCAAACATACACTGTGGATTATCTGCAGAATGTTGCTGGTGGCCCTCCGGTAGTGTATCTAAACGTTCCAAGCGATGAAATGAAGTCAATTACTCAGAAGATTCTGGAAGATGGTCTGCCTGTTTGGATGGGTTGTGATGTGGGGAAGCAGATGGACAGGAAGAGAGGCCTATGGGATGCCAATCTGTTTGAAACTAGTGAGTTGTACGGAGTCAATTATGGAATGGACAAAGCTGATCGTCTGAGGCATGGTCAGACCATGATGACGCATGCAATGCTATTCACGGGAGTTGACGTTGTTGATGGGAAACCAAGAAGGTGGAGAGTTGAGAACTCATGGGGTGACGACTCGGGTGAGAAGGGATTCTACACCATGAATGATAATTGGTATGACGAGCATATGTTCGAAATAGCTACACCAAAGAAGTATCTCAATGCAAAGATGCTCAAGGGCCTTGAAACCGTGCCTATGGTTCTAGATGCCTGGGACCCTATGGGGTCACTAGCCTAGTTATCCTAGGTTTCTGAGTGAGAGCTCTATCGTGACAGAGTCGGGGATAGGTATCCTGAGGACTTTCCTCAGAGCCTTCTCGTCCCTTGAGGTGTTAGTGACTAGCTCCAACAGCCTCTTGTGAACTCTCATTTCCCAGTGATCCCAAGTCTCAGCTCCCTCACCATCAGGACTCTTCCTGCATGGTACGACGATTCTCCTAGTCGGTAGAGGGATTGGCCCCCTCAGCTTGACTCCTGTCTCATCGGAGATTGACTTGATCTGGTCACAGACCTGATTGACATCGGTATGATTCTCCCCCGTCAGTCTGATGGTGGTGACGACGGGCATTGATCCTCACCTATGTCTAAGCTTTCTTCTCGATAGCGATGCACATTCCTGCAGCTACAGTCTTACCCATGTCTCGGATAGCGAACCTGCAAAGCTCTGGGAAGTTGTCCTTAACCTCGATAGCCATTGGCTTTGTAGGCTGGAACCTAACAGTCGCAGCATCTCCCGACTTCAGGAATGCTGGTGTCTCTCCGGTCTTCAGGTTCTTGATCAGTTCGACAAATCGTACTGCTACCTGAGCAGTGTGAGCATGGAATACTGGGGTGTATCCGACTCCTACAGCCTTTGGAATCTCCATCATCTGGATGTTACCAACGAATGTCTCGTCGTGCCTGACGAAGACTGGCTCGCTCTCTCCGTATCCAGCTACGTCTCCTCTGCGGATATCAGTTGCAGCAAGGCCACGTACGTTGAATCCAACGTTGTCGCCAGGCTCAGCCTTCTCGACCATTGTGTGGTGCATCTCGATGCTCTTGACTTCAGCTGACTTCTGGCTTGGGTTGAAGATAACGGTCTTCCCTGTGTTCAGGACACCGGTCTCGATCTTTCCTACTGGAACTGTTCCGATACCGCTTATCTTGTAGACGTCCTGAATTGGTAGGCGAAGAGGCCTGTCAGTTGGCTTTGGTGGCATCTGGATAGCGTCAATAGCCTCGAAGAGAGTAGGTCCGCTGTACCATGATGTGTTGTCGCTCTTGTTGTATACGTTGTCTCCGTGGAATGCGCTACAAGGGACGAAAGTGATCTCATCTGGCTTGTATCCGGCTCCCTTCAATAGTGCGCTGACTTCCGTAACTGTCTCGTTGTACTTGTCTTGCGACCAGTCGACACCGCTGATGTCCATCTTGTTGACATTGACGATTAGCTGGCTGACTCCGAGAACCCTAGCTAGGAAAGCGTGCTCTCTTGTCTGCGCGTTAACACCATCGTTTGCAGCGACGTTGAGAACTGCTGCATCTGCCTGGCTGGTACCTGTGATCATGTTCTTGACGAAATCACGGTGACCTGGGGCGTCGATGATAGTAAAGTAGTAGTTAGGGGTGTAGAACTCCTTGTGTGCAACATCGATGGTAATACCACGTGCTCTCTCCTCCTTCAAGCCATCCATGACATATGCTAGACCGAAACCGGCCTTTCCTGCCTCTGCAGCTAGCTTTTCGTTCTTCTCAATTACGTGCGCCTCTATGTGACCGCTGTCCAGAAGCAAACGACCTACTGTCGTTGACTTTCCGTGATCTACGTGCCCTACGAACACGATATTCAGATGCGGCTTACTCTTGTCTTCCCACTGTGAACCCATATTATACACCTCTAAGTGTGGCCCGCCGACCGAAGGGGCGTATATGAATCGTTCCCCATAGGAGAATTGCAGTTGGGGATAGGTAAGAGTGTCTCAGAGTGCCGAAAGGGGCTATCTGTACTGCAGTTCGACAATGAAGTAGTTCACCTTCGTAGTGTGTGTCTCTTCATTGATCAGATCAGCCGACCAATCGCCCGGTATGAATCCCCTCACAGTGGAGGCTCCTACAACTAGCCAGACACAATAGTCGTCTGATCCGCAGTCTCCTGCGTTCCTATTGTCATTTGACAAACCAGTGGTGTTTGCAATTTCGTCATCTGTACTGTTATACAAGTATATGTCCAGCTTGTTGTCAGTAGTAGTGACTGGGCCCCCTCCTATTCCTCCTCCTGCCTGGTCATCATCCTGCTGAGGATAGTCGACCTTGGTCCTGAGGTATCTGATTCTGTCTTTCGTGTCTTCGTCATACGTGACAGGGAATTCCCAAGTCATGATAATTGGATCCTGTATTCTCCTATCCATCTCAAAATCGGTCCATTTGCCTTGATAGTTGACATAGACTGTTGTGTCGTCATAATGAGTGAGTCCGTTATTATCGGTTACAGTGAGCCTGATGTCCCATGCTCCTGCGGGTCTCTCCTGCCAATCGACCGTCTCACCGGTTGCATCAACATCGTTATTTTCAATACCATCTCCATCAGAGTCCGTGTTCCTGTCTAGGTCCCATTCGTAACTCACGATGTACTCCTCGGCGTAACAATCCGGCTCATCTGGATCGCATCCTGCCCAAGAAGATGAAGCATCGAGAGATACTGTGACTGAGACTGACACTTGCCTGTCGTCTATTTCATTCTCCTCACAGACCCAAACCATAACGAAGTCTCCGTTGGGGGGACTTTCTCCGTCACAATTATCATCCTTGTCAGGGGAAATCTCTGCATGGGGCTCCCTAGCTGATGAGTCTATTACCGAGATGAGTTTGCTAGTAGTTACCTCGTGAGTGCCGTCACTAACGGCGAGCTTTACCGAATACTCTCCCGGTTGGGCATATGAATGGCTTGTCGTTAGTCCGTTTCCGGTGTTTCCATCTCCGAAAGTCCATGTGAAAGTCATTGGGTCAGCATCGGGGTCTGAAGATCCGACAGCACTGAATGTGATGCTGTCTCCAGCTCTGACAGAGCCAGATGGGTCAATTGTCATGGTCGCAGAGGGGGGGCTATTGCTGCCTAGAACATCCATACAGCCGGCTAGTGCAGTGAAAATCATCAGCAAGACCATCATCAGGCCTGTAGACTTCCGCCCTCTCATGGTGCATAGCTGGAAGGTCGTATGAAATCAACCCTACGATGAGATGTTAGAAGTCCAGAAGGCTCTTCTGGCCCTTGGGCCTAGCTCCTTCCAAGAGCTCTTTCTCCCCTTGGCCGAACGCTTCTGTGACTCGTCCTAGAGATTTAGCTAATCGTCTTGCATAGTAATCTGTGTCATATTCAGGTGGTTTCCCTCCGATCTCATCAACGAGCCATGCCTTGACTCCCAGCTTCTTGTCCCCTCCTTCTGGTTCCGTAATCACATATCCCACCTTCATCCCGGGTGTGAATTGGAGTCCTGCGGCAATTCTCTGCTTCGCAGCCCTGACATATGGGAGACCATCGGGGTTGGCGTAGACACTGTCGAAATCCCATTCATTCTTCTTGGAATTCCACTTGCCCTTGCAGGAACGACTGATTACTAGCCTTGATGGGTCAACATTTCCTCCTCGGACCTCATCAATAGCCATCTTGGTCATGTTTACCGCCCCCTCGGTGTCTCCGTCAAGAAGCATCTCGAACATCTCGGTCATGGTTTCAGATAAGAGGTCGAATGAATCGGTTCTCCTAACTTCATAGCCTCTTATCAGCATCTCTTCCCTCGGCCACACGACCCTTCCAACATACCTCTTCTTTGCACCGTGGCTAAAGAAAGCGGAAAGTGCTGTTTCGAATTCCAGCTCTGCGCCCTCTTTGGTGAATCGGTTGGCCAGCCTTTCTCCGAACTCTAGAGTCTCGTCTCTGGCCTTGTTCCATTCCCTAGATATTGAGGAATCTTCAGATTTATTGGTTGGAGCTCCCTCATCTACTGGCGATTTCACGAAGATTGAGTCGGTGTCGGAGTAAATCACATCATTACCACCTTCCTCGACCTGTGAAATTATGGCTTTGATGTTGTATCTGGCCCATTCGGTTATGCTGGCTCCTAAATCGGGATGCGTGAACCTGTAGAAACTAGACGCGAAAACACCGTAGAACGAGTTCATTAGTATCTTTACAGCATACTGCAGTTGGTCCAACAAGAAAGCCTCGACGGGATCGTTACTCTCTTGAGCATCCTCCATGCCCCTCTTGTAGAGGTCTCTCTTTTCCATCAAGTCCTCCAATAGTCTTGGGACTAGCCCGTTCATCTCCTCCTTCGACTTGTATCTTGTTCCGGTAGTGGGCGATACACTGTGAGATCCGTCTTCATTCCCATCCCTGACAAGAGTGGTGGAGCAAATATTGTTGGTGATCATTATCGATGGATACATCGATTTGAAATCAAGTACAACAACCCATGGCTCCATACCAGGCTCAACCTCGTGTACGTATCCGCCTGCAATCTGATCTCTCTTCCTAGGTCCTGCATTGGTCATTGGGACCGCTATCCGCTCCTTGTCAGCCAGCCTCATTACCAGAGAGTCTATCCATTGGCTAGTAGTTCCGTTTGCTGCGGTTTCGACTGCTGTGAGAGATACAGAGGCCAGAGCTTCCTTTCTCGCTATGGCCTTCAGGTGACCGAGTATGTCTAGAGGAAGGTGTGTGTCCTTGACGCAGTACTCCATTACAACATCTGGTCTAGCAGCCCACTCTTCGTCCATCTTGCTGGCATCCACATCGAGCTTCCTCATTCCATCATCCTCAGGCCAAAGTAACTGTGAGACGTACCTCAGTGACTCTCTTTGTGGACGCAGTGTTTGTCGGGCCTGCCACCATGCGTCCATGGGTATCCTTCCAGGAATTCTCCAGACTCTATTTTGCTGTCTGGTGGGGAATATACGCTTCCCTTCCCCCTCTTTCATAGGAACCCTCCCCCATCCGAACATAGGGGCTCTGCTGTACTTCGGTCTGGGAGAGAGGACTTCGGCCCTCTCCTCCATCCTAGGAAGATCGAAATTATCGATGTTGTAGCCGGTAACAAAATCTGGATCCTCTTGCCTAACGAGAGAAGTGAGACCTTCCATTATTTCTCTCTCATCTCCTCTGAACTGATGCTCAGAACGCTTTCCTGCGCGATCGATTACTGCAGCTGCACATAGTATTCTATTGGTGGCTATACTTGTCTCCAAATCGAATGAGAAAGTGACGAATGGTGCGGGGAAAGGTTCTGTCCTCGACAAACCATCCAAATCACAGGAAACTATCATATCCACTGGATATATTCCTGATCCTCCTTCTTTCAGGATGGTTTGTTCTGCTGAGGAAATATCAGTATTGGAGTTATTTTTCACCTCATCTGGTGCTCTCTCACCGGCCCATAGGACATTCCCTATCGCATTTATGTGGGGCCCAAGATCGAGATCCAGCATCAGACGATTCTGGAATGGGATGTCAGCGCTTGTGACTTCCCATTCCTCTAGCTTCTTCCTAAGCCTCCTAACAGAATAGGGCTGATCCGCATAGACCCTCCAATGCCTCTTGATGCCGTGCCTGGTCCATTTCATGACTGGTTCTGAGACCTCTACTACCTCAGTTAGCTCACGAACTGATTTGAGGTCGGGAACGTGTTCGTGGTTTGGGACTCCACGGATTGCGATATCGAAGTATGGCCGGAGCCCATGCACGAGAAGCAGGACCGAGTGGCCCTGCTCTGCTCTGCACCAGAGCTCAACGACAGTTCTTGGCGAAGGTGAGTCAATGGATTGATACGATCCGGAGACGATGCACATCCTTTCCTCCCACTCCATAAGGTCGCCTCGTTATCAGGGAGTAACACACGGTCTTCAAAGTATGTACAGAAGTGTGGCCATATCGTACTTATGAGAGGCTCCTTGCGTAATCGTTGAAAGCCGACTTGCTTCCGTGAAGGCAGGGGACTGACAGTGCCAGATGGAAACGAACCGGCGGTCGACTGGGATTCTCTCACCTTCAGCTTCACTGAGACGGACAGGATGTACCTGTCTAAATGCAAGTTAGGAGAAGAATGGGCGGTTGGCTCAATGAAGGATTTTGAGGATCTAGTGATATCCCCCGCTGCTGGAGTTCTGAATTATGGCCAGGGTCTGTTTGAGGGGATGAAGGCTCAGAGAGCTTCTGACGGAAGTATCGTTCTTTTTAGGCCGGATAGGAATGCCAGAAGAGCGCAAGAAGGAGCCGCGAGACTTGGGATGCCTCCTGTACCAGAGGAAATTTTCCTAGATGCAGTCATCAAGACCGTGAGAGAGAATTCCAGATGGGTCCCTCCGATGGGAAAGGGCGCCCTATACATCAGACCGCTTCTTATGGGGAGTGGCCCCATACTCGGAGTCGCTCCAGCTCCAGAGTACACGTTCTTGGTATTCGCCTCGCCAGTAGGACCATACTTCAAGGGAGGGATTACACCCACTTCACTAAGGGTGTCAGAGAGGTTCCATAGGGCTGCGCCCGGGGGATCGGGAGGAGTCAAGGCCATTGGGAACTATGCCCCTGGAATGATACCTTCAAAGATGGCAAAGAAAGAGGGGTACTCGGAAATAATCTATCTAGATGCGGTCAATCACAGGTATATTGAGGAGGTCGGGGCTGCCAACTTCTTCTGCGTGAAGGATGGAGTAATCTCGACACCCGAGTTGACAGGGACCATTCTTCCTGGGGTTACCCGTGCTTCCATAATCGAGCTTGCCGAAGCTAGGGGCTACGAAGTCAGAGAGGAAAAGGTGGATGTGGAATATGCCATGGGGGCTGATGAGTGCTTCTGCGTAGGAACTGCGGCTGTCGTGTCTTCGATAGGCAAGATCCAGTATGGCGATAGAGTGACAGAGTATTACAACGGGGATGTTGGGCCTGTGACCAGAGAGCTGTATGAGAATCTCACAGCGATACAGCAGAAGCGTTCTCCTGACGAATTTGGATGGATTGTCGAGGTTGAGTGAGAAATCTCATCAGGGCAACATAATTGTGTATCTCCTAAGTCGAAGAGGCATGAAGCCTGGCACTCTCCTTGTCGTTCTGATGATGGTTTGTGTCCCTGCAACTGGCTGCATCCACACGAATGATGGAGATGGTTCGAGTTTGATTGAAGAGGAATCCGATACTAGGATTTTCGTTACTGGCCCTGATGGGATGTCTCTGGATATTCCTCCAATACCTGTCGAGTTCTTCTTTAGTGATGTGGGGGAGGATGGAGCCGAGCCTAGTATTGGGATCACTTCGAGTGGTTGCATTTTCTTCATAGCGTTCGAGAAAGTGATGAGGTCTTGTGACTATGGGCAGTCATGGGAGGAGGTCACAGGACCGGAGTGCTCATTCACGACCAGTGATCCATATGGTTGGGTAGACCCTGTTACGGACAGAATTTTCAATGTGCAGATGCAAGGTCTGGAGACATCTTGGATTTGCTGGAGTGACGATGATGGGGAGAGTTGGCTAGGAAATCCCCATGACTCTGGCACAACCCCTCTAAATGATCACATAAAACTGGCAACGGGGCCTTGGACCAGCAACGGATATGGGATAGGTGGGTCGATTTCACAATCATTCTATGACCAAGCTGTCTACTACTGCTACAACAAAGGGATTGGTATCTTCTGCTTCACAAGCTTTGATGGCGGGGCAACATTCGAGGCAGGGGGGCAAATCTTCGGGCTTGCCACATCAAACGGTGGCCTCCATGGGGCAATCACGAGCGCCCCTGATGGTACTGTTTACGTTACTCCTAGAGTAGAGACTCCGACTGTCATCGTTTCCAAAGACAATGGATTGAACTGGAACGAGTACACGATGGGAGAGGATGTCGGAACTCCATATCCTAGGAAGAACTCTGAGGTCGCGACCGATTCCCAATCCAACGCATATCACATATGGACCGGAGGGGATGAGGGGGTATACATGTCCAGAAGCATAGACTCCGGGGAGAGCTGGGAGCAAAATAGCTTGAGAATAAGCCCGATTGAAGTCATTTCTACGACGTTCCCTCAAGTGGATGCAGGTGATCCGGGAAGAATTGCTATCACATACCTAGGGAGTGAGAATTCGAGTGAGTTGGGAGAGCCTGACATAGATGGTGAAAATTGGACTGGTAACGCTCATTACGCCACAACAAATGTGAGCTACCATCTTTACATCACTCTCAGTCTGAACGCTCTTGACCCCGTTCCTACATTCTACACCTTCAGAGTCACGGATGACCCTGTGCAGATTGGCAGTATTTGTCTTAACAGTGGGGATTGCCGTGACATTGGCGGATCTAACAGAAATCTACTAGATTTCAATGATCTGCACATTGACAGGGAAGGTAGGATTTTCGTGGCATTCGCAGATGGGTGCACCGACTCCTGTGCTTCAGATTCAAACTCTACTGCGGAGGACTCTCGAAGTAGGCGAGGATCGATGTACTTCCTTGGCAGTGGTCCTAGTCTATACGAGTCAGTCGGCTTGATGGAAAGTCCATTCTAATTAGGGGTAGAATAAGAAAGCTGCACCTAGGACTAAGTAGGTCCCCAGAAGCATAGCACCTTCCAACCAATTCGACTTTCCGTCGGAGGCAATTATGTTCACTATCAATACTGCGAGGAAGGCCGATACTGTCTCTAATAAACCGAATTCGAATGTCAGTGGAACATTGAGTGCCCATGCCACGAGAATCATTAGAGGCGCAACGAATACTGCAATCTGAGTGGATGACCCCATTGAGATTGCAAAAGACAGATCCATCTTGTCCTTGCCTGCGACTACAACAGCGGTGAAATGCTCAGCTGCATTTCCGAATAGAGGGAGGAGTATCACACCGATGAATAGGTGAGGCAGGCCAAGTCCTTCATCTGATGCAGCGTATTCTACCGAATGAACGAGGATCTCTGCCATCCAAGACACTAGAATTGTAGCGATGACCAGGAGAATTATAGCATCTCTCTTACTCATCTCAGGTGTCTCATGANCATGCGAATCAGTAGCGAACAAGTCCACATGAGACTTGAANTGGAAGTAGAGGAACAGTCCGTACAGCNAGAGGAGTACGATCGCTGCTACATGGCTCAGTTGGATAACGCCTTCTTCACCCTCGGCACCTCCCACGGTCAAATTGAATACGGTCGGAATGATTAGTACAATCATCGCCAACATCATCAGTGAGCCGTTTGAGCTGACCTGGGTATCAGAGAATCTCTGCTCGGGGAAGTTTATTCCTCCCCATAGGAATGCGAGGCCCATGACAAGTAGTAAATTTCCTAGTATACTGCCAATTAGACTGGCTTGAACAAGTCCTACCATGAGTTCCTCGGTATCACTCCCAGAGGCCGCTTTGGATGCCGTGTAAATAGCTAGTAAGGCTATTATCATCTCCGCAGCATTTCCAAACGTTGCATTCAGCAAGCCTCCCAATGATTCCGATGTGTATAGGGCTATCTCCTCTGTTGCTCTGCCCATCAGGAAAGCTAGAGGCATAATTGCCAGAAGGGAGAAGATGAATGCCATTGACTCGTCATGCGCTACATAAGCGAAATAGAGTGTGATTGGGAGCGCTATCAGTAGTAGGTTCAGCTTGCTATCTCTGGGGTTCATCGCTTGAACCCAGCTAATCTCGGAGGACATGTGACTCATTCGTCCCAGAGGCCCATATGAGGTGAATGTTACGCCTCAGCAGGAGCTTTCATTGCTTCTAGCTAGGACGGGTCGTCGTGCAAGGCATGCGAAGATTGGCACTGACTGGGACTCCTGCTTCGGGCAAGAGTACTGTCTCAGAGCTTCTTAGAGGTTCTGACTTAGAGGTTTTGACAGTCGAATCAATCGCATCTGAGAATGGAGCCATAGGCGATATTGATCCAAGTGACGGCGCACGCCCGATTGACATAGAGGAGCTAGTTGAGGCTCTACGGGATTGTTGGGGGGACCCTCCTGAGAAGATGACAATAGTCGATGGTCACCTTTCTCATCTTCTTCCAGTGGGAGGAGTCGTCGTCCTCAGATGCGACCCCGATATTTTACGGGCTCGTCTCGATTCTCGTGGTTACTCTGGCTCTAAAGTTGATTCGAACGTAGAGTGGGAGTTCATTGGAGGTGCTTGGAACGAATATGAGCCCGGAATTCCTTGGACGGAGTTCGATACATCGGATATTGATCCGGAGTCAATTGTTGAGCGTATTCGGTCTTGGATCTCAGATGGCTTCAAGCACGATGGCCCTGACACGGCAATAGACTGGATTGAGGGAGGACGGGGCAATGTTCGAGAAGATGCGTGAAAGATGGACCAATGCAATACACCCACTTGTAGTCAGGATGGGGGATCTTGATCCTAGTTCTCTTACTTGGGCCAGTCTGGGTTTGGCAATCATATCATTCTACTTACTCTCACAGGCAACTGCGGGAGCATCTGGATCGGCTTGGATTATTGGAGGCGTGCTCCTGATCTTAATTGCGGGGGTTTTGGATGCCCTAGATGGGGCTTTAGCTAGGCACCAGGGTACTGATGGTCCATATGGTGACTTCCTGGATCACACTATTGACCGGGTGGTTGATGTCGGGCTTCTTGTGGCAATTGGGATGAACAGTAGCTTTGTAGATGACCCTAATACTGGACTGATAGCGGGTCTGCTGACTTTGTTTGGATCTTACATGGGAACTCAGGCACAATCCGTTGGTCTAGATCGTATTTACGGAGGTTTCTCCAGAGCAGATAGGATGGTGATGACGATTGCCGGACTTCTTGTAGTCTCATGGCAGGCATACTCAGGTATGTCGGGCATATCGATGGACTCCATGCACTGGGCTGTTCAAGTACTGAACCTTGGGAATAGTGAATTGAATGGTATGACCTTCGCTCTGGCCGTATCTGCGTGGGGAGGAGCCTACACGTTCATTATCAGATTCATCAAGACTCGTTCGCAATTGCTCTAACGGCCAAAGTGTGCTTGTGACTAAATGGCGACTTACTGTACATTGTTTAGGGTAATGGTTATCCTCTGTAATACTCGCCTAACCCTCGTGAAGCATCTCATTAACAGAGTTCTGGAGCTCGATGAGGAATCTGAATTGCCATTAGGGCCAATTGATACCGATAGCGATCCAGAGCTTCAGAACCTGCTGATGTCTTTGCAACCTAAGATAAGGGTATTCGGTTGTGGGGGCTGCGGCTCCAATACTGTTGCTCGTTTGGAACATGAAGATTTGTTCGATGATGAATACGTAAGGGGAGTTGCAGTAAATACTGATGCGCAACACTTGCTAAGAGTCGCTGTTCGCAACAAGATACTCATCGGTAGATCAGCGCGAGGCAGGGGCGCTGGAGGAGATCCGGAGAAAGGGGAGCAAGCGGCCTATGAGTCTGAGAGGGCTCTCAAGGCAGAGATCGAGGCATGTGATCTTGCCTTCATTACAGCTGGACTGGGAGGTGGAACGGGAACTGGTAGTGCGCACGTGGTCGCGAGACTGGCTAGAGCTGCTGGTGCACTAACAATAGCTGTGGTGAGCTATCCCTTCCTATCAGAGGGGGCACTCAGGAGACAAAATGCTGAGTGGGGCCTAGAGAGGCTACGGGAAGTTTGTGATACAGTTGTGGTCCTTCCAAATGAGAGGCTTCTGGAGGTTGACGGGGTGAGAGAGCTCCCTCTTGATGCTGCATTCAGGGTAGCCGATGAGTTGCTGATGAGAAGTATCAAGGGTGTATCAGAGATGATTGCCAAGGAAGGAGTAGTAAATCTGGACTTCCAAGATTTGCGATCCGTGATGGAAAACGGAGGAGGAGTGGCTATGATAGGTCTTGGAGAGGCCAGAGGTGAAGGAATGGCTGCAGCCGCCACGGAGGAGGCATTACAATCTCCGTTGTTAGATATCGATGTTTCAGATGCCCGAGGAGCTTTGGTTAATGTCGTGGGTGGGCCGAGTCTATCACTTGGTGATGCTGAATCCTGTGCCAAGATTATCAGGGACAAAATCAATCCCTATGCAAGAATTATCTGGGGAGCCACCACTGATCCAAACATGGGTGATGGTATCAGAGTGCTATTGGTTCTCACTGGGGTGAAGAGCGAGCAGATCCATGGTGCTGCTCTAAATGCCCAGATGAGGAATCTGAAGAGCAGGACCGTGGAGTTTGTCGGATAGTCGGCCATCGAATTTGACAAGCTTGTCCGCTGCGCTTAAATGAGGCTCGTCGGTCGGCAGACCGCTTTGAGGTTGAACCATGGGTGTTGAGAGTTCCAATGTTGGCGCTGTCGAAGAGGCCGTGCAAGGTTGGCAAGATGGCATTGAAGGCAGGATCAAGGGATTGCAAACTGGCTCCTATGCCAGGATCCTGAAGATGGCCAGAAAGCCCTCTAAGCAAGAGTTTAGACAGACTGTGATAGTTTGTGGAATCGGTATGCTGGTTCTCGGATTCATAGGATTCGTTATGCTGTGGGCGATGGACACTTTGCTGCCGGACTTCTTCAGCTGGTTGACCAATTAAGAGGAGTGAAAAACATGTCAGATGCTTTTGTTGCTTACATTCGTCACGCAGAGAAGGTCCTACTGATGCAGAGAGCAGACGAGGTTTCTGATTTCCCCGGTGCCTGGGATGGCGTATACGGGGTTGGAGATTCGAATGACCTAGATGTAGTTGCTTCGAGAATAGAAGAGGCTACTGGGATACCCCCCGAGAGCCTTACATTCGTCAGAGCTGGAGATGCCAGGGGCCTTGAGTTTGGTAATCGACTGAATGATGTGACTCCACTGCTATTCCTCTGTGATACTGAGGAAGTTACTGCGAGGGGGCTGTACAAAAGCTACAATTGGGTGGATCCGGGATACATTAACTGGATAGAGCCTGAAGATTCGTCAGAGAGCAGATCATCAAGATACATGGTGCCTCAGCTAGGAAACATGTACGGAGACGTCGCCTCATTCCTGTACATCTTGAAGACGAGCATGGGACAGGAGCAAAATGTAGCTAGAGAAATCAGGGCTAGACTCTCTGGAACGGGGTCTTTGCAAGACATACAGGACAAGATCTTCGGAGTTCTAAGTCCAAGCTATCTGAAGGGCTTCATCTTCGTTGAAGCGACTGCTATTCATCATGTTGAGAAGCTAATTGGGAGAGTCGGAGTCTCCGCGACTCCGATGAAGAACTGCCGTAAAGTTCTCGATGGCGAGTCTCCACTTATCGATATTCTACCCTATCTGGAGCCAAAGGCTGCTACATCTGGAATCGAAGAAGGGAACATCGTCGAGATTCGCGGAGGTGCGTTCAAGGGAGCCGCCGCCCGAGTCATTGGTGTGAGCGAATCGAAAGAGGAAGTTACGGTCGAGTTATTCGAAGCTGCGGTTCCAGTCGCCCTCAACATCAGGGCTGATCAGGTAAGGGTCACTCAGAGAATGGAATGAAATTCGGAGGACCTAGGCACTTACATCACGCTCAAATAGGGAGAGTAGGTCGGCGAGGCACTCAGGAGGGGGATTTAGTATGTCAGCGCGCAATGAAACGCCTCACAAAATCATCCAGTCTCTTGGTAAAAAGAAGTGTAATGGATCCTGGGAAGAGGCAACGGAAAATCTTACCATGGACCAGGTTAAGAAAATAGCTGACGATCAGAAGGATCGTCTGACAGGTGCAACACTGTATGCGAGATGCAGAGAAGTCATGGGAACATGTGTATCAATGAGAGTAAATGTTGAGGGGATGTCTCCAAAGGACGCTCTTAGTGCTATGAGCAAGGGGGAGTTTGCCGAGCATTTCGCTTGACATACACGAATTGCGGGAGAGGTTCGCCTCGTTGACCGCGGAGGTGGTTTAGAATGAAGGAAAATATACAGAGCGCAATTCAGCAAGCCCTAGAGGGTTCTCCTGAGCGTAAGTTCGTAGAGTCGATGGAAATATCATTCACATTGAAAGACGTGGATCTCAAGAACCCAGCCAACAGAATACAAGAAGAAGTAAGACTTCCATCAGGTAGAGGAAAACCTGTCAGGATTGCAATGTTCGCAGGTGGAGAGATGTCTACCAAGGCTAGGGCAGCCGGATTAGATGTAATTGATCCAGCTACAATAGAAGATATTGGTGGCAATCGTCAGCAAGCAAGAAAGATGGCAAATAGATATGATTTCTTCCTATCTGAAATACCTCACATGGGGACTGTCGGAAGATTCCTCGGAGTAGTTTTGGGGCCAAGGGGAAAGATGCCTCGTCCTGTGCCCCCTAACGTAGACCCTGCGATGATAGCTGCTGGACTAAAGGATACTGCAGTTGTAAGGTCGAGGGATAAGATAACATTCCACACCGCCATGGGCTCCAGAGAGCAGGGACTTGATGATCTCACAATGAACGCTATGGCAATCTGGAATAGAGTGATGAGCAAGCTTGAGAGGGGCGCTGGAAATATTAGATCGTGCTACATCAAGACATCAATGGGACCCTCATACAGGGTTGAGGTGATCGCTTGATTCCCAAGATTGCGCCATGGAAGCCAGATCGGGTGTCTGAGCTCAAGGAAATAGTCTCCAAGGAAGGCATTGTTGGCGTCGTAGACATTTCAGGAGTTCCAGCCAAGAATATGCTGGATATGAGGAACTCCCTCAGGGGAATGATGACTATGACCATGGCAAAGAAGAGTCTTATTAGGCTGGCATGGAAGGAAGCTGGTCTTTCCGAGGATAATCTGGAAGAGCTTCTTGAAGGCGCCATACAACCATGCGTAGTACACACAGATTCACTGAACTGCTATGAGTTGTTCGATGAATTAGAAAAGACTAGGCAGGGCAGGGCCGCGAAAGAAGGCGAGATTGCCCCAGATGACATTATTGTTGAAGCTGGACCTACAGATTTCGGACCAGGTCCAATCGTTGGTGAGTTCAATGCAGTTGGAATTCCAGCAAAGATTGACAAGGGTGCAGTAGCTATTCAGAAAACAGTTACCGTAGTAAACAAGGGAGAGCCGATTGAAGGTGATCTCGGATTAATGCTCTCAAAGCTTGGAATAAATCCCATTGAGATTGGATTAATTCTCATGGGTGTTATTGATGACGGTGAAGTTCTTTCATCATCTGACTTGGACTTGGATACAGATGGCCTTACAACTGACATTATCTCGGCCACTTCCAATGCTTACAATCTGGCTTGCAACGTACGCTGGTTCTCCAGTGTTACATTACCCGCTCTGCTTTCCAAGGCTAGCAGCGAGGCCCTATCAGTTGCCCTGGAAGCTGGCGTTGTGAATGATGAAACCGCTTCTGTGATAATTTCCCGTGCCAATGCACGTGCAATGGCCATAGCTGGCCAATTAGATTCCTCAGCTCTGGATGACGAGCTAGTTGCCGCACTAGGTGCGGTAGCAAGTTCATCCGACGCTGGGGCCGCTACCTCTGATGCGGCCGAGGAAGTAGCTGAAGAAGCTGCTACTGAGGAAGAGGAGGAAGAGGAGGAAGCTGGGTTCGGTGGACTTGGTGATCTCTTCGGATGAAATAGAAGGTGAAAAAATGGAATATGTATATGCTGCAATGCTACTGCACTCTGCTGAGAAAGAGATTGACGAGAATGGCGTTAGCGCTGTGCTAACTGCCGCCGGAGTGGATGCTGACAGCGCCCGTGTTAAGGCACTGGTTGCTTCGTTGGGATCCGTCGATATCGGAGAAGCTATGGCTACTGCCATAGCAGCACCCGTAGCCACAGGCGCCGCGCCTGCTGCAGCCGCTGGAGGAGCTTCTGATGCTCCTGCTGAGGCCGCTGCTGAAGAGGAGCCTGAGGAAGACGACGGTGGGTTCGAGGGTCTCGGCTCTTTGTTCGGATAAGCAATAGCGAAAAGGTAAGATTCGCGAAGGCGCTATGGGCGATAGCCTGTTAGCGAAGCTGAATGTGCCCCAATCGCATACTAGAGATTCCAGTCTCAATAACCCCCACCGATGCGATTCGGTACTTCAGAATAGCATGTGATAAGCGTGGTTGGGAAGGAACTAGGCTCGAAGAAAGCAGAGTGGTCCATAGGTGGGCCATCATAATGCCAATATCTAACTCAGCTAGAGTAATCGGGCTTTCAATAAACAATGGAGCTGCAGAAGGTTTGTCATTGAGATCTTGGGGCTATACACCTGGCTCGGCAGGTAGCATAACTATGGTCTCGTTTGAGATTCCTACATCTATGGATAATGAGGAGTGGCCTTCTTTCCTCAGTGAATGGTATCAGTCATTACCCAGATGTCCGTGGAAGTGGAGTTTTTGGGAGCGTTCCATGATTGGTTACTTCAGTCCAGAATTCAAAAAATCGAAGAAGGCGTTTTTGTCGGAGGGCGTTATTTGACATCCAATCATAACTTCCAGTGAGAGGTTTTGAAAGAGAGGGTCTTTTTCCAACGTCGAGTAGGATGGGAATACAGGACATGCTCGATAGTCCGAGAAAAATTGGGATGCTCTCTGGATCGCTGGTTTTCATGTTGTTATTCCCTCTCTATTTTGCATGGATGCCCTTAGCAGACGAAAGCCTCGTGTCGGGAGGATCGGGGGGCCAAGGGGAGTGGCTCGTCAGTTTCAGTGAGAGTGAGGTGATTTTTGAAGAGTCCACTGTCTTGGAGGATGGAGATACGCATATTACAGAGTTCATTGTTGGAATCGAAGATTTGGAGGAAATGGAAATAGGGTTCGTAGAATTGGAGGTTCAGTGTAATGACAATGACGATCCTGGACCTGGTTTTTCCGACAGTGTGGAAGGAGTTAGTGATCTAATGGATGTCGAGGGACATGATTCGGGTAATATCCAAGACCAGAGCGCAGAGGGTGAATGCATGGGGGGCAATGGTGGTTTCACAATGAGGTGGGACGTTACCCCCAACTACACCGGAGAGAGCTTCAGTATCACATCATCACAGAAAACGATATCTGAGACATGGAATGACGGTGGTTTCGGGATAGGGATATGGTCAGCTACGCTGACGGCAGAAGTCAACTCTGCTCCTGTCGTAGGACAAATCGTGGACTCAGACGAGGGCTTCGATATCATATGGAGAATGGTAACTTACGAAGTTATCATTGAAGCCCCTCTTGCTGATGATCCCTAGGACTTTGAGTGTATCCTGATAACGTCATTATCTGTTATCTCATACTCAGAACCAATTATTCTTCCAGTACGGGCATCCACTGCTCTGATGAATCCTTGGCCCAAATCAGTATGAACATGGAAAGCCAGTCCCTTTGCAGTAGTCCCTGAAGGAACCAAGACAGCGTCTGGTAGAGTATTTCCATCGCCATCGGCCCAATGAGTCTCGTCCTGAACAGGATATGCTACCTTGCGAGAGAGTGTACCAAATACCACTTCTGAAAGGAGTCCGAAAAGACCACCCCCCTCCCAACTAAGAGATTCAGATATGGATTGTAGTGCCTTTCTCTGCTTCTCGTTCATGCTCTCCTCGCCCTTCAGAGTGATTTCGAATCTCGAATCTCCTGGGCGTCTTTCGATCATGCCAGCAGCACTGGCCCTACTTAGTGCGAGTTCGGCTTCGGCACTGGTGAGAATCACTTTGCCCCCTGAGGGTTCTATTTCTGATTTCAGCTCGGTGCAGCCGTGTACTTGATTGTCTGCCTTATTTGCCGCGATGGAAATCGGGAACAATGCCTTCCGAATCTCGGAAGAAATAGTCATCAACTCAAGATCACCCCACTGCGAGGCCGATTCGGATCCCGGGTGTCGAGTACGTACTGCAGAAAGACCCATGCTGATATGAGTCTCTGTAGCCCCTATTCCTGTCAATTGAGTAAGTATGTATTCCGAGAGTGCCTTCTCTCCTTCCGCCTGAACTCTCCTAGCAGCCCGGCTCCATCCTCCACGGAGAATGCCGGCTATCCAAGCCTCGATTTCCGATACAAGGAAATGGTGTTCCTCTATTGGCTCGGAGCCTCCGGTACCAACCGGATTTCCTTCCAAGTCAGTAGAACCAGATACATCGACAACCTGAATCAGAGCATCGCAGCGAGCGAGATCTGAGAGGAATTGATTGCCCCTTCCCTTTCCTTCGTGGGCACCTGGAACCAAACCGGCAACATCCACAAGAGTGATTGGGACTAGTCTGCGATAACCCACGCAAGATCCAGAATTTGGCTCACAGATGCTGCCTTTTCTTGGGTCGTTATCATTGGCTTCTTCGAGTCTTCCTGCGTCCTCTTTTCGCTGTCTTAACTCTGAACATGCGCACATGGAAGGGAGAGGAAGCCATGCAACGCCAACATTCGGATCTATAGTTGTAAATGGATAGTTTGCGATGTCAACTGGTGTCTGTGTCATAGCAGAGAATATCGTCGATTTACCGACATTTGGCTTTCCGACTAGTCCGATTCGCATATCTACCGTCCGATGCGAGGGGTTTCATATCCTCAAAGTTCGGTAGCAGAGCCTTCCTCTTCGCTCTGTCCCGAGGGGGAGACCTCGGTGTCAAGCGTAGCTCCGCTAGCTAGGATCTTTCTGATTGATGTTGGTGATGTCAGAGTGTAAGATTCAATGGATATCGATGAAATTGAGGATGTGTTTCCGATTTCGACGATCCTCCCTCTGAATTGTCCACTAATGGCATTAGTACAGTGGAAAATAGCACCGATTACGGTCCCATAGAACATTACTGAGCCAACCTTCCTAAGTTCGTCATTTATCGATGCCCCTTGCTCAGCCATTGACTCAGTTAGAGCCATGTCTGTGAAGTCTGACATTAGTGTGATAAGGAGGCCAAGGAATGCCCCTCCTGTCATCATCCAATAGGCCCATCTTGATCGGTTTGCTGACAATTGGTGCCTTCCACTAGCCCTAGGAAGAATATTCAAGGCGGCTCCGATGGACAGCGGGACCATGACCAGCCAAATAGCCATTAGATCGAGGGATTGTGAAATCCCAGTCAATTCATTCACGCTCCCGAGGGCATCTGTCTGTACGAAAAGAGCGCCGATAGCGACTGGCACTAGCATCCAAGACCCAAGATTGAGTTCGGCGATTCCAGGCGAATCTGGATTCTCAACAAAGGCGTCTGAGCCCCTCATGGTTACCAGCATATTGGCACTGAAAGCGATGATTGGGATTGCAGATAGAGCCATCAGGAATGATCCTGCAATGACATCCCTCGAAGATGGGGCTAGCTCGCTTGAAGTTAGAGAAAACAAATCGGTGACCATGGAGAAATCTATGGATCCCATTGGATTGATTGTGACCAGTGCTCCAAATAGTGTGAATGCTACCAATGACTTCGACCATAGTGGGTTTCCCGATCCTACAGATGCAGAGTAGAGAGATACTCCGGCTAGTCCACAGAAAAAGAAAGTACCACCAGAGAGGTGGAAAAGTAGCCACTGCCCTGTTCCCTCGTCATATGCGCCACTGACGAAAACAGCCAGAATAGCGGCAATATTGCCAATGACAGCAAACAATATCAGCCAACCAGGGAATGGGATGTCTTGGGTTGCTTCTGAAATTGTGAGTATCATGTTGATTGCAATGGCTGTAGAGGCCAAGGAGAGTAGTATGTTTGCAACAGGGAGTATTGTAATTCCCAGAATAACACTGTTTTGTGAGCCTATGAACATCAGCAAAACAGAGAATGTCCAGAGTAACGATACCAATGTGGCATTAGACTCACTGGCCAAATCTGTTCCTGAGAGCTTTGGAAGAGCATAGAGAGACGCCCCAATTACAAGCATCCCAATAGCTCCGAATAGCGCGGTTAGCCTCCCTGCGTAGATTAATTCAGATGAATTTGGATGGTATCCCCATGACCCGAAGCTGTGTAGAGCAGTGGAGTCATGAGTTAGCCAGAGCCCGACGAATGTGAATGTCGATGCTGCAAATGTCCAGATGAACCCATGGATAATCCATGCAGTAGAAGCAGATCCAGAGCGTCCACTGACGAAATCTATGGCAGGGCCTAGGGCCTTTTCGAGCATGAACATGCTAAGGCTCTTGGAGACCTCATTGAAAATCCAAAGGCCCCTTTTTATCAAAACGAAGAATAGGGCCAAGATTAGCCAGAAGGCCGCTAAAGTAGAAACTATGACATCCATAAAATCACCTACTCACTCGTAGCCTCCGTAAGCATGGTTGCTAGAATGGAGAAAGCGCCAAAAATTATACCTAAGAGGAAGAACCAAATTCCAGAGTCGAACACTCCCTCAAACATGGGGAGAACTTCCGAGACTACAGGCATATCTCTACCAGGGAATAGAATACCATACAATATCAGGAAGGTGAGCATTGTCACGAATCCAAGAACCACTACTATTCCAGAGGAACCTGGCTCTTTCTCACCTTGAATGAACACATCAACAGAACTAGGTACATCGACAGACATAGACACACACCTCGCAAACGCGGCAGAAGCGGACCGAACCAACAGAGATTGCCCCTTAAGCATTGGGCGAGGGATGTCGTATCGGATTGTCAAGGTGCACGCATAAGGTCGAGGGGGTTTCCTCTCCTATGAATGCCAACACCCATTGGAGAGGGGAGCGATGCGTCACCCTGAATCTCGGATTGCCATACTTGCTTGCAATCGCAGTCTAGGGTCGAGAATTCTCCTAAGTCTCCAGATACAGAATACCTCTCGATTGATGCTACGACCTCGGAATCGCATGAACCGCAGTTGTGGGAGCCCCTGGTCTTTCCCCCAGCTGTAGGGTGTACGATTACTCTGCAATCAGTAGCAGATACATCATCATGAGTCCTGACAATCATTTCTACCAATGACCAGAGCCATGGAGGACGATATTCTCTGTTCCTAAACAGCCTGTCTACAATTGTGCCCCTCTGTATATTCATTGGATTGATTGAAACCTCATCAGATAGCTCTGAGACTTCTTTTACCCACTTGGATGTGTGCTCCAGGGCATCGCCCTCAGACATGAATGGTGGCTTGAATAGGAGATATGTCTTGACTCTCAATGAGTTTTCTCTCAATAATCCGACGGCTTTGTGCCATTGCTTGATTGTGAAACCCTTGTTTGCGTGGAATCTCAGAACTGTATTGTCGTATGCCTCCAAGCCAATTGCCACAGTGCACCCCGGATGTCTCTCGGCGACCCACTGTAATTTCTCGTCCGTACACATCTGGGCCTGTGCCTCAACTACTAGGTGTAATCCCAAATCATGAGTCTCCTTTAGAACGTGCTCTTGCCACTCCGGAGGATTCTCTCTGTCTTCGAAAAATGTACCAGATGTGTAGACCTTGACCATCTTGCATCCTTTGAAGTCATCAGTTCTCCTCTTGGCCTCTTCCCATTGAGAAAACATGTCCTCAGAAGTTACATCGTCCCTGACATCATTGAAGTAGCCGCAGAATGTACAACCGGACTTCCACCACCATGCGCATCCTTTGGTTCTGAGGATGACTGTAGCGGCAGTGCAGGGAGATCCATCTGGAAGATTCTCAGGGGTCTTGTACACGGTGACTGGTTTGGAAGCATCCCATGATTCACGTGAGGCTACAGACTCGGGAGTATTCTCAGGAGCTTTGACTAGATGATGGATTTTCACTGGTTTCTCACCATCACCCATCAATCCGCAGGACTGAGACATGATATTCGCTCTAGGGCGGTATTATTGAACGTTGACTGAGACTAGTGAGTCTGGGGATACCTGATTACGTAGACTACACTAAAGACCAGAGATATTCTCAGAGAGTCATGGCAGGAGGCTTTGGAGGTCTTTTAACCAACTCAGAAACCGTCGATAGGCTTCTGGATGAGATGGATCCTGTAGATAAGAAATCGTTGCAAGGCTGGTATTGGTTTGACTGGGCCAATCAGGCATTTGCACTCACTGTGATTACAGTGGTAGTTCCAACATTATTGTCAAACATGTTCAATCTAGCGAATGGAGGGAGCGCGGATTATGCTGGAATGACTTTCACTGGAGACAGTTTCTATGCCGTAGTCCTAGGAATTTCGAGTATTTTTGTAGCGATAGTGAGTCCTGTCTTAGGTGCGATAGCAGATAGAATGCCGATAAAAAAGAAGATTCTACGAGTTTACACTGTAGTCGGTATCCTATTCACGGGACTTATGGGATTGGCTCCCTATATGGATGACAGCTCTTCTTACAAATTTCTCGCTATCTGTCTGATTATGGGAAACATAGGATTTGCAGGCGGTCATGCAATCTACTCTGCTTTCCTTCCATATCTAGGTGACAAGAGGTTGATGGATCATATATCCAGCTGGGGATACGCATATGGATTCCTAGGTGGTTGTATACTACTTACAGTTCATCTGGCCATAGGTCTTAGGTATGGGTTCGAGGATCCAGACGTGCAGTGTTTTGTTTTCGTAACTAGCGCTCTCTGGTGGTTAGGATTCTCCGTGCCAATGTTCCGAAACACTCCTGAGCCAGAAATACCCAATCCGACCGATTATTCCAGTCTATTTGAAGCTGTTAAAGATGGGGTTAGGGAAATCAGGAACACTTTCTCGGAGATTCGTAGATACAAGGTCCTAACTCTCTTCATGTGTGGGTACTTACTATTCTATGACGGAGTAAATGCCATTGGAGGATTAGCGGCTGCATACGCTGACTCGGTTTTAAGAATAGACTTCACGATGAATTTCGTTCTTCTTCTATCTGCTAACATAGTAGCTATACCAATGACCATAATCGGAGGCTCCTTAGCTAGTAAGTATGGAAATAAGAACATTCTAGGAGGGGCCTTGACTATATTCTGCGTGGTTTCGGTTCTTGGAGTAGGATTCGCCCCTCTAGAACTGGGGGATGATCATGAGAGGTATGATTTCCAGTATGACTGGAACGAGGAAGAGGGAGCTTACAAGCTGTCCACCCTATATGACAGGGGAGTTGATGGATGGGTTAGTGAATCTGGCGAGGGAGATGAAGATTTCAGAGTGGCCTTTCTTTCCTTCCTAAAAAATGGAGGCTCAGAGATTAGTCTGTTGAGCCTGGATGATGCTTCTTTACTTTCATCCAATATGGTAAATGAGACCAATCACAGGTTCTCATTCTCGTTCAGAGGAGGGGATTTGGATGGAGATGCCTCTGTGGGTAAGGAACATCCTACGATTATTGAAGGTGGCCCAATAGATTGGTGGCCGAATTTATTGAGGGATAACATCTGGGAGCCTGCTGGACTTGGCATTAATCTTCAGTGGATTATCCTAGGTATGTCATTTGGAATGGTAATGGGCGTAGCTGGAGCATTGTCCAGAAGCCTGTTTAGCGTCCTAATTCCAACCACTAAGACGACTGAGTTCTTCGGGTTCTTCGCATTCATAGGGAAGGCAGTATCGGTGCTTGGACCCATTGTTTATGCGATTGTGGCTGCATCAATGGATAGCAGAATGGGGCTTCTGAGTGTCGTCGTACCGATTTTGATGGGTATGTGCTTCTTTTTCGTAGTGGATGTCGAGGAAGGCATCAGAGTTGCCAATAAGGTAGACGAGGAGGCCAGAGGAGGGGAAATTGAATGAGGGGCTTCACTGTAGTTCAGAACGTTCTTACTGCTCTGGTTATTCCATTCTTGGCAATAATTATTGGGATATCATCAATACCTGCGATCTACCTATTTTTCAAGATTCTAGAGACTGGAGGAGTTGAGTCATCCTCCTTCGCCGAAATTGACTCTGTATCTCTGGTGGAGTTTCTATTCGTCGGGATGGGGCTTGGGTTAGCGATAATGGCATGGGGGGTGACTCTGGTAATTTTTTCGGGAGCTCTTGGAGGGCTTTTCCGTCCAAGGTTGGCACCTGGTAGGTACCCTCTGCAATCCTTTGTAACTATTCAGTGGGCTTGGTCCATGATTTTCCATAGAATAGCACTATTCTTCCTACCATATCTTGTTCCATCTTTCATAGGGAATATGTATTACCGTCTTTCGGGAGCTAAATTAGGAAAGGGAGTACAAATTAATTCAGCTCATGTCAATGACGCTGGCTCTGTTACCCTAGGTGATGGGGTGGTACTCGGTGGAAAAGCCACAATTAACGCACATCTTACTGAGAAGGGAGAGCTTGTCATGGCACCGGTTAAGGTTGGTGATGGAGCCCTGCTTGGGATGGGATCAGTAGTGCAACCAGGCTGTACCATCGGCGAAGGGGCGATAGTGGCGTCAAGAGCTGTCGTTCCCAAGTGGACCGATATACCAGCCGGGGAGGTCTGGGCAGGGATCCCTGCTAAGTGCATTAGAAAGGCCGATGGTTCTAGGCCCGACTGATGGGTTCAGTTCTCATCTGTTGGATCGTCAGACTCTTCCGAGGACTCTGTTTCCTCCGAAGCATTCTCAGCGACCGCTTCCTTTACTGCTTCAAGAGTCTCGTCCATCCTATCTCTGAATGTATCCTGCTTCTCTTGGAACTCCTTGAAGTACTCCATAGCTCTGTCAATCATTTCGAATCTGGTCTCTGTGACCTTCTTTATGTCCTCAAAGATCTTCATGTGCTCAACGTACCAGTCATCTCTGGCCTTCAATTCGGTAGTGGCTGTCTGGAGTGCTTCATCGAGCTCCTCCGCAACATCGAATACTCTGCCAAGTCTAGCTTGTTCCCTTGTGTACATCTCTTCCATCTTTTCTAATTCTGGCTCTAGATGCTTGACTCTGGTTCCCGCCTTGGCAGACTCTATCTCGAGGCTTCTAATTCTACTATCCTTCTCGTTGAGAAGCTCCTCTAGGCCCTCCTTCTCAATCTCCTTATCGATTGCTTCCTTCTCTAGAACCTCTATATGTGCCTTTGAGTCATCGAACTCGGACTGTAGTGCCTGATATGCGACGTAAAGCTTGTCTAATCGCTCCTTCTCCATGGCTAGTTGCTCGGCCAAATCGTCCTGTTCGACAGGTATTGTCTCCTCATCGCTCATGGTTATCCCAAACAACTGGACCACAGCCTCCCCTTTAACCCCGGCGGAGAGGCGCTACCCAAACACGGGATTAGCCGTATTCATCTTGAAATGGCGGCCACAGTATTTGCCAATACTGCTGTCAGTCTTTTTGCTGACGGGATGTGGAGCTTCTCATCTGGCCCATGAGCGTTATTTCCGGGGCCCGAAGCTCCGGTACAGAGGAACTTCGCATCTGGATATCTACTTTGCATCATAGCCATGAATGGTATCGTCCCTCCAATCCAAGTTGCCAGGGGAGGTTTTCCTGTGAAATGCAAGGAAGCTTCGGAGATGGCTTTCTTGACTTCCCCATCTAGAGGAGGAGAGTGGAATCCGTTAGCGGAAGAGTCGGGGGAGAATGTTACCTCTGCTCCATAAGGGGGGTTTGATTCGAGTAGTTCCTTTAGAATTGGCTCCAAGGAGTCGGCTTGTACTCCCGGAGGAATCCTGAAACTCAATTTTAGATCGGTATTTGTTCTCAAAACATTACCTGCTACTTGAACGGATGGAATGCCATCAGCCCCAATGACACATAGGGAAGGTTGCCAGTTCATTCCGATGATCATGTCTGCGGTACTGTTTGCGACTGGGGTCAAAGAATCGACAGTGGGGAATTGTTTCCAGAGTGACTCTCCGACGACTGCGGCAAGTGATTCAGCCTTCTCTCTCAAATCCTGACTGATTTCAACATGCATTTCTGGAATTAGCACCTCCCCTGTGCCTGAGTCTTCGACTCTGTCCAGAAGTTTCCTGGCGATCCTGAATGAAGAGGGTATAGACCCTCCTGAGGTCCCTGAATGAATTCCTTCATGGGAAACCTTGATGGAAAGAGTCCCAGAAACGAGTCCTCTCAATGCCTCTGTAATCCAGATATGCTCATAATCTGGCCCGCCGCTATCCATTACGACGATCATATCTGGATTTCCTAAATCGTCCTTCAGGCTTTCCAAATAAGGAGGGAGGTCAAATGATCCTGACTCCTCGCAAGTCTCAATTAGGAAAGAGCACTTTGGATGTGGGATTCCAGATTCCTGCAGAAGTTTGAGAGCTGCAATGCAAAGGTAACCCCCGTATCCATCATCGATGCTGCCTCTTCCGAACAGCCATTGGTCTCTCCTTACAGCGTCTAGTGGACCAAGTCCTTCTGACCATAATTCGGGCTTTGATGGTTGTTTATCGAGATGCGAATAGAAAATTACCTCTCCCTTTCCGGTTCCCTCGACAGTGATTAGTAGAACGGGGGACCTATCATCTATTCTGTGAATAGTGTAGCTTAGTCCTTCTAAATCCTGATTCTCGACCCACATGCAGAATAAGTCGATTACTTCTTCTAGCTCGCCAATATCTTTCCAGTCAGGCTCGAATAGGGGAGATAGTGCCTTTATTCCTATGAATTCGCTTAGGCTGGGAATTATCGATGCCTCCCAAATTTCTTCGCTCATCTCCAGAAGTCGGTCCATGCCATTCGTCATGCATCGTTGTCCGAGGCATCACAAATGGACTCTTCTGTCTATTGACACAGTTGAGGCTCAGGTACAAGTCAAGCAAATGCATTTGTATTTCGAGATCGGCGCTTCTGTGAGGAGGGAGATTTCAGTTGCGATTCGCATCGTAGTCTCTATCCTTTCTAAGCAGGAGGAAAACATTCCATCTGGGTATTCGACAATTCTTCCAGTAACTCCGATCAGTATTGCTGGCCTAAGGACCTCCCTGTGAGGAAGGCCTCTTCTCTTCCTCTCATCCTCCATTGACTTCAATGCCAAGTAGTATAGTGTTAACTGCATCCCATGATGCTCCAGAATCTCCTTTTCAAAATCGGAAGACGGGAGTAGACCACTTTCTCCCATGGATGAAATCAGCCCTTCAGAATTTTTACTCTGTATGCCAATTGATTCCTCTGTTTTTAGATCGATTGGCCTGATATAGTGGCTGTTCTCGGACTTGGTACAGAGGACCAAGTCAATTACTCCATCCATTTCCAATGATGCTTTGTCGATTAAGGACAGTGCTTCAGAACCTTCGGGGGCCCACCTTCCTCTGATAATTCCCCCCAGATCAATAGATCTAGAGAGGTGAAAGGGCATCTCTGTTCTCAGCCCCTCAACCACATGGCCTCCTACTTGAGCGCCTTTGCACATCTGCCCGAGAGGACCTTGCCTGATTCTGCTCAATATGGATCTGGCTATTTCTGAATATTCTTCTTGGTTAGCTTCGGGAGGCAGTATCTCATCGAATACCTGATTCATCAGGACACGGTCTAAGAGGAGGTCCGGAGCCTTGGTGGTCCAAGACAGGGGGAGGTCCGGAAAGACTCCATCAGGTGGACCTGGATTCATCAGACCTATCTCGAAAATTCTATGGATTACTTTTCCAAGAAGTGCGGGATCAACTTCGGTTGGTGTGTGTTCAACTGTTCTAGACTCGGAGAAATATTCCGATGACTTTCCATTGCTCCCACCTCTGGTCTCCATCCAGTACTTTCGGGGGCACTGGTCGAGTAATGTTAGATTGTGAGGTGCTACTCTAACTCTATTCATTCGGTCATGCCTAGGAGATGGTTTAGTATCTTTGGAAATCTGCGATATTTCCTTCGCTGCTTGATTCGTTCTCTCGATTTTCTGTAAAGGTGTCAGTATAGAATCAGATGGCCCATCAATAGATTCGAAGCATCTAGGATGATGGAAAATAGGCATTCCTGATAGAAGTTTGGAGCCTAGCATTCCTGAAACCGATACCTTTCCTGGATCTATCTTTCTAATGCCTGATTTCGTGATTAATGGCTTATCTATCGATCTTGAGTCCTCATCTGACATCCAATGGGAGCCATCTTCTGACCTTCCCCATGAGCCCTGTCTCAGAGACTCGAGCCACATCTCACCGAGCTGAGGCACGGGCTTTCCGTATGACCAGTTGAAGAGCAAACCTTCACCATCCTCCCACCTAGTCTGCTTCGGCGAGCCGCATACGATCAGCTTACTTTCGGCTCTTGTTGCAGCTACATACAGTAATCTTCTAGCTTCAGCATTTCTTCTAGCCAAATGAATTTTCTTTACGTGATTCCAAAGAGGCGATACTGGGTCTCCAGATGGCCATGGTTTGGGATGTCCGGCGAAAAGGTCTGGAGTCACGATTAGCCTCTCTGTCGACTCGATTCTGATATTGGTTTGTCTTCCTGAAAAGATATCAGCTAGAATCACGACCTTTGACTCTAGCCCCTTGGAACCATGTATAGTCATGATTCTGACAGCATCGGCTTCGGGCGTATTGACAGCTTCGGTGCTATTCTTATCTCCCTCTTTGAGTCTCCTGAGACTGTCGGCTATTACCTTAGAGTCACCACCGAGGTCTCTGGCTAAAGTTCTGATTAATTCAATGAATTTCTCAGCGTCCTGACGGTTGGAATGATCGGGGTGCGCGACTAGCAAGTCTGACCTGTCTAGTGTCTCTTCCAACGCCTCGACAAAAGACCCTCTTGAGGAAAGGTGATACCACCTTGAGATCATTTCCTTCTGCCTAATATTGGATGAAAATTTTTGCATTCTGATCAGCATGTTCTCTCCTTTGGTACTGCCGGAAATGAAGCTCTGCAGTTGTTGATCATCCAGGCCGACTAGGGGGGATCTTGCCAACCATGCTGCATGGTGAGTGGATTTTGGCCTGGCCATTAACTGCATGAGGCCATGCAGAGCATGAACTGTGGGGCGTTCCAGTAGGCTGCCTTCACGATCTGCTTGGGCAGGAACTCCAACAATGGTAAGCTCGCGGAGTATACTGTCCCTTAATTTGCTTCTACTGGGCAGTAAAATCATTATTTCACTTGGATTTACTGGTTCCTCGGATGGCATTTCCATCCAGTGTCCATTTGAGGAAAGGACTCTGACAGGGGCTCCTTGTACTAGATTTCTGACCCTCATAGCGATCATCATAGCCTGTCTCTCGATTGAATCTGGCTTCCCAAATCCGAATGAGTCCACGGGAATCGTTAGGTCTTCAGGCGGATCCGAATCCCCTCCGGTGAGAATTGGACATATCCACTCTATTGAGCCGTGTGAATCGGATTTATCTTTACAGGGCCTGAGAGGCTGGGGCTCTGCATAGAAGTCACCATCTGGGAAGTCTCTGTGCCTGTGTGAGAATATATCATCCCACCAATGGTTCATCACGTCGAGAAGCCCGCCATCTGTGCGATAGTTCACATTAAGCCGGATAAGTCCATTTCTTCTCCTGGCAACTTCTCCATCGGGAGGGGTGAGGCCATCATCTGGTAAATCGAATGGGACCCATGGAGTGGTGTCCATGCCCGCCCTTTCGGCTAGTTTCGTGGCCTCGTTGATTCCGGAAACATGGGCGTTTCTGGGATCTCTGCTGGAATCCAGCTTCCTCAGTGGGGGGTTTGTGTGTAATTGAGGTATGCTTGAGAATTCGTGTTGGTTGATTGACATGAGCTTTCTTGCATACTCTAAGAAGCCTACTACCTCGGCCTGTCTGAATGCATAGATGCTTTGCTTGACATCGCCCACATAGCATACGGTTGGTTGCCACGGGGTGTCTGGTGGTTCAGCCTCGCCTTGCATAAATTTTCTACTGCCCCATAACCTCGATAGGAGCCTCCATTGCAAGGGAGAGTTGTCTTGGGCCTCGTCTATTATGAAGGCCCTGTATCTCCTACGAATATTTCTGAGAAGTTCGATTCTTCTTTCCAGATCTAGTCTGATTACGCCTAGATTTGAAGCTGATTCTCCTGCCATAGAGGGATTTTCCTCCAGAATTGAAATCTGATCGAACGCTCTGTCGATATGATCGTCCCTCCAAGGCTCCTCCCCGATAGAGTCTAATTCCCTGATTACCGATTTTGGATAGAATTTTCTGCATACATCTGGGCAGTTAGATAGAAGCAGGTCTCCGACGAGCCTTTGGATATCATCAAAATCATGTACTTCCTCTCTCTCCTTCAGACTCTTCAAAATTCCCTTGAATCCCAAGTGTAGCAGTCTTAGATCATCGAGATTCCTAGCCTCAGAATCTAGTGTGAAATAGAATTTATTGGGGCTTACTCCGGTCGGAAGTCTATCGGGCAATACTTCATTCAATGCATTCAGGGGCTTTCCTCTGGATTCTGGAGAATTGACAGTTGGATTGGAATCGATGAGCATGGCAATCTGGGCGAAGTGTTGTATCAGTAAGCCCTCTTTGGATTCCCAAGTATCCCTAACTAGTCTGGATTCTTTGATTAGATTGTTCTTTGTTGATTCCTTGAAATGCTTATCCTTTATTGAGCTCCATGAGTTCACGCCTCTGGACCAACTACTATCATCTGGAAGATTTCCAAAACGATCGAAGATTGTTGGTGATTCCCTCTGAACGGAGGCGGTGGTGGCCGTGCAATCTAGATGATGTGCCAGCCAAGTAAGTTTGTCCCAGTGGGTCGTGGGGGATTGATCGCATAAAGAGATAATACAGGCCATCCTTGAATCATCGGGAATGCCAGCTCCTACCATCTCCGGGGAGCCCAGGATTGTATCGCAGTATCTCAGACTAATTTCCTTCAGCCTACTGTATATCGTCTCGATTTGAAGTCTATCAGCTGAAGAGATGATTCTGTTTCTTAGAAGGCTGGGGCTGACCGAGCCATTTTCGTCGGTTATAGCACTCAAGCCCTCTTCGATGAATACTGATTTCTTTACGAGTCCGCTCAGAAGCCTCGCGGCTGTCTTCCTGCCCGAATATCTCCTAGCGATTCTCTCCCTCGCCTCGAGTACGTCCAGAGCGATTTCAGAGGGTATACCAGCATCAACCGCATCTCCAATACCCGATATTGAGCTTGGCAATCTCCAGAGAATATCCATAGCATCCTCGACTAGGAGGATCCTGCTTGCATCAGAGATGTTCTCCCTGCTTAATGCGTCACCCAAGAGGCCTCTAAATGGGGTAACGAGTTGGTTGAAGAAGGAGTCTATTGTTCCTATTGGGGCATCCTCTAGTAAGGTAAGTAACTGCTCGGATAGGCCAGAATGTGTGACTCTTGGATCGGTTCTTCCAGAGGAGCTCGATGATCCAGTCTTCAATTTGGAGATTTCTTCCCTCAACCTGTGTCTCATTTCATCCGCGGCCTTGTTGGTGAAAGTGAGCAATACGACCTCTCCTGGTAGCAATCCAGGGTGATCCTTCGGATCTACTGTTTCCGAGGAGGGGGATAGAAGTGTCCCTCCAGAGATTGGGAGGGGTCTTTCCGGGACTGGAAGAATCCTTGTAGCTCTTTGATCACCAGAGAGATAGTGTTCAATGACTCTGTCTACAATAGTCTTGGTTTTTCCAGTTCCCGCACCTGCATCAATAACAATGTGGGCGTCCAGATTTAAGGCCAGCCTCTGGGCAGTGTTGGGAATCATCAGTAATCCTCCTCTACCCTGACTTCGCAGATGCTACTCACTGGGCAATATCTGCATGATGACTTGGAAGGAGTAGGGTGGACCCTTCCCTCAATCGCACCTTTGGAGACTCCGAGAGATACGGATAGCCTCTGTGCGAGCCATGCTCTGAATGGGTCACTGGAAGGATCGTTAGACTCATCGGGGAATCTATGTAGATCCTCTGTAACTGCTGAGATATTGCCTACTGAAACGTTCCTGGCCTCGGGGAAGTACGACGGAGAAGTTTCTAGAAAATGACTTGTCAGGTGTCCAATGGTGGAAATTCCAGCCCCAACTACCAAATCTCCAGGGTGGCATTCCTCCCAAGATCTGGCATAGATTGCAAGTTGGAGTTCTTCCAACAGGCCCTTTTTGTGCCTATCCTCTGGACTGAGCTCAGAGGTTTTCAAATCCCTAATAATTACTCTTCTGCGTGGCTTCCAATCCTTCCTGGAAGAAATTCTAATCGGGGCCACCTCAGAGCTTCCCTCTTCGTCTACCCAAATGGTAGAGTCTGCGTCGAAAGCAATCAAATCCACTCTGTCTATCTTTCCATTTACGTAAATAGACGGGAGTTTGTCCTGATTTGGACTCGTTTCAGAAGGTTCCAAATTTATCTCAGTACCTTCAGGCTTACCATCGGATATCTCCCACTCTAAGGCTATTGGCATGGTATCTAAAAGTTCCAACTCCGAGCGAATCAGATCTCCGATTCTTCCTCCAAGGGGGATGCTTGTAGGGTTGGCAAGCCATGACCTCCAGTCACTACGAGACATTCCTGTAAGCATCCTAAGTCTGTAAGTGGAGACCCCATCGGACCTTTCCAGCCATGGAGCTAACTTATCTAGGCACTCCAAGGCCTTCTTCATTAGTTCCTCGGGACTGAGTCCCGACTTTGACAGATTGATTGTTGACTCCTCTCTTGTGTGATTTGAGATGTTCCTCTCGACTCCCTCTTTCATAGATAGAATATCACAGATAAGATCGTGGTGAATCTGGTGAAGTAAGTCTCCATGTATCCTAGGATCGAGGTCTTCGCTCTGGGTCTCCTCGTCTCTGATCCTAAGTCCCTTGGTCATCCAGCCTCTTCTTGGGCACCTAGTCCATTCCTGCAATCTACTTGGTGACCAACGGCCAATTGTCTGTTCAGGGCCAGACAAGAATCCGTGTCTTGCATCGGAGATTTTTGATCCTGTTGGCGTTGGAATGAATGGCCTTGGATCGATTGTAGGAGTCTTCTTTCCATTTTCGCTCAAAGCTCCAATGACAGGCCACATTTCCGCAAATCTAGGGGCTTCTACTGCTTTTGGGGGTCTCCTAGTAAGGTCATCATTATCAAAGTGGAGGACTCTATTTCTACTCTCTGATGGCAGATATCCTCCTTCATCTGCCTTCTTGGGTTGTCTACGCTCCCTGTCTCTTTGCAGCTCCCTGTCTAGAGGGATTGTGATTGAGCTTGGATTGAGTGGGGATTTGGAAGGAGGCGTCATTTCCCTGATGCGGAAGCCGTCATCTTGCCTTTCGTCCCTAGGTCCAGGATTGTCGTAATCTTCCTTGAAGACTGTTGTTTCGAGGCAAAAATGCATAATCTCCTCCACTGGAGATGCCAACGGTAATGATTTCTCAATACTCGAATCGATGAGGATAGCCCTTTCGCCACAATTCAAAATATGCCTTAGGTGGTGTCTCGCATCTCTGATTGGCATATCTGGCCTCAGCAGCCCGAATTGATGCCTCTCAATCTCATCAATGAAAGGCATTTTCATGGATTTTAGATTCCAGGAAGATGACGAGGCATTAGTCAGGATGACTATGTCAGAAGTGCACCCTAGAGCTGCATGGGGCGGAAGTATTCTGAGTCTTGAGCTGATTCCAGAGGACTGTGCTGGTAGTGGGGCGTTCTTGAGTATTGTAGATAGCTCAAACACCCAATCTTGGCCACCCTTAGGAGGTTTCTGGCCTACTACATCTTGCAGATACCTAAGTTTGGAATGCTCGTTAATGATTGACTGTACTATGGATGACGGAGGTAGAGTATTGCCATCGAGGAAGCTCTCTTGGACAGTCGTATCAAGATTCTGAATAATTGATTCTAGCCATTCGTCTCCAGTAGAAAGAGGTGGTGCGACCCAAAGAGTCTGCCCTGAGAGGCAACCTTTGGTGAGTTTTTCATTAGAGAGTAGCTTCCTATCGGAGTCATCCAGTAGAGGGGAGAGGGAGGATGCCAAGGAGAGCATCCACCACTGTGTGGACTGACGTGAATCGATCTTCTCGGTGTTTCTCGGTGTCCTACGAAGAGCCTCTAACCATCTTTTTAAAGCACCCTGTCCACCTAGTATATGTTCCGATCTGGCGATGTTTTCTAGGAGTTCTATGTCAGGTTTTGGGGCCTTCTGACTGCCTTCTTGATCAGTAGAAGAAAGTGAGAAGGGGTTCAGTGACTCTTGCAGGGCGATCAGTCTGATTCTCTCCATTGAGAATGCGTTGGGCCCGCTTCCAAGATTTACCAACTCATGTAGCCAATGACCTATCGGTGATGATGTAATTGGACGCTTTATTCCTGTAGAGGGTAGACCTATGTTTTGAACCAATTTCTTCCAATTTAACTGGTTCTCTTCAAAAGCTGGATCAATTATCAACACTGTGCACTCGTCGTCTTTATCCATCAAACTATTCGAAATCTTGATTGCAGCTTCGAAGGATTGTTCTTCTGAATTGACAAGCACCCTCTCCACTACAGGGTCTTCCTTATCTTTGGAAATACGATGCTCTGGGACCCATGATGGGAGGTCTTCTTTACTTGTGATTGGATATCTGTCCTCGATTTGTGCACCGTGGTGGCCTAGTCTGTAGCTGCCGGGATAAGTGAGTTGATGGATAGGCTTGATTTGAGAGATTTCTAGGAGTAATTGTACGTCCGATTTACTCAGTGAGGGAGCGTGATCAAGCATTACAATCCCATCTATGTCCATGAGTGTGAAGGGAGATCTCCCTCCTGATATTCCATTTATGATTCTTGAAGTCAGAAAATCCGGGTGTGTGCCCCCTATCTTATCTTCCAGGTCTTGGAGGATTTTAGTGAAAGAATTGATTCCAGGGCCGCTCCACGAATCTATTGCCTGTTCCTCTGCGAGGAAGGCGTGAAGCTCAGAAAGTGCTGCGGTCTTTCCTGGGCCCCAAGACATGTTAGGAAGAGGGTTAATCAGTGGAAATGCCAATTTGGATGCCTTCAACGCACAGTATTCATGGAGAACTCTCTCAAATGCTGGACCCAATGCGATTTTTCTAGGGAGTCTTAGATCGGTCATCAGTGAAGATTTGAGAGATTCGAGAGTGTGATGAAGGGTCCTATCGAAAGCGAAACCGATATCACTCAAACGAGTCATGCTCTCTCTTCTGCTCTCCTCATTGGAGTACAGTATTAGAATCTTGGAAGCGCCTCCGTTCGATCTTGGCCGTGGATCTATAGCTTGGTTGACCATATGTTCGATGAGCCACTCAGGGACCATTCCCACTGGAGTCTCTTCGATAGTTACTGAGTCTCCATACGAGTTCATTGAACGGCCTCCTAGAATTGCCCATGTACTGCGGGGGTTATTCAACCCAACTGAGAGAATCTGCATTTAAGGCTGTCTTGGAGCCCTGATGACAGCCATAGCGATTAATGAGGTCAGCAACAACATTAACCCCGGGGCTGGCAATAAAACCCCGGGCCCTTCCATTGAAATTGTTGACCAGTCTAATAGCATGATAACCTTGAGATCGTCTCCGTCCCATAGTGAAGGAAGGTTTACAGATGCAGTTCCATAGTTCTCTGATTCCGATTCCAGCAGAATGGCTTCTAGTAGCACATGCTCGTAATTTTGCTGATTGTTAAGTCCATCAGGGTAGTAAGCGGAGTCCTCGACAAGAAGTAACCATGGTTCGATAGAGAGTTCTCCTGTCGGAGCGTGAGAACTAATCGAAGATAGATTCCATTCAATATTGAATTGGTGCTGATTTTGAAGAATTGTGAATGAGAGGTTGCCGGAAAGGGGGGCAGTTGAACCTCTGGAGAATGAGGCAGAATAATCATCTAGAAGGGAGTCTGACTTCGGGACCTTGCCCCAGTGAAATCTCTCACCATCAATCACCTTGGTGGGTGCATCTCTCGGGGTACCTCTTAGTGCTGATGCATGACCGTAATTTGATTCCCATCGTTCCTCAGTACTATCACTGCCAAATGGATCAAGTGAATCGAACCAATGACTGTGATAGTGGATGGTCTCTGCATCTGAGTCCCCTATGGCCTCACTGAGAGTGTTTTGGGTCGAGACGCAATTAATGCACCATGTTGCAGTATATACCTCCACTATTGTCGACATGGATTCGACCGATGAGATAAATGAGAGTTCCTTGAATCCAGATGAGTCGTTATTAGAAGTTAAATTCCAGTCGACCCCGTGCCCAATGGTCCCTCCCTCGATTGGAATACCATCTGAGTCATACCTAGCATGATCCCAAAAGAGCCCCGATGCTGCACTTGCTTGAATGGGTATCAAAATAATTGCCGTCATTAGAACTGCAAGAACACGCCTCATGGTGCATGCTAACGGAGCCCATTATTGAACAGTTTCTCATTTTTGTGCGGATTCCAGAGCCTCGATTGTCTTGCGGACATCGTCGTCTGTGATGTGCAGATGTGTGACTATCCTGATCGTGGAGTCATTTATCGTAAGAGTCTGTATTCCATTGTTCTCTAGCCTCTTCACCAAATTTTCCGAGTCTCCCTCCTCGCAGCCGACGTATACCATGTTGGTTTGGACCTGTTTCAAGTCAACACTGTAGGAATCCATACTGTTGACTGCTTCTGCTATTTTTCTGGCTCTTAAGTGATCCTTGGAGAGTCTGTCGACATTATTGTCTAGAGCGTATATGCCTGCAGCTGCCAATACTCCTGCCTGACGCATTCCGCCACCGAACATCTTCCTCCATCTATGTGCCTTGTAGAGGGTCTCAGAAGACCCTACAAGAACGCTACCAACTGGAGCGCCCAGTCCCTTGCTCAGACAGACGGAGATTGTATCGTACTCTCTCGCCATTCTCTGCGTACTCAGTGAGGATGAGACTGATGCATTGAAGATCCTAGCACCATCGATATGAGATTTGCAGTTGTTATCCTTGGCCACCCTCGCAATATCATCTAGTACGTCCAACGAGTAGCAGGTACCTCCTCCTCTGTTGGATGTATTCTCAACACAGACCATGCTACCGTTCGGATAGTGCCCAAGGCTACCATCGCCCTTCCTAATGGCTGACTCGACGTCCTTCGGGGACATTATGCCATCCATCCCTGGAACCAGAGCTATGGAGCACCCAGACAATGCTGCGTATCCCCCTCCCTCATAGACATAGATGTGACTGTATCTCTCAGTGATGACTTCATCGCCTGGTTCAG
>PBZE01000009.1 GCA_002730095.1 Methanobacteriota archaeon | reverse complement strand
CAAGGTCAGGGCCAAGGTCAAGGCCAAGGTCAAGGCCAAGGTCAAGGCCAAGGTCAAGGCCAAGGTCAGGGCCAAGGTCAAGGCCAAGGTCAGGGCCAAGGTCAGGGCCAGGGTCAGGGCCAGCAAGGTCAGGGCCAGGATCAAGGATCACAATCCGGCCAAGACGGCCAGCAAGGTCAGAACGGCGAACAAGGTCAGCAAGGTCAGCAGCAAGATAACGGTCAAGGACAACAGCAGCAGGGTGGCGAACAGAGTGGCCAACAAGGCGACCAAGAGAGCCAGGATCAGAATGGTAACAACCAGAATGGTCAGAACCAGCAGCAGCAGGGTCAAACACAAGGCGATAGCCAAGGACAACAGGCCCAGCAGTCAGACCAGCAGCAAAACCAGCAGCTCGACAACCAGAACCAGAACGGAGAGAACGACAACGATGGTGATGGAATTCCTGATGACTTGGATAATGACGATGACAACGATGGCATCCCAGACTCCCAAGACTCAAGTCCGGAAGACCATGACAACGATGGAATCGACGATGCGGATGATGATGATGATGACGGTGACGGAATTGATGACCAAGAGGAAGTCAATGATGGAAACCCTAACACAGACATCTATGATCATGACAACGATGGCATCCCTGACAACCTGGATTTCGACATCGACAATGACGGTATCGACAACTGGAACGACATTGGACCGAACGGCGAGGACTACTCGCGTGATCATGACAATGACGGGCTAGATGACGGTGTCGACACTGATGATGACAACGATAACATCCTAGATGTTGATGAAGCCGATGGAGTTGTTGGTGTTTGGAGGTACGATCATGACAATGACGGGCTTACAGACAGCTTCGACAACGACGATGACAACGACGGACTTTCCGATTGGTTCGAGCAGAACGATGGTTGGGATATGACTGGTCAGTTTGACCATGACAACGACGGCATCGATGATCATCTAGATGATGATGACGATGGCGACGGGATTCCTGACGATTTAGAGAACAGTGACTTGATTTAGACCTGTAATCTTTGTTCGGCCTACTGGAATATTCCAGTGGAGACAGGGCATTCCTGGGGCGTTTCAGTCCCAGGAGTGTCCGCAAATTTCAGAAATCGAATAATGTCGGTCTACTCTTAGACCTAAGTTTTCCTACTGAGCTTAGCCTATCAAAAGCTCTTTTCATACGGGAATCACTGAAGCCTTTCTCAAGTTGTAGGAACTGGATCAAGTCCTCTTCAACGGCTTGCTTGGATTGTGGCAGTGGATCTTCACCGATAGGATGATTGTGGAATAATGATCTAATCTCCTCAAGATTTTCAGGTAAATCAAATCCCTTGAATGAGGACACAGCTTCCATAGTACCATGCTCCTTGATTAGCTTGAGTCCGGTTTTGGGACCTATTCCTTTGATTCCTGGATGGAAATCAGTCCCTATCATTATGCCCAGATCGACTAGCTGACTGTAAGAAATCTGTAAGTCAGCAAGCATCTTTTCTAATGATATCATCTCTGCTTGCATCATTCTTCCAAACTTTCTAGTGCCATGAGCAGTGAGATTCCTAATCATTGTCGGTGAACCGTAAAGGAGCGTGTCCCAGTCTTGACTCGCGACGGCGCCAACTTCCCCCCTCCTACACATTACCGCTGCTGCGCCTTCTGCCTCCATTGGCGCTTCAATCCAAACCAAGCCCATGCACTCGAAGAGACGTTTTGTCTCGGATACCATCTCGGGAGTGAATTCTGCTGTCTGTGGCCCCAATTTCTTAGCTTTTGAGAGGTCCCCAGAACTGATTGCCTCCTCCCACTTGCTTTTTGCCTCGATCTTCCTCGTTTTTCTATCATCTAGGGTTGCGCGTTTCAAATCATGAGGTCTTCCGTCGAAGACAAAGACAGGCTCGATTCCTTCAGAAACTAAAATCGAGGCTCTGTCAAGAAACCCCATTAGGTGAGAAACTGGTTTGCCATTATACGATAGTGGCTTGCCATCATCGCCCGTCATTGATGTGATGAACTGGTAAGCATTCAAGAATACATCAATAGCTACCTTTTGACCAGATAGGTCACTAATCTCAATTGGTGTAGCGGGAGCTAGGTCCTTCAAATTACAGCCCAAAACTTCCCCTCCTGATACCCGGGGTAATGTCAAGGCATTTAGGGTTGAAGTTTTGGTGACTGGCTGGAGGAGGAGGAGGATGGGGAGCTTCGCACTACTCGGAATGGGATGGCATTCATGGCTATTTAGGGAGGAGATGCGGGCGATTGTCGGAGATTTGGATATCCTTCATCCTCGTATTGTTGCATGTAAAATCAAAGAAGGGGCATTGGAAAGACTATCTGGATGCGCACTTCTTGACGAGGTACTAGTCCTTGGAGGGCATTGTGAGTTGGATGACTCTTCGAAGGGTTTTGATGAGCTTTTCACTGAAATTGGTGATTGGGCTGTAAATTCAATGGGCGAAGGGAGCTTTGCCATTCGGACTAGGAAGATTGGAGAGCTGCCTAGATCCCTAAGCAGTCGGGCCTTCGAAAGATCTGTTGGCAAGCATATCTCCAGTCAGGGGAGAGATGTTAATCTTGAAGATCCAGAGAATGAAGTCGTTGTCATTATAGCTGGCTCTAATGACATTGACTCTCATCCAGAGCCATATTCCTTCTCTGGAATCACTATTACATGGGGAATCAAAGAAGTTGATTGGGAAAAAGAGGACTTCTCTGGGAGGTCTCCTACAGAGAGGCCTTACTTCAAGCCGGTCTCCCTTGACCCGCGACAAGCCAGACTTCTGATATCTCTCTCCAATATTCCTGGCAGAGAGACGAAAACGATCATCGATCCATTCTGTGGAACTGGTGGAATTGCCATAGAGGGATCTTTACAAGATATTGAAGTCCTGGCTAGTGATCTTGATTCAAGAATGGTCGAGGGCAGCATATCAAATCTGAAGTGGTTGGATAGGAAGTGCTCTGTAGAGAAATGCGATGCGTCGGAAATCTTCGGACTTTGGGGGAAACGTGATGGTTGTTCCTTCGTTTTCGATCCTCCCTATGGCCGTAGCTCATGGAAGTCAGATGACTCAGTTGAGATTTTTCTCAATGTTCTGGGAGAGGCACGAAAAATAGACCCAACAGGAGTGGTGTCTACGATGCTACCTGCTGGACCAGAGGCCTTGGCATCTTTAACTCATGAAGATACTGTTGTAATGGGCAGATCATGGTCCGATTTGGTTGTTGAGATAGAGAGTATTGGATGGAGAGTTCATCTGTTCTGTCCAGTTAGGGTACACAGAAGTCTAGTGAGAGTTATTGCGGTATTCCATCCGTCGGATTGAAAATGGGAAAGCTGCCGTGGATGATTGGGCGATTGGTGTAGTCTGGATATCATCGGGCGCTTCGGACGCTTGGACACGGGTTCGAATCCTGTATCGCCCACCACAATTCTACTGCTTGGAGATTCTTCTCCATCTTGTAATAGCATCCCCCCCAGATTCGAACTCCTCAAATTTCACAAGACCGGATTCAACAAGGAGCTCCTCATTGAATGGGAGCCTTCCTCCCTCGAGCTCCAATGGGGATTTACACATCTGGGCGAAGTCCACTTCCCCCTCGTTCAGGAACCTTATCCATGTATCAGACCCGCCCTCGACCAGCAATGACTGGATTCCCCTGTCTCCTAACATATCCAATATTCTTGAAACGGGAATTTCTCCGTCCTCAGCAAGTATGATTCTCTCAACATGTGAGGGGTCAACATCGATATCTGGCTCAATAGCATGGACTAGCAAGGTCGAAGCCTCTCCGTCAGACATCACCTTGCAGTCCTCAGGAATTCTACATTTTGGGTCAATGATAACTCGCAAGGGCTGTTCCCTGGGTCCGATATCTGGACCTCTGACAGTAAGAGATGGATCATCTCTTATTACTGTGTTAATCCCAACCAGAATAGCCATTGAGTCTGCTCTTAGGTCATGTGCGAGTCTCAACGATTCTGCGGACGTGAACCTTGATGATTCAATGCTAGAGTCACAATCCGTGTTCCCATTACAGTCAGTAGCCGCCTTCAACAATACCATCGGCCTTCTTTTATCACACCAGTGCATGAATGGGCCCATCTGTTCTATGCATTCATCTTCCAGCGAGCCGGTACTGACAGAAACTCCATTCTCGATTAGTGAATTGGCGCCATCTCCACGGACGGTTGGATTGGGGTCCAACGCACCTATGACGACTCTTTCTATTCCTGCCCATAGAAGTGCCTCGGTACAAGGGGGGGTCCTTCCGAAGTGGTTACATGGCTCCAAAGTGACGTATGCAGTGCTTCCCTGAGTCTCTACGCCTCTGGACTCGGCGTCTGCAATTGCCATCTGTTCTGCATGAAGTCCTCCTATGTGGTCATGCCATCCCTCTGCTATCACCTCTCCGTCACGAACAAGTACGCATCCGACCCTTGGATTCGGCATGACCCTAAATCCGCCCCTAGACCCGAGGTCTAGAGCGATTCTCATAAATCGGTCGTCATGGTCCATTGTCAAACGAACGCGGCACTACCTTCGATATCATATCTTGCTTCGGCAGTATTGAAGTCCTATGCTGTCGCTCGCACAATCATGGCAAGAGTGGCCTGCATAGTCAACCCCAACGCCAGAGACGGTAAACTGGGGAGGAGTTTTCACAAAGTGGAAGATGCTCTCAAGGCTTCTGGAATAGAGTTTGATCTCTTCAAGACAGAAGGCAAAGGGCATGCAATAGAGATATCTAGCGAGTTAAGAGATAGTGAGTATGACCTGATAGTTGCAGTCGGTGGAGATGGAACTGTGCATGAAGTAGCAAATGGGATTCGTGGCTCCAGTAAACGCCTTGGAATCATTCCAATGGGCAATGGTGATGATTTTGCTAGGTCTATTGGAATCCCCCTCAATGACATACAGGGCGCGATTTCCCTTCTGAAAAGCGGATCTGACTACTCGGTTGGAGGAATCAGGGTAGAAGGATTGATGGCTCCTGAGCATCCGGGAGTTACTTCTCCAAAGCACTATCCAGTAACAGGGGAGCCATCCAGAGAGGGTAATCTGGTAAGGTGGAGTTTTCTGGAGTGTGATGGAGGAGTAACTTCTTCGATTAACAGAATGAAAGAGGAAGGTTACTTCTCATGGATAAGTGGTCAGAAAAAATATACCTTTCTAGCCATAAAGGCGATACTGGGTTGGAAAAGTCAGATGGCATGGATTAGAGTAGATGATCAACCGGGAAGAAAAGTGGATCTTACGGGACTTTTTGCTATGATGCAAGCTGAGACTTTCGGAGGCGGGTTCAGAGTAGCTCCGGGAATGCATCCCTTCGGAGATAGTTCGAGGATTGTTCTTGGCTTCGGACTTTCCAAGAGTCAGATGCTTAGAGTAATGGGGCCTTTGGAGAAAGGTAAGCATGTAGGAAAGTGGGGGAAGATTACAATGGAGCCTTGCAGTAGCTTCGAGATAAGAGCGTTAGATGACGAGGGTGAGCCAACACTGGATGTGGGTCATGATCCACCACTCTACATCAGCCTAGATGGAGAGATTTCGATTACTACTCCAGTGAGATTCGATTTCCACCCTAATGTCCTAAATGTGCGAGGTGGCAGTAATCCACCTAATACTAAATGATCAGATTCAATGGCGCAGACGGAGAGATTTGAACTCCCGAGTCACTAGGACACCGGATTTCAAATCCGGCGCAATACCAGGCTATGCGACGTCTGCAGCATGTGTGCGAATAGGTCCTTCAAATGAAACCTTTCCATCAGTAGGTTCCGGGCCTACACCATGCTGGAAGGCCGGTTGTAGCTTCAGGGTGGGTTAATCCGATGAATAGAATCATGATGATGATGAAGAATGACGGGAACAATGCCGTGACTGTGAGGATACCGGAGTCCTCTTCGCCATAGAGATGCATGAATATCATCGCTATCATGATGAATTTGGGAATTGCTACCACTGTTAGTATCATGAGAGTATAGTTGCTGAAGACAAATATTTTCTCTTCTGGAAGGTGAAACCCAACAGCAACTACCTCTATCAGAGTCAAAACCATTAGGCCGATGAAGTTCATCCAATATGGGTCTTTTCCAAGTATAGTGTAATGCGCCATTTTTTCACCTCAGTACAGATAGAAGAACGGGAAGACGATGACCCATACAAGATCAACGAAGTGCCAGTAAAGTCCGAAATATTCTATCGAGACAGCATTCTCAGGAGTGTATCCTCCTCTACTGGCCTTGAATGTCATGTACATCAGACCAATTATTCCACCAAGTACGTGGACTCCGTGAGTGCCTGTTGTGACATAGAAAGTGGATGCGCTTACTCTGATATTAGCCATCATCTGTCCTCCAGAATGAGTTCCTGCCTCCATCATCGCATAAAGCTCAGTATCATGTGATAGCCCATGACCGTGATCGGCCAGGTAAGCAGTGTCATAGTAGTGGTGCTGGTAACTATCTGCATTGATCAGATAGCCCTCCGCATAAAGAGACTTGATTGTCGTATCTCCATGGTTATACTCGGCTAGGAATTCTGGAAGAGGGAATCCTATGAACCATTCAATCATCTTCAACGACAAGAATAGTATCGCTAGAACTGTTGTAGCACCTAGATACCTAGTCACTAGCTTTGTTCTTACCTTATGGTCTAGATCCACCTTCTTAGCATACCTCAATGCCTGAACCACAGTGAATGATGAGACTATCAGAGCGAACGTGTTAATGGCACCTGGTGCAATGTGGAACCATGATGATGCAATTAGATGCCCTGCTGGCTCAAAGCAGGTAACTGAAGTTCCCTCGACCCATTGTCCTGACTCGAATACTGACTCGCAGGATTCTATGCCAAATCTGTATCTCATGTAAGTACTGAACAGCGATGTGAAAACCATCATCTCTGACATCAAGAAAATCCACACAGAAACCTTTCGGATATCTATTCCTCTGAAGGGAGTTCCAGTCGCTTTGGGCTCATAGGCCCCGTCGAATGACATATCCTGCCTCCAGAATATCGTGAGTCCGAACATCACTATTGCAAGGGCCGCGAATACTATTCCGATTGAGCTGGCGTCGACCATTTCACCCCATTCATACACTCCTGCGAGTGAGAACAGGAATATTCCTATCCCCACACTCATGATGAAAGGGGACCATGAATTGTGAGGTGCTCCATGACTCCAGTCATGTGGGCCCCATGCACTAGGGTGGTGATCATCATGTGCGCCGCTCAGTGTACCGCCTCCTCTGTCTCTTCTTCACTAACCATGAGTCTGTTGAATAGCTTACTCAGAGTGCCCGGCTCATTTGCAACATGCTCATTGGCATCTGTAAGAACTGGGAGGTTGTGAGGGTCGAAGCTTGGAGTGGGTGGAGGAGATGTCGTCATCCACTCGAAAGACCATCCTCCCCACGGATCAGCGGGTGCGTCTTGACCGCGAATCAGACTCTTGATCATGTTAGCCACCATGATGAAGTTGGAGAAGAAGAATATGAAAGCGGAGACCGAGATGAACATGTTCCATCCTGCTGCCTCAATAGGGAGAGCTCCCATGGCCTCCTCAGTGGTTACGAAGTACGTGTGATGCCTCCTAGCCATTCCCCAAACACCGAGCCTGTGCATTGGCCAGAATAGGGCATTGTAGGAAATGAAGCCAACCAGGAAGTGTAGTACTCCGAGTTTCTCATCCAGCATCTTTCCAGACATTTTCGGGAACCAATAGTATATGGCCGCGTAGAATCCGAAAACCGTTCCCCCGACGAGAACATAGTGGAAGTGAGCGACAACGAAGTATGACTCATGGAGGTGTAGGTCCATTGCAATGGATGGGAAGAACATTCCAGAGATTCCTCCGAGTGTGAATGTAACAAGGAAGCCCAGTGTCCATAGGGTGTGAGTCCTGTAAACTAGGGACCCTCCATGCATTGTCTTGAGCCAGTTGAAAATCTTGATGCCGGTGGGAACAGCCACAAGCATTGTGGTTAGCATAGTGACGAATCTTAGTGTTGGGCTCATGCCACTTGTGAACATGTGGTGCCCATATACGATGAATGAAACAACGCCAATTCCTGCCATTGCGTAGACCATGGAACGGTATCCGAAGATAGATCTCCTGGCGCTAGTCGCTATCACTTCCGATATTACCCCGAACGCTGGAACTATCACCACATATACCTCTGGATGTCCGAAGTACCAGAATAAATGGCTCCACAATAGGGGGTCTCCTCCAGCGGAAACGTCATAGAAGGCTGTTCCGATTACCCTGTCCAAGTAGACCTGAATAAGACCGATTCCGAATGCTGGGATAGAAAGGAATAGCATCAGGTTGGCGATTAGTATGGACCATGTGAAGAGGGGCATCTGTAGCCAGCCCATTCCGGGAGCCCTCATGACAGCGATTGTGGTTAGGAAGTTGATTCCTGTCAGCGTTGATGATGCTACTAGCATAATCTGGCCTGCGACCCACATTGTAGTTCCCATGTGAGCCGTCTCACTGACAACGTATGGTGCGTATCCAGTCCACCCAGTGTCAGCTCCAGAGCCCGAGAATACGCCAGTGAATATCAGGAGAGCTCCAACTGGCTGAAGCCAGAACGACATAGCGTTTAGCCTGGGGAGAGCAAGGTCTGGGGCTCCAATCTGGAGTGGTACCATCCAATTTGCAAAACCGTTTATCAGAGGCATTGCGGCTAGGAAAATCATAGTTGTTCCATGTAGAGTGAAGAACTGGTTATACTGATCTTGCGTCAGGAAATCGTTTCCAGGAACGGCCAATTGTATCCTGATCATCATTGCCATTATTCCTCCCACTCCGAGGAAGAAGAGTCCTGCAACGAAATACAAAGTTCCGACTTTCTTGTGATCGGTTGTGGTCAGCCAATCGGCTATCCATGGGGCGAAGAACTCCCATGTGAAGGATTCTGGATTAGTTCTGTAGAAAACGTATGCCAGTGTGAATACTAGTAGTATTGCTGAGACGACGATTAGTGTTGTGAGAACGACATAGGGATCTGCTTCCTCTAATACCAGTACTGGAGGGGAAACTTTCGCTGTTAGTCTGTTCCACATATCACCTGAGCTGCCTCCATTTGCACCGTCGGCATTCCCATTTACTGAGTTGGTATGCAAAATGAACTCTACGTTCCTGTCGTTAGAAGGCGATGTCCATGTTACTGTCCATGATGTCTGGTCATTCCCAGCCTCCGTATGGCTAACCTCGTTAACGCTGTATGATTGAACGGTGGCATCGGAAGGAGCTAGCTCCCCATCACTGACCCAGAGGTGGAAGCCACCTTGGTTCGCATTGGAAGGATCAGAGGGCCCGCCTAAGAACGAGACGACGATTTCGTATGTCTCTGAGTAGTTGTATTGATCTGGTAGACCAGAGATAGATGGAACGACCTCCGAGCTTGTAACTGCCCCATGGCAGTTGCAACCTGAGTCCTTGACGCCTTGGATACCTGTCGGGTAGGAAACCACGGAAGGAGAAATCACCATTGCCATAACGAGTGCCGACATTACCAGCAGGGTTCGTGTGGATTTCTTGTTCATTCAGTCATCTCCTATGGATGTACTACCAATTTCCCTGCCATTACAGAGTGGGCATCTCCACAGTATTCTGTGCAGAGGATGATCTGATCGTCCACTATGTTGCTTATTGGAAGCCATATAGAGGTCGGCCAATTGTATTCTGAGGGCCCTATCTCTGCGCCATAGAGTGTGTCTTCTTTGACTCCCAAGCCTAGGAACCAAGGAGCATGAGTAACATCCTCGGACCTCATGTTGGCTAGGTATGTCTCACCGGTCTTCAATGACAAAAGTGGAACTGTGCCATAGACCTCAATATTGTCACTACCAGTGTCGCATAACTCTGTAGACAGGTCTAGACAGTCAAAGGCCCAAACCCATTGCTTTCCTGTAATTTCTATTACATGATAACATTCCGAAGTCACAACTCCATATTCATCAAGTTGGTTATTCGATGATTGCCCGTCTTCGCACTCCTCACCGTGATAGCCGTCTTCGCCAATCTCAGACCATACTGCATCCAAGGGAACCCATGACACATATGTGAGCCATACAATAAGGATGAATGGGGCGATTGTCCATGCGACTTCAAGCCTCATGTCATCATTGTGCTTGGGAAAAACTCCTACTGCGATTTCGTCGGGATTGTCATAGTTATCGGCGTCTTCTGAGCGATACCAGAAGGAGTGGTGGTAGAGCCATGTGAAAGTAAAAACAGACACTAATATAGATATGACAATGTAGTAGTCCCACAGGCCTTGGAATAGAGTGCTCTGGATAGTCAAGACACAACCCGTATCGACGGGTACGAATTCCCCTCATAAGGGATACGGATGCGTAGCCTGTAAATTTGTTCCATGTTAATGGGAAAACTCCTAAGCAAAACCTTCCTTATCGAGCGATGATGGAACATAATGACTCTGGCAACAGGGAAATTTCCTCTGGCCCGCATGACAGGGCTTCTAGATTCGAGAAGGCAGCCAAAACGATTCGAGATTCCATATTGAGAAACTCATCTATTGAGGAGGGAGGTTGTGACTGTCCGATCGTTGTGGAGGGGATTAATGACGTCAAGGCACTGAGGGAATTAGGGTTTACAGGCCAGATTGAGAAGGTCAACAGAGGTTGGCCCATACCCAGGCTTGTCGCTTATCTTCATGAAAGGTATGGAATCAGAAATGAGATTGACGGAGGGGGTTCTATCATCCTTCTGATGGATTGGGATAGAACTGGAGGGACATTGCAGAAATCACTTAGAGAACGTCTCGAATCTCTGGATGTAAAGGTAGACGAAGACCTAAGGATGGCATTCATCCGAAGCATGAAGCCGGAAGGAAGGACTGTGGAGTCACTCAGGCCTCATATTCAGGGTTTGATTCCACTCATCTCACAGTACAGCTAGTCACTCCGGGGCTACGGTCATTGACTCCTTGACTGTATTGAGGACGAGCTGGGTTAGTGATCTCTCTATTCCGTCTATTGACATGACGTTCTTGATCAGGTCATCGAGATCGTCTCTATCCCTAGCCCTTGCAATTACCATGGAGTCATAGTCTCCTGTGACGTCATATACTCCCGAGACCCTATGATCCCTGGATATCTTCTCCTGAATCTCAATTAATCTGCCCTTCTGTATCCTTAGGCCTATCACCACATTGAGATTCCACCCAATCTTCTCAGGGTCCAACCTAACTGAATATCCTGTAATGATGCCAGTATCCTCCAATCTGTTGACCCTGTTACTAACGGTGCCTAAAGCCACTCCCACGATTTCTGAAATTTTTCTTAGGGAGGCTCTGCCATCCTCCTGCAGCACGCGAATTATTTTTCGATCAGTGTCGTCAATCAAGTAACCACCGGGAGATTCAATTGATGAATGAGGCTAATGAACATATGCCATATGGAAGCTAAAAATTGTGTTCGTCTGTTCAGATTTGTCCTTTATCGTCATTTTTCAGACCCCTCTGAGTCATTCTGATTAGTACTTCTTGGTCGTTTAGCATTAGTGTGACTCTATCACCCACCCATACAGGAACTGCATCGGATTCGGAGACTAGGATGTGCCCACCAGAAATCCCACTTGGAATGCCAACCTCTTCTTTGGAAATAGACTTGTCCTGAAGGAAGGAGTCAAGTGATTCCTCGCTAACCACGGATAATCCCTTGGATAGGGTCTTTGATAATTCCCGACAGGATTTCCCAATCACCCGATCGGCCTCTCCCTTCCTGACTCTGGCTAACTCCTTTCCAAGATGAACTACCCTCAGAGGCCTCCATCGACCTCCCGGGATAGTCACTCTGCCGTTTCTTATTCTCCTCTCCGAGGACCAAACTGACTTTATTTCTGGATTGGCCCAGAGTATCTTTTTTCCTCTTAGCCATAGCTCTTTGGGCATGGGACCCCATTTCTCCTCAATAGACCCCCTCAGGGATTCCTCAATTGGTTGTGGCGAGCTGGGCATATCTGGTTTCACGGAATCCTGACGCTTGGTCAGCTCTACCCCCATGGGCTCCGCAGAATCTCTCTGAGGCTTCTGAATGATTGAAATGAAGAAGCCCCCTCCTCCAATATCGTCATTCCAGATTCTCATGCACCTCTGCAGGGAGTCACATATTTCAGATTCCTTGGGAGGTAGCATCGATTCTTTCAAGACAATGTCTTGAGAAGGTTCAGCATTGGAGTCGAGAGTGTCCCATGTTTGAAACCCGTTCCTTCCAGGAAGTCCGGGAAGGATATCCGAAGCAGAAATCAACTCTAAACCTGGCTCGGATCTGATAATTTCAGCTACAACGGCCTCATTTTCTACCGGGTCCAATGAACATGTGGAGTACACTATTCTCCCACCGGGTCTTGCTAATCTAACCGCCTTCCTGAGCAATTCGATCTGTAGATCATGAAGCGATCTGCCACCATCCGGAGACCACTTATGCCAAACCTCCGGATTCTTTCGAGTTGTTGCAGAACCTGTACATGGAGCGTCGACCAGCACCTTGTCAAAACCACGTTCTGGGATATTCGGAAGGTGTCTTCCATCGTGATTAATCACGACAACGGACTTGGAGCCGTGCCTGTGAATGTTGGAAACCAGTGTATTGGCCCTCGAGTTCGAAATCTCATTGGCGAACACCGCCCCACTCTCACCAAGGCACTCTGAAATCTGAGTCGTCTTTGAACCCGGGGAAGCGCACATATCGAGTACTAATTCACCATGAGTAACCTGTAAGGCCAGAACGGGTATCATGGAAACTACCTCCTGACGTGTAATCCTCCCTGTCTCATGCAGAGCTACCAGAATTTCCCTAGTCTTTCCCTCTGCGGATCCCCTATTGAACGGAAACTCCCAAGCACTCCCAGGTCCATTGAACCAAGGGACGGCCTCCCCTCCATGTTGTGAAATCCATTCCTCGACCCATTCTCTGTCAGGCCTCAGAGGATTGACTCTTACGGTCTCTGGAAGTCGTTCGAAGGACCCCTCTAGCCAGTTCTCTGGATCTTCTCTCCAACTAGATACTGCCTTCAGGAGAAGACTGGAGGAAGCAAGCTCCGACCATGACTTCTCTGAGTCTACCACGCCCGTCCGAAAGGGCGTTATCGAATCAATGGCTCGTATGGTCTGGCTTTGGAATTGATGCTGGTAAACGGCTTCCACGAGATCTGGAATCCGTAAACGGTTAAACATCAGATGAGTCACTCGCGGCATGCGGCGTTGTCGCAGATGGGATGCTATGAGGACACTAAGGAGAAGAATTTCAAGAAATGCAGGAGAGCCAGTGAGTTTGGATCAGGGTAAATCAACAATGAAGTTGGTTGAACTGGTGGAAAGAGCGCAGGCCAATGGAATGGAACAAGGGCCACTCACGCCAGTTGAGGCCCTTGTTACCATTGAGGGAGAAGACTGGGTTTGGCAGATAGTAGATCATGAAGTTCTAGAGATGCTAAGTCATCGACTTGTGTTCCAGAGTGACATTGGCTCTAGGAGGGAGATACTGATGACCGCTGGTCTAGAAACTGCCGTAAATGCAGCCTCTAAGATTGTTGAGTTAGATGGCGGATGCGTGCTAATTGAGACTCTAGAGCCTTGAATTGAGTGTTAGCGGGCTTGAAATAGTGTGGGCAGGTCCGGCGGTTCAATGGCGAAGGAGAAGAAGGGTAGTGGAATCCAGCAAGCTGCTGGACTAATCAGGTACTTCGATGAGGAGTCTGAGGATGCGATCCAGATTTCTAAGACTATGATTTACGTGGCTTGTTTTGTTTTCTCAATCACCATTTATCTGGCCAATCACGATGTGCTGTCGTGGCTAGCCGATACTATCGGCCTCTAGTCTATTCCTCTGATAGGTCAATGAAGGGTATTTCCTCCGAGGTATCTAATTGATCGGATATGTCAAGGGATGCGAATTCGGATGAGAGTACTTCTGTACTAGGATCCGCTTCTATCAGCGAGCTGCTAGCCCTCCCTAGAGCTCTTTCTACAGCAGGGGCGTTTCTATCTTCCAGAGCCTTGGTTGCCTCCTGAAGATCCATGGACGCCCTTTTGATTGCATCTTCATCGCCACCTCTCTTGGAGAGCGTTTCAGCCCTCTCCTGAAGCTCGAGGATATTCGATCTCATGTCCTCAGAGGCCCACTGAACCAGTTCCAACCAGCTCCTCCGATGCTCCTCCGAAGAAGCCCCGGTAAATCTCTCGAATCTCCTTAGACGATATGGCTCCCACGGGTTCCTACCCAGGGATGCTACTACATCATGTATGCAGCGAGCTCTGAGAGACAAAGGCCCAACCATCTCAATCTTGTTGAAGAAACATCTGGCGAAAAGTCCCAGTCCCCAGTATGAGTCACTGGTCACACTAACAGAAAGCTCGCCCGATGAAGATTCTAAAACCCATCTTTGCTCATCGTAACCTGGCTGTATTGAGAAAAATGGAGGGTCGTGGGGACCTAGGAACCTCAGTACTGCTTTGGTTACGTCTCCAAGAAATACGTATGTCCCATTGCCGGGCCATGAAGCGGATCTGAGATATCCCTCTCCATCTATCTTCATCCTTGGATCCCCGTCCATAACCTGTGCATATAGGACTGACTTTTGGGGGTCGGAGACTACTCCAAGGTCATCTTTCATAGATTCTGCAGGAGGTGTCTGTACAAGGTTACTTGCCTAGTAATTGCTAAGTTCCTCCCTATATCTCGATATTTGTGCCTCGCAGGAAGTATGGCCGTCTTCAGAAGGTTGTCGACCATCCACCTAAAGATAATTGCAGTAGATGTAGATCTGGGAAACACTGTCCTATTCCGGGGCACCAAGGTAATGAGTCGGGAGCTAGCAGGAAGTGGAAGGGGCCTGATTCCGTACATAAAAGATCCAATAAGAAGAATCCGGCTAGAAAGTAGTCATTCGATAGTTCTGGCGATTTCCTCTCTAGGCTCATGTAGATCTTCTGGACTTTTAGCGGGTGGTTGTTTGCTAACATGCGGGGAATTCTGAGCCCTGTGATATATCTCCCTCAATGTCTGGTCTCCAATCTCCAGATAGACTCTGGTCGTTGCAATACTTGAGTGCCCTAGTAGCCTCTGGATGGTAACAAGATCTGCGCCTCTTTCGAGAAGGCCTGTTGCGAAGGTGTGCCTCAAAGTGTGGGGGCTCAGTCTCGAACGTGGGATGTCGGATGCATCCGCGAGTCTGTCTATCAGCTTCTGAACGGACCTAGGGTTCATCCTCCTCCCTCTGCTGGAAAGGAGAAGGGCCCTCTCACTATCATCTGCCCCAGTCAGTCTAGCTCTGGATTTCCTAATCGGTAGCCATGATTCCACGGCTCTCACAGTAACGTCCGTGAATAGTACTGTTCGATCCTTTTCGCCTTTCCCTCCGATGACCAATGCGGATTGGTCATCGAGGTCCACATCCTCTATGTCGAGGCCGCATAGTTCGGATACTCTCAGTCCTGTATCCAAAAGAATAGTTACAATTGGAGAGGCTAGTGGATCTTCTGAATTGCCTGATGCGTCCCTCAACCTAGAAAGCTCAGACCTTCCTAGGGTACGTGGAAGAGACTTCCTCTTGGATGGCCTCTGAATCCAGTCTGGAACTCCGTGACCGAGCCACTTTAGAAGATGAGAGACAGCTGCAATCCTGGCGTTTAGCGATGATGGCCCAAGTTCTCCCAAGGTGTTCATCCAAGCATCCATACGCCCCATTTCCGGATTGGCCCTCTTGTGGAAGTCAATTACTGGAATCTCAGAAACATCGTCCCAAGATGGCTCGGCCTCCCCGGGGAGCCTGGTCGTACTGAACGTTCTAGCTGCCAGGGTGTAGGCTCGGATTGTGTGTTTACTCTTCTTCTCGATTCTGAGCTGCTGTACCCAGCAATCAAACCATGGAAGTGAAGAAAGGCGTTGAAGCCTGAGGGGGATTGTCGGATTTCTATCCGAGACTAGGGAGTTTGGTGAATCAATTCCATATCCCTCTCGGTAAGTCATGTCCTCGCCTCCAACCGCAAGCGGTCGTGCATCCCTGTCCCTTAGGACGATGTCAAGCAAGCTACCGAGGTATTGAATGCTTCTCTGTAGACGATGCGCAATGAGCCGATTTATTGAGATTGAAAGAAAGGCCGCTATGCCTCTCCTGTGGCTTCTTCATCCTCATATTGGGGATCTTGAAGTTGCTGCTTGTCTTGAGCTGCCTGCCTTGAGCTATGGAGATCGTCGAGATTCCTGATTATCCTACTTGCGACATTGATTCCGGATGCTGCCTCTATTCCCTCGAGTCCCGGACTGGAGTTGACCTCCAATACCAATGGACCTCTATCTGACTCTAGCATATCGACACCGGCTATCTCCAAGCCCAAAATCTGCGCGGCTTTGCAGGCTATCTCAGCATATTCATCGGAGATGGCCAACTTCTCTACTTCCCCTCCGAGGTGAAAATTGGATCTGAACTCGCTCCCCTTGGCCTTCCTTCGCATGGATGCGACCACTTTTCCACCAACTACGAAAGCTCTGATATCCTGTCCATGAGACTCACTGATGTACTCCTGAACCAGTGGCCTCAGACCCCTTTCCAGCATCTGGTAGACCAATTGCCTTGCCTGTTGTTCCGTGTGGGCCAAGAAAACCCCTGAGCCATGTGTTCCCTCATTGGTCTTAATCACACAAGGAGTTCCTCCAACTCGTGAGACGGCTCTCCTCGTGTCTTGCCAGGTTCCCACTTGTGCCGTAATAGGGATAGGCACCCCTCCCTCATTCATTTTCTGGGAAGCCAGTAGTTTGTCTCTACTGCTCTGAATTCCGTCACCTTCGTTCAGTACGATGACGCCCATTCTCTCAAATGCACGGACCACGGACACTCCTCGTCTGGTTATTGAATGCCCTATTCTTGGAATCACTGCGTCGCAGTCCACTGGCCAGCCTTTGTGAAAGAGCCTCCCTCCATCGTCATCAACGACGATTGAAAGCTTCAGAGGATCTATGATTCGGACATCCCATCCTGCAGCTTCGGCTTCCTCTTTCATCCTCTTCGTACTGTAAAGGCTAGGGGCCCTGGACAGTATGATTAGGCGTGGTTCCATGATTCGGGGCCCAATGAAGTGCTTCTTGAGGGTATTGCCTTACGGCATTGTCCATAATGGCACATAGAGAGTGAATTGGTGTTCAATATGGCGAAGGAATTGAAAGGCTCGGCATTCAGCTCAGCATGATGACGACGTCAGGGAGCGACTCGCCGACTCCAAGTGACCTCTCCTCAATGAAGGTAGATGAACTCAGGGAAATGTGTAGTGAGCTAGGCCTGATGGTATCTGGGAAGAAGGCTGATCTGATAGAGAGAATAGTGGGCAACTCAGGCGTCGTAGACGCCGAGGAGGTACCAACAGAGTCTCCGAAGGCACCAAAGGACCGTGTGCCTGAGAAAAATGTCGGAGATGCCGTTGACAAGCTTCTAGCAAGATTCGAGAAGGACGATGGCGATACTGAAGAGTTGGTCAGGCCATCGGAAGAGTCGGAGGTAGAGTCGAGCGGGGCACTACCAGATGGGGCACCAGATATTCCAGAGGAGGGGCTTCCTGAGGGGTGGTCAATGGAACAATGGGCACACTATGGGAAAGAATGGCTCGAGAGGAAGCGTATTGAGGATTCAAAGGACGTTTCCGAGAGTCAGCCCGAAGTAATGGTGGCAGATTTAGTCAGTGAGACGATTGAGCAGCCATCTGAAGAGGTTGACACTTGGAGCATTCCAGGAGAATCCGATGGACAGCCTGTGGTAGAAACCCCTCAAGAGACATCCTCAATGGTGATTGTACTCCCGTCTTTCGATGCCCTATTTGAGAATTGGAAGCCCATTACAGCGGTTGCTGTAGCGATTATGATTGCGGGAGCCGGGGCATTCTACTTCCTATCGGCAGATTCCTCTTTCCAAGCAAGACAGCTACGCTACGGCGATCAGATGACCTTCTCGATAGATGACGGTTCGATCAGTATCGTCGGAGATGAAATGATTGACCTGATCCGAGATGCGACCTCGCCTAGCGCACTAGACGAGATATGCGATGAGATTTCAGTGGACATTGTCTCTGGTCAGGGCTCTTCTGTCATGAGAAAGGGGGCATTGGCCGATATACTACACTCATCAGACCAGGGCTTCGTCGGGGCTGTGACTTCTCCGGATGCGTATGGAAGGGACCATCTGACAGCCGAGCAGACCCTAGATTATGATCTGGATATGGATTTGACATTCAGGAGATTCACAAGTAGTGGGGATTGTGGAGGAAGAGTCAGCCTCCCAGACAATACTGCTGACATAACTTCTAAGAAATGGGTCGAGCTTACATCGAAGGAGAGTATCAGATCAGATCTAAAAGTCGATTTCACGGACAATAATGGGGATCTATCTGCTGCAAGGGCAATAATATATGACTTGGAAGAGCTTTCAGGCATAAGCGGGATATCCCCACTTCTACTGCCACTCACCCCTATTGAGTTACACGAGGTTTTCGGAGGATCTGTCCTCAGAGAGGGGAGCAGTTGGACTGATGATCCGAGTTGGTCCTCGGAATGGAGGTGGACGGTCGGCTCTGAAAAGAAGACTGAAGATTTCGGGCATGTTTACGAAATCGAAATGTGGAATCAAGATATCCAAGACTGTCTTGGGCATGCTAGACTGAATCTACTGGTGAAGAGCGGAAATCCATGGCCTGTCCAGCAGACAGTCGATTTGAGGTTAGATAAGAGCCTTGAGACGGGGAGCTGTGGCCTGATTGCTGGAACTGCGGCGATGTCGCTCCCAGAGGGAAGGCTAGAGATTTCAATGACAATGTCTGAGCTGACAAGTTCTTCTGGTAGCAAGAACATTGAATGGTACTCAACATACGATAGCCGGCCTGGGCCAGGAGAGGATAAGCCTAGCAGCTCTTCACAGAGACAATGGATTTCAGCTATGCCAGATGAGTCTGAGGCGAGAGACTTCGATTTGGAAGAAGCCATACAGTGCACTCTCGAGGACCATCCTAGTAGCGGTGCGTCTAACGCGCTGGAGTCAACTGGTTACCTTTGGCAGGCATACTGGTCACAGCCCACTAGGTCGCCAGAGTGGAACATGTCATGGGTCACTGAGAACGACGCATCTGGATGGACCAAAGTCAGGCAGTCCGGAGACTCCTGTGACTTGATTGAGGACGGACAGTACGACTCTGGAACTGCCTCGTGGGACAGAGACGCAGTACCAGATACTCATACGCTATCACTCTTGGAAGGAAGGCTGCTTGATGACCTGAGGTATTCGGACCTAAACAGTATGATTGAGGGAGCGCAGGGAGCTTGGTTCACTGATGTTGAGCTTGGATATCTATTTACTTCCACTCAAGACGATCTTCTTTCCTCGCTCCCTGGTGGAATTGGCGACGGTAGGGTCGCCCTACTGGGAGAGAGGTCTTGGAACGAGGGAGACGGGATAGATCACTCGCTTCGTTTTGCGATGGATGCTGAGAGTTCTAGAATGGCAGGCTGGATTCTGGCCTCGAGCTCAGCTTAGGGGCTGGGAAACGGTTTGTCGGGATTTTTTTCAGCGGCAGCTTGAATGGCCTACCGAGCGCCGTAGGCGCTCGTGAAAGAAGAGTCGTCGCCCACTTCGGATGCGAACAAGCATCCGTTGGTAGTAGATGTAGAGTTCACAGAGACTGAGGAGTTTGCAGGCTCTCCTATCCTAGATTCGGTTGAGAGAGTCATCACGAAGAAGGCCGCCAGTCCGATGGAGCTACCAATCTCCCTACCGACGCCAGAGGGCAGGGGCAGGGTGGTGACCGTGATCAATCAGAAAGGAGGGGTGGGTAAGACGACAACAGTGATCAACGTAGCTGCTCAACTAGGGCTTAGAGGACATAGGGTACTGGTTGTGGACGCTGATTCTCAGGGAAACTGCGCTACTGGTTTGGGTGTTGACAAGAGCAAAGTAAGGACTACGACTCGTGATTTGATACTAAACCCCGAAACCGCCGTCAATGCCAGGCATGCCACAGCAGTCGAGAATGTCCATATGATAGTTGGAGACAAGACGCTAATTGGTTTGGAACAAGAAATGCTCCGTCAACTGGGCAGGGAGAGGAGGCTCAGTGAGGCACTAGCCCCGCTTCTCCCGCACTACGATCTGATCCTAATTGATACCCCGCCCTCATTGGGCATAGTATCAGTGAACGCCCTAGTGGCAAGTGATGGTCTTGTTGTCCCTGTGCAGACCGAATACTTCGCGCTCGAAGGCCTGGCCCTCCTCTCGGGAACTGTGAGGGAAGTCAGAGCGTTGCTTAACCCCTCATTGGGAGTGGATGGAGTTCTGATGACTATGCATGCCCCCACCACACTGAATCAGCAGGTTGCTTCGGAGCTTCGGGAAGCGTTTCCACATCTCGTGGTCGAGCCTGCAATCAGGAGAAACATCAGATTGGCTGAGGCCCCGAGCCATGGAGTACCAATTCATCTCCATGAGCCCAATAGTGCTGGAGGACAGGACTACAGGGACGTAGTTTCCGTTCTTGAGAGTCGTTGGGGATTGAGATAATGTCTCCAGAAGAGTCAGTCTCTGGCTCATCATACATCGCACCTGGAGATTCCCCCAGGGTAGCTGTGCTCTGGATGATATTCGGAAGCCTCAGCTTCGGAACGATGAATGCTCTTGTGAAATGGACGAGCTTCCATGCGGATGTCTGGATGATAATAATGGTAAGGTCAGCGGTGATTGCTTTTGCAGTAGCAGTATTCGCTGCTAGTCAGGGTATTTCGCTTAGAGTAAGTGACAAGAGGACGATGTTGCTAAGGTGCGTAGTCGGACTTACAGCTATGATCCTCTACTTCACTGCACTTGGGAGGATTCCGATAGGCCAGGCCGTAACTCTCCAGTACACAGCTCCTCTTTTCGTGGCACTTCTCTCTGGCAGGGTGATCAGGGAGAGGGTGGAGCCAGTCGTCGTACTACTGGTCGTCACTGCCTTTGCAGGAATCATCCTGATTGTTTCTCCGGATCTCTCCAGCATAGATCCGGATGCTCTCCTGGCCCTGGGCTCGGGTTTCTTCGCTGCTATGGCATACATGTACGTACGTGAGCTAAGGAATACTGACTCCGTATCCTCGGTAGTATTCTGGTTTGCAGCCTTCTCGGTTGCAGGAAGTATGGCTCAGGCCCTTCCTGATGTCGTTGATCTGGATTGGAGAACTCTTGCCGCACTAGTCGGAATAGGAATTGGGGCGGGAGGGGGCCAAGTAGGAATTACGATGGCATACCACAGAGCAAATGCAGCTTGGGTTAGTGCCTTCTCATACCTCACCGTAATCGTGGCCACTTTCTATGGATTCACACTGTTCAACGAGACACTTGGAATATCTGATTGGATTGGCGGAATGCTGATTGTCGGTTCAGGCATTGCACTGGTTTTCGTGGCCCCTTCGCAGGAGTCAAAAACCTAGTTTTGGAACTCGAAGTTGGAGTCCAAGATCCCAGCGACCTCTTCCGCATTTTCGATAATCTCGAAAAGCGTATTGTCGGCCGTGTAAATTAACAGTGAGTCGGAACCCCCTGACTCGCTCTTTATCGATTGATAAGCACAAATAGCATCCATTCTGATTCTTGTCATACCTATCTCCGTCATTGCATTGATCCACTTGGTCATGGGCCGGGCGCCACAAGACTATCTCTTAATCGTTTAGGACCATGGTTCATTCCAAGAACTCTGAGAATTCAATCAGACCCTTACGGACAAGATCCGGGACTTTGGCTCCCTCAGCAGGGAATCCCACAGGTAGAACGAGCATGGCGTGCTCATGATCCGGGCGATTCAGGATCTCCCTCAAGAACCCCATAGGGGAGGGGGTGTGGGTGAGAGTGGTCAGTCCCATATTGTGAATGGAGGCGATGAATAGTCCAGCAGCGATACCGCACGACTCCTGGGAATAGTACGTCGGAGCTAGCTCTCCATTTTCTCTGACTCTCTTGGTCTGCCTGAAAAGGACAATCAGCCAGGGGGCATCTGTAATGTGCTCCTTCACATGGTCGGTACCGAGGGGCCTGAGGACCTCGGCCCATGACTCTGGCATCCTCTGGGAGTAGGTCTTCCTTTCCTCTTGCTCTGCCGCATGCCTAATTCTTCTCTTGATTTCGGGATTCGATATTGCCACGAAGGTCCAAGGTTGAAGATGGGCTCCAGAGGGAGCCGTGCCAGCAGTCAGAATAGCTCTCTCAATCAGCTCTCTGGGAACATCTCTAGCTGAGAAGTGCCTTGTAGTGCGTCTCTTTCTCATGAGATTGTAGAAATCCTCGGCTCTTTCCGACATTGTCTTGGAGTCCAACTCTAGGAACTCCAGAGTGATGAATCCCGGCTCCTCGTCTGCGTCGGACACAGAGGTCCCTAATCACGTCTGGACATCAATGCTGCCATGGCCATCAAAGCCACGGCCAGGGGTGCTGAAATCCATGGAAGAGACTCGTCATCTTCCTGACACTCGGTCGACTCCCCTCCCCAAGTTCCATTATCATACCAACAATCTGACCAAATCGTCCAGCCCCAACCGGCCTCAGGAACAATTACCTCCGACTCATCCTCATAATGCAACACGAACCTCCAGTTTAGGTAAGTTACTGACTCATCAGGCGTGACTGTTCCGAGCCAGCTTCCTGAATCAGTCGGACTGAGTGACTGTGTCGCAGGAGGATAGCATACACCGGAATTGATGCAAATCTGAGTAACCCAATCAACCATAGTGACGTTTTGATCGCCTTCTTCGGATAGCTGCAGGGATATCTCGAAGGGGACCCCTTCTCTTGATATTGAGTCGTGACTGATGCTATCGATATCAGTGCCATCCAAGGAGGATTCCTCATTGACCCCGCCCTCTGCAGTAGCGACCATGGCCGGCAAGACGAGGAGGAGGGCAACGAGGAGGGTTAGAGCACGCACGGTCTTGCGTGCTTGTTCTCCCTCATCAAGGATGAGGTTTCATGTCTCGACATTCCAGAGCTCGTCGCCTATATGGTGAAGGGTAGAGATGGCCTTGCCCTTTGTCATCTCCATCATGTCCTCACCGTTAACCAGCGCGATGCCTAGAGCTAGGGGCTTGCCAGCATCTTGGTCCCTTATCCACACAAAACCACCGGAGGGTATTGCAGGGTCTGCTATGTGTATTCCCGCCCCCATACAGTCGGCCCCGTTCATCAAGAAGGGAATGGCCCCCTTGTCAACAGCTGCCCAGCTCCTCTCCGGCTCCCATTTCAGTATCCCCCTCAGAGTCGGGACCCATGACATTGCCCCTGAGATCTCTATTCTCATTGCGATGAGCTCCCTGTCGAGTATCAGTATGTCATTGCCCTCGAAATGAGCCAGTTCGATGAAACCTGATGACATGTCCACCTTCAGCCCCATTGCCTCACTGAGTTCCCTCTCAACGTCCCTCATCTGCTTGTGTCGAACGGGTTTCCTCTTCCTGATGCGAGCCTCGCCCATGCAACGGCCTGAGGACTACACTCCAAGAACATAATGCCAGCGAGATTGAGGATTCCTACCTCCAATCCATTGAAATAAGGGAGGTCGGTCGGCGAGACGCATGGCGAAGTGGCACGGCATCTCCCGACGCAAGCCCTCAGGCGGACGCTTGAAGCGTCCTAACCGCTACAGAGGAAAGCGAAGAACTGAGGTTTCAAGCGAAGCTCAGTACGCTTACATCGGAGATAAGGACGAGAGGAAGCTGTACAGGAAGAATGCAGGCTCGCAGACAGCCAGGCTCCTATCCGTCAACACAGTTAATGTGAGCACCCCAAAGGACGGGAAGACGGTAAAGGCCACAATCAACAGTGTCATGGAAAATGACGCTGATCCAAACTTCATCAGGAGGAACATCGTGACCAAGGGCTCCATCGTGGACACGAGCATGGGCAAGGTGAAGATCACCAGTAGACCGGGGATGCACGGTGTCGCTTCAGGGATTCTCCTTGAGGATTGAAGGCACGAAGCCCTCAAGTCAGACGGCCTTTGAGATGAGTTCGTTAGCATGTCCGGCGATCCGAGCAAAATGACTGTCTGGACCGGATACTTCGACTCTAGAGTCACCAGATCCGGGGGACGCAGGGTCGGCAAGGATGCCAGCATTCCCCAGCCTACCCTTGATGCCTTGGCTTGGGCTGCTAGCAAGGTGGGGATAAGGAAGATGAAGAAGCAGCCGGAGGCCAGCCACCCCTCGAGGCCATTCGCTCAGGAAGGTAGGCTGATTCTCTCAACTAGCGATGCGAAGGAAGCAACCGGCAAGAACAGCAAGGAGGGCATCTTGAGGGAGATAGGGGTGATGATGAGATCTGAGATGAAGAAATCCATGGAGGATGGCAAGACAGATGCTGCCCCCTCCAGAAAGAGCAAGCAGCAGCGATCCCAGAGGAAGTCATTCAGACAGAAGTCCGGCGGGCAGAGGAAGAAGAAGTTCGGACGGAAGTGATTGTCTGTTTACCATTAAGGCTGAAGTGCCGGATGTCGAGACATACCTCAGGCTCCGAGAGAGTGCTGGAATGAGGCCCAGAACAGTATCTGGCGCATCCAAGGGCCTCGGTTCCGAGCTTTTCTCGGTCATCCTTAGGCTGGAGGATACGGGTCAGGCCGTAGGCATGGGCAGGGTTGTCGGAGACGGGGGGACCGTGTTCCATATCTGCGACATGGCAGTAGAAGAGCTTTGGCAGCGTCGAGGAGGGGGGTCCATGATCATGGACAGCCTGATGGATTACATAGCTCGGGAGGCATCTCCTAACTCCTACATCAACCTCATGGCCGACGTAGGCGGGTTCTACGAGAAATGGGGCTTCAAGCCCACTCTACCGAACTCCCGTGGCATGTCCCTGCGACTATCGGGAGAATAGTCCGCTCTTCGGACCAGATAAGTAGCATGACTACTTCCGTGGACCATGGAAACGGGAATGCAGGGAAAGGTGGTTCTTGTCACAGGGGGAGCCGGTGGCATAGGGCAGGCAATTTGCAGGGCCTTCTCTTCCGAGGGAGCGAGAGTGGTGGTACACTATCACCAATCCAAGGAGGCCGCTACCTCTCTATCTGAAGAGATTGGAGGAGTTGCAATGCACGCTGACCTGAGGAGCCATGAGTCAGCCGACAGGCTAGTCGCTGGGATAGTATCGGATCTAGGAACGTTGGACGTGTGCATCGCCAATGCTGGTAGCTACCCAACGGAATCGGTACCTCTGTGGGAGATAGGTTCGGAAAGATGGTCCGAGACAATCTCATCCAACCTCGGAGTCACGGTTAACACCGCCCGATCTTTCTTGAGGCACGCATCTGGATCAGGATCCGGGTCCCTGGTGATGATAGGATCCACCGCTGGAGTCTACGGCGAGTCTGGCCACTCTGACTACGCCGCTGCCAAGGGGGCAATCACCTCCGGACTGCTCATGTCCCTCAAGAACGACGTCTCGAAAATCGGTGGCGTGAGGGTGAATGCCGTTGCACCGGGTTGGACTGTGACTCCCAAGAAGATCGAACAGGGCATTGACGACACCCTGATTCAGCGCGCGACAGCGACGATGTCCCTGAAGAAGCTCGCTACCCCGGAGGATGTGGCTATGACTGTGGTTTCCCTCTCATCTGATATCGTGTCAGGNCATATCTCNGGCCAGGTAATCGAGGTCGCNGGNGGGATGGAAGGGCGNCTCATTCCCTAATTCATCAGCCAGTCAGCGAGANGNGGCATTACCTCAGAGGACCTTGTTATCACNCCCATATGACCGCCACGGACATATCTGACCCTGACATCAGGAAGTGCTCTTGACAGCAGCGTACAGGCCTCGAACTGATGAGGCGGGGTCTCGTCGCTCAGGGTTATGAGAGTCGGGACATGGATATCCCCGTAGTTGGATGAGGGGGTCTTGTCGTAGCACAGCATCCTGACCTCACTGAGAATCTTGGGCTGGAGCCCTCTCCACATCTCCTTCCTATCCTCCGTCATTGAGTCCCATGCCCCTGGAACATTCCAGTAGTCCACGAAGTCCCTGAGGAAGTCCTCTGGCTCCAAGCCCTCGGTGAAGAATGTCTCCACCACCTCTCCGAACTCGTTCTTCAGATCATCGCGTCCGGTTGACTGGAGGCATCCCCACACCGTTGGCTCGTGGAATGACATCCTTCTGACCTTGTCCGGGTGTCTCTTTGCGAGCATGAGGCCGATGAAGCCACCGTATGAGTGCCCGAGGATGTCTACCGGCTCTTGCTCAGCCAGTAGGAGGCTTTCTGCAGCCAGATAGTCCACCCATGAGTCGATTTCCCCGTCACCTGCCCATTGACCGGATTTGGGGTAGCACAGGTAGTGGGGGCAGATGATCCTCCTACCCTCAACAAGAGGGAGCATGTCCCTCCATTGCCTGGAGTCCAGTCCCGTGCTACAGAGCATCAGGATGGAGGGGCCCTCTCCCTCGACCTCGAGATAGTGGAGTCGGTTCCCATCGACCTCGATGTCCGGCATTTTCAATCATCCCGCGTACCTTATCTCCAGAGCGTGATGGACGTTTATCCGATCCTGTCCCTCCTCGATGGTAAGTTTTACCTCATGAACGGCAAGTGGGCCAAAGTGAATGGTCTTCCAGAGGGTCTCATCTCCGTTCCCTACATTCTCTGCAGCTGACTGGCAGACGCCCTCGTGATTGACGATGTCCCACCTGACGTCAACCTCCCTGCCATCGATCTCTATTACACTCGGATTCTCCACGGTGGAATTTAGGAGGAAGTGGGATGGGATTGGCCCATCATTCCCAGGGGTGGAGTCGAAGACGAAGTCCTCTGGGGTCCCTGTGTTGTTCTCGTACCAGTCTATTCGCTGCTCGATCATAACCTCGATGGCCAGATTTACGCGGAATCCGGATTCATCGACCCCGAAGGCGATTGCCGAGTATAGTCCGTGTTTTTGGAACTCGATTGGAATCTCGGTTCCATCAGACGAGTCGATGGTTATCGGATCCCTTCCATCTCCCGGGTCAACACCGAAGGAGGTGGCTCGTCCGTAGTCTGTGGACCCTGAGAAGTCGAAAGTGATTACTGGGTATGTGATGCTGGTCTGCATTCCATCCTGGAACGATGAGTAGATCATGCCGTGTCCGGAGTCAGGCTCGACATTCAGGTCAAAGCCCTCGGAGTCATTACCGACAAGCCCCATGCAGCCCGATAGTAGGAGAGTCGAGGTGATCAGGGCGGCTGCACTGATCCTGATTCCTGCGAATCCGACTACTCCCATGGGCGCTTGAGTAAGGATTTCCAGATTAATGTGTCTGATTCAAGATGCCTGCACTCGATTGGCACCATCACTGGTGGAAAGGGGATTGGCCTTCATAGGGGGCTCTCGTGATCCTCGAGAACCACCTTGCAACTCCTGCACCTGTAACGGCCATTACCCCTCCTTGACCTAGGGTGCCTGTCCCCACAAGAGGGACAGACCCAGAGCCACTTGGAGGACATCTCCCTGAGGTGCCTCCCGAAATCCTGTCCCATGGACATGGCTTCCTCATCAGGCCAGAGCGCCTCCAGTTCACGGAACTCCCTGCCGTGATTAGGGATTCCAAGGGCGTGTATGTACTCGTGGTAAAGGAGGAAATCGGCGTACCTAGACCATTCGTCTGTCAGAGCGTATGGATGAACATCGATGCACCTGACGTCGAGCGGGGTAACGCCCTCCGACTTGCGAACCCCCCTCCTGTACCTGCAGACCGCGTGCAGCCTTGTCGCACTCCTCCTCAGTAGGCCGAGGGGTATGGAGGGAAGTTCCTCGACAGGGAGGTGGGCGAGCCCCGGGATCGCGCTCATCCTGGAGATGACCGCCTGTCCCCTGTCTGCTAGGTCCATGGCACTGGCTCGTCGAGAGCCCCATCAAGGTTGGTCATGAAACTCCAAATCCATCAAGTACCGGTGAGCTGTCGGGAATGCATGAGCAGGAAGTACTTCGTGAAGTTCGTATCAGAGCCAAGGAATGACACAATCAAGACGATAGTTGGCGTCGCTTGCGCCGCCAGAGCCATTGAGGACGGGCATGACGTCAGCGTCTTCTTCGCAGCGGCCGGGACAAGGCTCCTCGACCCGTCATACATAGGGGAGCTGAACGAGGAGATGGGGCCGGACTCCACGATGGTCTCGGACATGATGGGCACTATCACCGAGAATGCAACCCTCTACTGCTCGTTCGCATCGGTGAAGGCAACACTCGGACACAGCGAGGGGGATGGTGCCCTGATAGTGCCTGATGACAGGATAAAGTGGAGCGGTCCCCCTGGAGTCATAGAGCTCAGCTCTGCCTCCGAGGTGCAGCTCGTATACTAGACACGGGTAGAAATACGGAAGCTTCCCTCTATGTCCCATGAGAGACGTCAGGAGAGACTACGGACAAGGCGTGCCGATTGAGATAGAGGACCCCGCCAAGCCCCTGGAGCTTCTCTCGAGCTGGATCCAAGACGCCATAGACGCAGGGGTGACCGAGCCCAACGCAATGAACATCGCTACTGTGGATGCGAGGGGGAACCCCAGGAACAGGATGGTCCTCCTCAAGCACTTGGAGGGGGACGACATAGGCTTCTTCACCAACCTCGAGAGCGACAAGTCCGTCGAGATACTGGGGCACCCTATGGTCTCGGCAACGATCTGGTGGCCGGAGATGGAGAGGCAGGTCAGGATCGAAGGTTCAGCGACCCAGATGGACAAGAGCCTCGCTGAGGACTACCACTCCTCTCGCCCGAGGAAGAGCAGGCTGGCGGCCTGGGCGTCCAACCAGAGCAGGCCTCTGGGCTCGAGGGAGGAGCTCGAGGAGAGGTTCGAGCAGTACGACTCTAAGTTCGGCGGCGAAAAGGTCCCACTACCTCCCTTCTGGGGGGGATACACGATACGAGCGGACAGGGTCGAGTACTGGGAGGGAAGGCCCAGCAGGATGCATGAGAGGGTCGTACTGTCCAGAGGAGATGCCGGATGGGATATAGTAAGACTATATCCATAGTTTTCATTAATATAAGCAATTATTTTGTGTATTACAAATAATTTATATCATAATACCAATTCCGGTATATGATAACATGGCTCTGACACCACAGCAGATAGCCGCGATAATGAAGCTCAGGGGACTGGGCTGGTCGCAGAAGGAGATCGCCGAGACGATTGGGGCCTCGCAACAGGTCATCGCATACCACCTGAAGAAGCTCAGGGAGCAATCGAAGAAGGTCGGAGTCGATGACGCGTTCTCGGCCGCGATACTCGGAGGAATGGCAGTCGGTGCTGGGATAGGGGCCCTGGCCATGCTCTTGGAACAACTAACGAAGAAGGACTGAGCATGATCGGGGAGAAAAGTGGTCAGTGCAAAATCTGCAAGAAGGTGGGGAATACCGAA
>PBZE01000008.1 GCA_002730095.1 Methanobacteriota archaeon | reverse complement strand
TAGGTTGGTTTTCCTAAATTTTGCTCTCACAGCGAAGGAATTGGCACCTTTTCACCTGAACAATAATTCTACATGGAAGAATTCCCACTCAGCAGCCCCATGTCGATTCCATTCCGCACGCCCGTCGGGCTGCGCACTCAGGTACTTCCCGTGGACGCTCCTGAGTGCGACCATCGCGCCCTCGTGGATATGCTCCAAGGCTCCTGACATGCCTCTAGCGGACGATATCCGGATATGGCTTTTTGTGGCACAGGGCGAGAAACGGCCGTTTAAGTGGAGGACGTTGTACGTGGGCGGTATGTCTGATTACGTAATGCCGGTATTGGTGGGCTTGTACGCTGCGTTCGCGATCGCGGTTATGGCCGTCACCCCACTGATAGCCTCCTAATTGAAAACTTTAGTCAAGATGGTGACTAGATTATGGAAGATATCTCTTCCACTACCTCGAAATCGGGGTAGTACTTCTCATTCTCCCACACTATCTCCCCGTTAGGGCCCAGTACCTGAAGAGTTGGGGTTCTAGGATTCCCGAATGCCTCGTCCAAGGGTACTGTACTTGGCTCACCGGTCTCTGCGTTCCAAGCGACTGCCGAGGAGTAGGGGACCAGCACTGGCCATGGTGAATACTGATCGGAAGAGTTGTTCCCGAAAACCTCGTAGAAGGACTCTCTGCTATCAAAGGAGGGGTACCTCTGGATGGTGATGATATTGGACTCATTGGAAATGCTTCCATTTGCGATGGATTCCCTGATCATCTCTGTCCACTCGTGACAGCCTCGACAGCCGGACGCGGCCCATAGGATGAGGGTGTTCTGTCCCGACGAGTTCTCGAGGACATTGTATTCGCTGTATTGGTCCACATCCCTATCGAGAGTCTGTGCCACGATATTCATCCTGTCGAGGGAGGGGGTCTCCGCTTCCACCTGGGAATCGGCATCTTCCACCTCTGTGATGCAACCAGCGACGGGAATTAGAAGAAATACGGTGAGGATTGCTAGCGACTTCATGGCCTTTTTATGCCCTCTAGCATCATAAAGAGTTGTTTTCACTTTCCCTTGGAGACTGTCCCTGTTCGGCCTTCTCATTCAATCGCCTTCCTGAACGCCTGCAGGGCCTCCATGGTTTCGAACTCAACGATCAATGAGGATATCATTCCACATGCCTTACACTCATACTGTTGGCCCGTCTCGAAGCCCATGTAGGGGTAGACTTCCATGCTGAAGCAGGAGCCGCAGGCTCTGTATGTCACGAAGCCGTTTGTAAGTCCCTTGTATTGAATGCTTGTTCGCATGTTTCACTTGGGAATCAGGGTAGCACCGGTCTCGGTCCTGATGATCTTGCCATCCTGTAGAATGTGGACACTCATGACTGCCTCAGTGGTGCCGTCTGGAAAATCCATGACTGAGTGCTCTACAAGTACCTGGTCATTCTCATAGACGCATCTAGCGTTTCTGATGACGACCTTCTCGTTGGCCATCATCATTTTCATCATCTCCACCATCTGCTCTCTGTCCATGGAAGTACCAGTCTGATGCCTGATGAACTCGTAGTCATCATGGAACGCATCCGTATACATGCTTGGATCTCTCTTCTCTAGTGCCTCAGCCAACTTGTCGTAAAGGGCCATGGATCCCAGAGGAGGAGTCCGGATTTAACTGAGACGCAATGCGGCTTGCTCCAATGTCTCGCCCTGCTGGACCAATGATCTGATGTACCTTGGAACGGGCTCATTACTAGTCTCGAGATCAAAGAGGTCCCCTACCCATTCAAGTGGGGCATTAATTGAGTGGTCAGTCCCAGCAGGGAACAGGTTCCAAACAGAGCATTCGTCTCCGTCTATCGATGTAGTCTGAAGTGCCCATGGGACTCTTGGTAGCGGATCCTGACAGGAGAGGTTGTTCTCGAGGCTGGTCACTACCCAGCATTTGCCCGCTGAGTAGGGTATGTCCGCATCTTCTAGGAAATCCACCACATCCCCCCTTTCCGCGCCTGGTTGCAACCAGATGAAGGGGATTCTCCTACCGGATATCAGCCACTCCCTCAGGAGGCCGAGAGTTCGATCAGGAGAGACGAATAGTACGAATAGGTCGGGATCCTCTGAAGACCACGGATGAGGGACGATGGGTCGTCCGTGAATTGTGCTGCCTGCGTCCCTTGGATGGACTGGAACCATCCTGTAACCCCTCCCCTCCATATCAGCAAATGCCTTGTGGGCGGGCCTATCCATATTCGTGCCAGCACCAATGACGTGAACAGTCTTGATCAGAGTGAGAAAAGAAAGGTCACTCATCGGACAACCCTCTCCCAAATTGGCTGTTTCTAGTTAGGATTGTCGCCATCGCTGTGGAGGTTAGAATGGTCAAAAATGGGGCTGAAAGAGGTTTTTCTTCGGTGGTTTCATCGGTTTCCTCTTCAGTGGTTTGGTTCCCTGTGGCATTCACGGCCTCCACGATGATCGTCCCGATCATGCCCATGTCCTCATGTGGCTCACAGACATACTCGTAAGTGCCGTTTGTCCCCAATCCAAAGGTGAATGAGTAATCTACGTTTCTAGATGGCTCCCCGGAATCGAAAATACCTCCTCCTTCAACTGCATTGTGGGGGAGGAGCTCTCCATTCCACAGAAATCTAACTGTATCGCCCTCGGATATTGTCACTGAAGGGGGCGAGAACCTGAAATTAGTGGAGTCGACAGTGATAGTTGCCTCCTCCTGCTGGAGATCAGCGGACGTGTCGATAGATCCTGTGAGCAATATTATCGACAGGAGAAGGGGTGCCGCTATTCCGAATCTCACAGCACCGGTGCCCCTTCGTATGTTTTGAAGTGATGTTTGTGATGTGGCCCGAAATTCGGGTTACCCCCTGATTTGCCGCCCCTCGGCCTATCAGGGTCCTCAACGTTCAAGAACGGTAGCGAGGATTCTGCCCCGTAGCATGTCTCCGAACAGAGTCGACACGAACGAGATGTCTCGGGGCCTGAGTGAACGTCTGTCCGAGATATCTCAGGAACGTTTGGTAGAGGAGGTCATCTCGGCCTGGGACGAGGTGAATTCGTCTGAGAGGGTTATAGCGTCGTTGAGGCAGAGGATTGGTTCGCTTGAGATGGAGTTGGCAGAGAGAGAGTCGGATCAGAGTGGTCGACTAAGTGAGGTGGAGCTGCAGGAGTCGTTGAGAGTATCGGAGTCAAGAGTGTCACAGCTACAGAGGAGCCTCGAAAATGAGCGTGCACGGAGGAGGTCTCTGGAAGAGGCTGGTGGTGAGGAGCGTTTGGGAGAGCTCCGTGATGAGAACACCCGTCTACTGAAGAGCGAAGAGGAGCTCCTAGTGATGGTCTTGGAGATGGAAGGGAGGATCGATAAGCTGGTCGCTGCCCTCAGAGGGAGTTCTTGATCGTCAAGTCAAAGTCGGGCTAAGAAAGACTTTGTATTGTCTACCTCAAAATACTAATTGGGTGAAACCGTGATTACTGTCGGAGATGTAGAAAGCGCACAAGAGAAGTGGGGGAATGGGATCGTTGCCATAGCAACAGCACACAGTGAAGGGGGCGACTACAACGAGATTGCCAGATCGCATGTTCAAGAGTTGTACGCATACGATATTGGCGAAGTCCTATTCAAACCCACTCTCGCCTCGGTAGAGCAGTTCCGCCCTAATTTCGAAGGCGCATTGTCCTATTTCGTAGCCATGAATGGCGAATTTCCCGAGGATAAGGGGTTTGCAATTAAGGGGTGGACCGGAGTCAGGTTTGAGAATGAGGGAGTGGTAATATACGACAAAACCGCATTGGCGATGGGCAACTACTTCTTCACAGATGAGGAGGGGCATGAGACCAAGGTCGAGTACAGCTTTGGGTATGTTGTCGATGATGACGGGGGCCTACGAATTCAATTGCATCACTCATCGATGCCCGCGTCAAGGACCTAAGGCAAGACGCCTGCTTCGTCTAGAAGAAAAAGAACGCAGACTACCGCAAAAATAACTTCTACAGTTATCCACAGCGCACCCAAACCCGAAAGTATTGGCTTGGGCAGTCTCATTCGCCATCACTGACCAGGTAGTGTAAATTGACCGATGTCTGTGTTGCAGATCTCCTCCATCTCTTCTACAGTGATTAGAGGGGTGAGCTTTCCATTGAAGGACCCCGATGCCCCGACGGTAAGTGCGAGCTTCGTGGCTTTGGCGCTCTCTGGAATATCCATGATGCACATGAAGTCAGTCTCTCCATAGCACCAATAGTAGGCCTCGAGAGCCCCTCCTAGTGACTTGGCGATTCTCTCGGCCTCGTCCCTACGTGCTTTTCCTCCTTCCTTCAAGAGGCCAGCGACGCCTTCTTTGGTATAGCTTCCCGAAAACATGTATTTGGGCATAATATCTGATGTTCTTGTTCTTTTATTACGATTATCCCTTATTTCTTCATTACTAGAAGTCCTATTATCGCTCCAATAAGTACCAGCTCTATCCTCTCATGTGTGCTTGACCAGCTTAGATACTCAAGAATTGATCCATCCCAACCCCACTCTCTGTTTTGCTGAAGCTCTCTTTGGAAGTCTCCAAGTCTGCATAGGAAATTGAGTAGCGCCAGTGCAACGAGGGTTCCTCCTGCAGCCTGTTTTCTGATTTTTGTCTTGATTGCCCCCAGGTAATAGAGGCCGAGGACGAGGAGGGTCATTATTGAGGTGAGAGAGTAAATCAGGGAGTTTCTGATATCCACCGCCGACCCACCATACTCCAATGAGTCTGCCACCTGACTTAGCTCTCCCACTGCGATGGAGATGGTCGGAAGCACGAGTATTAGGAAGAAGGCGCCCAGAACTATCTCGAAGGGGTTTGGGCCTCTCTCTGTCTTAGGAGGGGGGCTCGTGGACACGGAGCCCTCCAACATGATATTGCCCCCTGATATGGGAAGTTAGTTTTTGGGGATTAAACGATATGTCCATTCATCTCATCTATGAACTCTGTAAGGACCCGTTGAAGCTCGGACACGTCCTCGAAGTCCTCTGAGAGATTTCCAGTGATTATCCAATCGGCACCAGCTTCAGCGGCTCTTCTGGCTGTGGCACCATCTCTAATCCCTCCTCCGACTACTAGAGTGAGATCGCATGATTGCCTCGCGATGCGTATCAGCTCAGGGCTGACGGGCGTCTCTGCACCGCTGCCCGCTTCTAGGTAGAACATTCTGAATCCATATGACTGGGCTGTCATAGCATAAGCGGCGACCCTTTCGGTCTCTGTGGGCTGGATGAGATCTGCTTGGCCTACCTCTCCCGCCTTACCACCGGGAGAGCATATCAGATAGCCCATCGGAATAGGGTGAATTCCTGCCTTCCTGATGAAGGGAGCCCCAATTAACTGCTCCTCGATAAGGAACCTGGTGCTCGTGCTGTTCATGAGCATCATGAAGGTAATGGCATCAGCTGCGGGAGATAGCGCAGCGGCTCCCTGTGGGAAGAGTACTACTGGTATCTTCGGGGGTTCCTCCTCCGATCCAGCATCTTGGGTGGAGGCCCATGTGACCAGTTCGAGAGCTTCTTGAATAGCGACTACTGTCTCATGGACATTCTGCATATCTGTATCTGATGACCCCCCTACGAGTATCATTGAGGTTCCTGCAGCGACTGCAGCGAGGCATCTCTTGGCTGCGGTGTCAGGGGTCTGGTCTGCGGGGTCTATGAGGATGGCGTGTCTAGTTCCCTGGACTTTGGCACAAACATACTCCGTAGTGGCAGTATCCGTTGCCATGTGCCGCCCTTAGAGCTTCAGCATCTAAGGGTTCAGGTTATCTTGGAGGCTAAATCGAGGTTCGCAAGCTTAGATTCGGAGAGGGATGACTGGCGAGATAGTTCCAAGTCTGGGTCAATTCCTATCCATTCCATCACCTGTAGAGGAGAGTTCGGGGAATCGTTTCCTTGCCACCAGATCTCGAATGATCCGTCGGGCCTCAAGCCCATACTGCATGGCCAATCAGGGGGTCTTGTCACTATGGCCCCATTCCACGGTGTTCCGGACTCCTTCTCACTATGGACTATGTGATCGAATTCGATCAACACCTGACTCCTGCTTCCTGGGTATGAGAGTTGAATCGATGAGTCATTCGTTGAGATACTGGTTCTTCTTGTGCCAGTATGGAATTTCGCCCCTCTCCCTGAGAGTGATATGGCAACGGCCTTCCTTAGCCAGCTTGACTTAATCGCTGTGTGGCTGGCATTGGTTGGATGGTCGAAGCCTGAGTCAGATATCCAGTGTGGCCTGAGCATGGGCCAAGAGGATGCCGTTATGAGGCCCGGGCTCTCCCCGTACATTCCTACCTCGAATGCCTCGGTTACTAGATGAATCTCTAGATCTTCTTGTGTGTCAAGGAGCTTGTGGGCACATATCATGGAAGACAGTGAGCAGTCCATGAATACTATACTTTCAGGCAAGTAGTGGTTCCTCCTTGATCTCCAACGCATTAACCGGGCAAGCCGGTATGCATAGGTCACAATGGGTGCATCGCTCCTCTGTAGGTATAGCAAGTATTCCCTCTAGCTCCAGAGCGCTTAGGGGGCAGATCGCAATGCACGCCGCACAGCCGAAGCATCGCTCCTCATCGACCACCATGACATGCCCGGGCCTCTTGGCCATGCGAGTCGGAGAAGGTCATCCATCTGAAAGTTATCGAACATTTTGAGTCGGTGCCGGCATAGGGGATATAACTTGACTACCCTTGGAGTCAATTGTGGGATCTAGTGAAGAGTATGATTCCGCAGGATACAGTAGGGGGCAGGCAATTAGTCTGTATGTTGGGATCGGGGCATATCTATGCTCGATGATATTAGGTACGTGGCATACAAGCTGGGGGGAGGAGATTTCAGGAACGCAAGCACTGAGAGTCTCTTTTGAGATGGTAATATCCTGGCCAGCAGAGTTCATCTCAGTTGTAGGATTTAATATGGAATTTTATGGTTGGAGCTTATGGACATCAACGATCGGAACGCTCAACTGGATGCTTTGGGACTCTGTCCCAGTAATTCTCTTTGTATTCGTATTACTTTCATTCATAGGTAGTGAGTATGGAATCGAAAAGAAGAGGGTCTACTGGGGTTTTCTTTTGCTCCTGGTCATTACGGACTTGATTATGGGTTTCATATTCGTGGGCGTACCTCGGACAATTACAGATTACCCGTTCGATCTGATTGAGTGGCGATTATCGGAGATCGTCGCGATGTGCGGTGTGATATTCATTTACAATTCAATAGATTCTGAATAAACGAGGGGGGCACCCCCCTTTTTCCACTGCAACTTGAGTGGTGTGATTATAGAAAGAAATAGCAATGAAATTAGGCGATTATAGCATACCTGTATAGCTATACATTTGGAGGTAAATATTGGTTATGGGGTTTCCATTGGAGGGATCCCGACCCCCTCTCCTCCAGTGGAAATGAAGGGGTACCGGTCCGGACATATCATGTACACACCCCACAGCAGGAGCACATATGTTGTATAGGGCCGGCAGAACGAGCACGTATCCTGACGATCCAGTAGAGTCTGGCATCAGGTTCCACTTTCTCGGTGGAGCGGGTGAGGTGGGCAATGTCGGTTGTGTCATTGAGGATGTATCTGGTACTAAGGTCCTGATGGACTATGGTCTAGCTCCGACTAAGCCGCCTAAGTATCCCTCTGAGGCCCCCATGATTGATCATGCAATAATCACTCATAGTCACATAGACCATATTGGTATGGCGCCCTGGTTAGTGGGACATCATGGAACGACCCTGCATGGTAGCAGGCTGACATCAAGCCTATCTGAGATAATGTGGAGAGACACTTACAAGGTATCCAGCATAGAGGGATACCCCCTTGCATGGGATAAGAGGGATCTGGATGCCGCTATAGGGGCGTGGCAGGAACATGACATGGGAGAGCAGTTCTCAATCGGACAATGGGATGTAAGTTTCCACGTAGCTGGACATATTCCAGGGGCAGTTATGAGTGAGATCGATGCAAAGGGTAGGAAGATCCTATGGACAGGAGATATGGACACCAGAACTAGTCCGAACGTAACGGGAGCTACCCCTGTTCAGTGTGATATCCTATGCCTCGAGGGGACTTATGGAGGAAAGTATCACCCAGATAGAAAGGAGGAGGAGGACAGATTTGTCAAAAGGGTGTTAGATGTCGTCTCGAGGGGCGGTGTGGCCGTAGTCCCCGCATTCGCATCTGGTAGGGGGCAGGATGTGATCAGAATACTCCACAAGGCAGCGCCCCAACTCGAGGTACACTATGATGGGATGGGCACCAGAGTTACTCAAGTTTGGATGGATTGCCCAGAGTTGATTCATGAGCCCAAGGCACTCAAGAAGGCATGGCATTGGTGCAGGAGAGTCAGGAGCAAGTCTGATAGGAAAAAGGCACTTGATGCCGACGTCATCGTGACTACTAGCGGAATGCTCGATGGCGGTCCAGCAATATGGTATATCAACAGATTAAGGCACGATCCTGCCAATGCCATACTACTTACAGGCTATCAAGCCGAGGGATCAGGTGGTAGGATGCTCCTTGATGAGAGGAAGCTCCCGATCTGGGGTAAGAAGACCCCCGTGGAGCTCGAGGTAACACAGTTCTCACTCTCAAATCATGCTGGTCACAAGGAGCTAGTAGATTTCGCCAAGGCATGCTCTCCAGAGCATGTCATAATCTTCCATGCAGACAAGGGGCCAGCCATGGCATTAGCAGCCGATCTGGAGTCCGAGATGAAGGTGCACATACCTGAAAATGGCGAAACAATCGTTATACAATGATTTTTTCACTTCCGATTTGTTCATAGGCCCACCGTTCTATGGTCAAGGCAACGTAGGCTATGTACTACGCTAACTGAAATGAAAACAGGTGAGAAAAAAATGGAACAATTGGATAAGATATTTGGAGTGACAGAAGCGGGAAGCGATGTCGCCACTGAGATTAGAGCTGGTGGCGCGACCTTCCTGACTATGGCATACATCCTGCTAGTGAACCCGTCTATGTTGGCGGCAACAGGCATCCCCTTTGATGATGCGCTGTTCGCAACGTCGATAGCGGCCTTCATCGGATGTATGGCAATGGGGCTATGGGCGAAATTACCTTTCGCACTAGCACCAGGAATGGGCCTGAACGCCTTCTTCGCGTTCACGGTCGCCGCGCCTTGGGCGATGGCAGTACCATGGGACATAGCTCTTGCAGCTGTTCTGGTCCAGGGAGTAATCTTCCTTATCCTGTCCCTTCCACAAGTAGGTGTAAGGACCGCTATGATAAACGCGATCCCGACAGACCTCAAGATAGCCACTGGCGCAGGAATAGGAATGTTCCTAGCAATCATCGGCCTTCGAGAGATGGGCTGGATAGCCCATGACAACGCCACACTGGTTACACTCGGTGACACAGCGACCTTCACTCACGAGTCTGGAGAGCTTTGGGCTATGATCGGACTGATCTCCATAGCTGTCATGATGGCTAGGGGAATCAAGGGTGCAATCATCTTCGGTGTACTTGGGGCATCAGTCGCAGGATGGGCACTCTCAGTTAACGACCCTTACAACGAGGGATACGCTGTAGTCAGCTTCTGTATCGATCAGGCCGCTAACGACTGTGTCGTTGATGGAAACTTCGTAGCGGGTGTCGCGGGCGAGGGAACAGCTGAGTGGCCCACCAAGATATTCGAATTCGTAGGCATGCCTACAGAGACACTCGGTGCGGCCATAGGGGCACTATCCCTGGAGACTGGCGTTGTTGACGAGCTAACTGCAGGTGGAGCATACGCTGGCAATCTAGAGTACGGCCTAGGCGGCTTCCTACTGATCATGATCACCTTCCTGTTCGTCGACATCTTCGATACAGCTGGCACACTATACTCAGTGGGCCGCCAAGCAGGATACGTGGATGAGAACGATGAGCTGATGAACTCAGACGAGGCATTCATGTCCGACGCGGCTGCAACAGTCGTAGGTGCATTGGTTGGAACCAGCACCACTACCACCTACATCGAGTCCGCAGCAGGAATCGAAGAGGGCGGCAAGACAGGATTGGTCGCCGCAACGGTCGGAGTACTGATGCTATCGGGTCTGTTCTTCGCGGACATCTTCGCATCCATACCACAGTACGCAATGGCATCAGCCCTTGTCGTCGTGGGTGCAATGATGATGCGCCAAGCAGCGGACATCGACTGGGGCAACAACGATGTCGCCCTTCCTGCGTTCGCGACAATGGTACTCATGCCATTCACATACTCGATCGCAGTGGGTATAGCATGGGGAGTAATCCTCTACACGGCAATCAAGGCAGGACAGCAGAAGTTCGATGAGATCAGCCCGGTAATGGGAGTTCTGACGATTCTACTGATACTGTACTACATCGGTCCAGGAGCCCAAACAGGCTTCGAGTGGCTGATCAACGACATACTCAGTCTCTGAGACTTGTCGCTTGCAAACGGGTCCCGGGCTTAGGCCCGGGGTCCTTAACCGCGGAGCGTTCAGCATGGAAGATGACATCATCGATAGCCTATATGGCGCCATAAGGACAGTTCCTGACTTCCCCNTCGAGGGCATCATGTTCCGTGACATCACACCAGTACTCGCAGATGGCGAGNTACTCACCTCACTGGTGGATAGGATGATCATGGACATGGATGCCCTCGATTGGCAACCAACTCATATCGCAGGCCCAGAAAGCAGGGGCTTCATATTCGGCTCCATGATGGCTGAGAGATTGGGAGTAGGATTCATTCCCGTTAGGAAGCCAGGCAAGCTACCCTATGAGGTGTTGAGTGAGGAGTATGAGCTTGAGTATGGTACAAACACACTTGAAATCCACGTCGACGCGGTCAGTGAAGGAGACAGGGTATTGATAGTGGATGACCTTCTTGCCACAGGCGGAACAGTTGCTGCTACGGTAAATCTCTGCAGAAGCCTAGGGGCCGAAGTATCCGGTGCTATGTTCCTAATCGAGCTAGAGGGACTCAACGGATCCGCGAATACCGGCATCGACACCCACGCCCTCCTGAAATTTCCCGCTTGATGGAAGTCAGACAGTCGTGAAACTCATATGGGTGCCTAGTGTGGGGGGTTCATGCCTCGCTTTGACGGACTCGGGAACTGTGTTGTCTGCGGCGTCCCATGCACGGCCATGAACTACCTGGTCAATGAGGGTAAGAAGTACTGCACCGGCTGCTGGGTGGAGCGGAATAACCCCTCCCATCCCGAGCTCGAGAAAATCAAGGAGGACGTGTCCTCTGCTGTTGGTGTCTGGAAATGCCTCAAGTGGTATAGGACCGATCGTAAGCTACCCAATGGCCCATATTCCTTCAAGAAATAGCCTCATACTTTCTCCAAGTACACTGTAGCCGAGCAATTAGTCAGAGCCGCTTTGTTCATGGACGTGGTCGGCACGCCACCCCTCATCGAGGATACGGAATGCCGAAGAATCACCCAGTCCACGTCTTCGAAGTAATCACGAGAGACCTCGATGGACTCACCGATCCAAGGGGGCAGAGTACCAATACCATGCTGGCATCAGACACAGGAATCAAGGCGAGAGAAATCAGGGTAATTCTGGGATATCAAGTAAAGGCCCCCCTCACGGATGACGAGTGCGAGAAAGCCCTCTATGATTTGTTTGCAGACCCAATCATTGAGACGGCCACTCATGGATCCCCCCTCCTGTCTTCATTCCATAGTCCTCCAGATTTGGCTATACAAGTCGGCTTCAAGCCCGGTGTCACTGACAATTCCGCCCAAGCCGCTCTTGATGGACTGACTACGATTTTCAATCATCACTCCAACGCAGTCGTAGCCACTACCAAGACTTATGCGATTTGGGGAACAGAGGACGAGGACGCCGAATCAATAGCAAATGCAATCCACAATCCTATGATCGAGAGGTGCTCAATCTCACTCAGCGAACAATGCAAAATGGCGTCATGGCCAAAGCTCGACTTTCCAGAAATGCCAGCACTGCCATATGTCAGGCCAGCGATAGTTGATCTCGAAGTATCGGATGAGGAGCTTCTCTCCATTAGCGAAAAGGGCCTTCTCGCATTGAACTTGGAGGAAATGCAAGCGATACAGGCGCACTACAGGGATGAGAATGTAAGGACTGCTAGGGAGGAGCTTGGACTCCCCCCCTCTTCCCCAACAGACGCAGAATTGGAATGCCTCGCGCAGACTTGGTCGGAACATTGCTCCCACAAGATATTCGCAGCTAGGATCCATCACGTGGATAAAGACACGGGGGAGGAGTCCACAATCGACTCACTGTTCAAGACACACATCATGCAACCAACCCTCGACATCCAGAAGAATGTGGATTGGTTACTGAGCATTTTCCATGACAACTCAGGAGTCATAGCATGGAATGACGATTGGAGCCTCTGCATAAAGGCCGAGACGCACAACTCCCCGAGTGCCCTTGATCCCTATGGAGGAGCGATAACTGGCATCGTCGGCGTGAATAGAGACATAGTAGGAACGGGTTTGGGCGCAAGACCCATTGCCAACACAGACGTTTTCTGTTTTGGTCCACCTGATTACGATAAACCTCTGCCAGATGGCCTTTTTCACCCATCTAGGGTATTCAGAGGGGTACATGCCGGAGTGAGGTCAGGGGGGAATGAGTCAGGCATCCCAACAGTCAATGGTGCCATAGTGTTCGATGAGAGATACATCGGCAAGCCGTTGGTATATTGCGGAACACTGGGCATAATGCCTAGGAAATTGCCCGATGGAAGGCAGAGCCACATCAAGACGCCCGAGGCTGGAGACGTCGTTTACATGGTCGGAGGCAGGGTCGGCTACGACGGAATCCACGGAGCTACGTTCTCCAGCCTCGAGCTGACCGAGGAGAGCCCTAGCTCAGCAGTCCAGATCGGGGACCCGATAACTCAGAAGAAAATGATTGACATGCTTCTCGAGGCACGGGACGCGGGATTGATCCAAGTGATCACGGACAACGGCGCGGGCGGGCTGTCCAGCAGTGTCGGGGAGATGGCGGAGCTCACAGGGGGCGCTGATTTGGATCTCGGAGCAGTTCCACTCAAGCAAGCAGGACTTTCCCCTTGGGAGATACTGGTATCTGAGTCCCAAGAGAGAATGACCGTGGGAGTC
>PBZE01000007.1 GCA_002730095.1 Methanobacteriota archaeon | reverse complement strand
AGGCCGGATTGTCTGAGGACCTTTCAGCCTCATCACTGGATACGGGACATAGAGAATCATTGCTTGGCTCGATAAGATCAATGATGGAGGAGCTGGCAGAGGGCGAGGTTTGCTTTCTTTGGATGGAAGACAAGGAGAGTTTGGAAAGGTGGAAGAAGCTTAGAGAGGGCTCTGAACAAGTGACTCCAGATGGAGCGATGCTTGTATCCCCTATTTGGCTAGACGGCATGGATGACAGGGCATCTATCGAGATGAGTAGTCTTTCGGATGCATTGGATACTGTATTTGGAGAGCACGATTCTGCTGGATACATACGTAGGGAGGAAGAAAAGCTCGTCGAAGAAGGATCTAGCCTAAAGCAGTCTCAGGCCAAGCTAGAGAGGAGGGCCATGCAACAAAGGAGGGCAATTGAGGGCTTTATGCAGAAAGCTGTAGTATCACAAGAGCTAGGAAAGGCCATACAAGAAAACTGGGAGCACGTAAATTCCATTATTAGCCAATTCAATCGAGCCGTTTCAGAGACCAACTGGCAGAAGGTATCAGACATATGCCAGGAAGTAGAATGGATCGGGGGCGTCAATATCGATAAGAAGACAATAGTGGCTTATCTGCCTGATGAGGAGGGGGGCCCGGGGACTAGCGTTACTCTGGAGGTTAACAAAACGGTTCATCAGAATGCGCAGAGATATTTTGAGATTGGTCGTTCCCAAAAGGAGAAGGCTGCAGGGGCCGAAGTCGCCCTCAATAAGACATTAGATACACAGAGCAGAGAAGAGAAGAGAGCTGCAAAAGATGCTGCTGGAGGTCGTCTGAGATCTATCAAAAGAAGTAGAAAATTCTGGTTTGAGAAGCACAGATGGGCGATACTGTCAGATGGCAGGATGTTTATCGGGGGCAGGGATGCTAAAGGAAACGACTCCGTCGTTAAGAAGCATCTAGGGCCCAAGGACCTGTATTTCCACGCTGACTTGCATGGGGCTCCTTCATGTGCCTTGAAGATCAAAGATGGCATGGAAATCAGAGATAAAGTTGCAGACGGATTGCCCGAAGGGGTTTCATCTTTGCAGATAACTCAGAGTCTTGACGGCCCTGATGAGGGCCTTGAGCTTCCACAGAAAATACTCAGAGAAGGTGCTCAAATTGCAGTTTGTTGGTCTAGGGCATGGGGAAGTGGGGGCGCAGCTGCCACTTCTTTCTATGTGAGGCCCAGCCAGGTCTCGAAGAAGACTGAAAGTGGAGAGTCACTGGGAAGGGGCTCGTTTGTCGTAAGGGGGCAAAGGCATTGGTTCAGGGACCTGAGGCTAGAGTTGGGCATGGGCATGGGCATAGTTAATGGGGTCCCATTACCGGTAATTGGTACTGCAGAGTCAATCTCGAATTCTTTTGGCAGATGGGTAAGAATTACCCCTGGAACTACGAAAAAGGAGAATGTTGCGAATTCTATTTCGAAAGCGACTGGATTGGCCCAAGATGACGTCCTCTCTGCCCTACCACCGGGAGGATGTACAGTCGAGGACTTCGGCCTTCTGAAAAGGGAAAGCTAGTCAGAACCGGAGAGCCACTCTGGCTTGGTAATAGCATACATTTTTCCATCTACATATCGATTGTAAAGCCACTCCCTGTCCCTATTTACCCCCTCCAGTCGCATACCTAGTCTATCAGCGACCTTGCAACTAGGGATATTCTCCACCGAGGCCTCGAGGACGAACCTATGGAAATTCAAATCTGTGAAGCAGTGATCGATTAATCTGAAGCAGCTTCGAGTAGCTATTCCTAGTCCCATCTGATCTTCGGAAATCCAATATCCCACTCCGCAGCTCCTATTCTCAAAATCTATCCAGTTTAATCCTACAGTGCCTACTATTCTTCCGCTCTTTCTGATTGCGTACAGGACCCCCTTGCCTAGCTCATAGTCAGAATCACAATGGGCGATGTAAGAAATCTGTTCATCCAAGCTCCTCACTTCATCCAACCAAGGCAATGTCTTCCTAAGGTATTGCCTGTTATCTTCTACCAAGGAAAATAGTTCCTGTGCATCAGCGATTTTCAATAGAGATAGGGACAATTCACTATCTATCAGCAAAGATGGCCCTGGCCTATTCATGGCCCCCAATGGCGAGTTGCCGGGACCAGCCATAATATCCTGTCACGATTGTCAAATTTAGATAATTCTATGCTTTGTCGATGTTTCAATGAGCGACAATACTTCAAGCTGTGACTCACAGGAGAAGGTATGGATGACGCCGATAAGCGTAATTGGACATATTCTGAGTATCTGAATCTCAGAGAGCTTCTTGAGCTCCAAGGCGAAGATAGGGGCATTAGCTCTGATGAGATGCATTTCATTATTGTCCATCAGACGTTCGAGCTTTGGTTCAAACAAATCATTAGAGAGCTCTCTGAGGCCAGAGATATCCTAAGTCAGGAGATTGTACCGGAAAATGACATCCCAGTGGCCGTCGATCATCTATGCAGGACAACTGAAATCTTCAGACTGATGGCTAACCAGTGGACTGTTCTTGAGACGCTCACCCCCCAAGGATTCCTTTCATTCAGAGATGGACTAGGGACGGCCTCAGGATTCGAGTCTTATCAAATGAGGGAGTTTGAAATATTGATCGGATTGGAAAATTCAGACAGATTGGGAGGAATGGATCCGTTGGATTCATTCAGGAAAATGGCAGAGAGGGGGGAGGGCGATTCCAGGATCCTAGCTCATTTGGAGAAGATGAAAGAGTTGCCTAGCTTACGTGAATCTCTCATGAATTGGATTGAGAGGACGCCGATAATGGGTTCAATATATGGTTCCAATGGAGATTTGAAATCGGTTTCTGAATATATTGATGCTCATTTGGAAGCACACAAGAAGATCTGTGATTCCGCTTCTGGGTCCTCCGAAATGATGGCTGAGAGGATGAGGGCCGTTCACGAAGGAGCGGAGTCATTCCTGAAGCCGGGAGGCTCAGTAAGTAGGGCAAGGGCGGGCCTTCTCTTCATCGAGTCTTATCGGGAACTGCCTCTACTAACATGGCCCCGGAAGCTTATCGATGCAATTGTTGAGCTAGAGGAGTCAATGGTAAAGTGGCGACATTCTCATGCCAGAATGGTTGAAAGAATCATGGGAAGGAGGATTGGTACCGGTGGAACAAGTGGAGTTGACTATCTTGATGCGACATCACAATATCGAGTTTTCAAGGATCTTTGGTCTGTTAGAACAATACTAGTGAAGCCTCAGTCACGACCGGAGCTAAAGGGCTCCGAATTCTATGGATATAACTCGTCCAATTAAAGGATTTCAGGATTCTTCAATCGGACCTTTGAAGTCTGATAGCTCACTGGGACGTTCATGCCCGACGCAGTCATATGCGGATATGCCAGAACTCCTTTCGGAAAGTTCAGAGGAGCCCTATCTTCCTACAGCGCTGTAGAACTGGGCATCAAGGCAGTGGAGAGTCTGCTTAGTCGCACCGGAATAGATGCCGGCAGTGGGATCATTGATCAGGTGTACATGGGGCAAGTACTGCAGGCAGGTGCCGGACAAGCTCCGGCAAGACAGGTTGCTCTAGGTTCAGGAATGCCATATTCTACACCATGCACGACTATTAACAAGGTCTGCGGATCGAGTTTGAAGGCCGTAATGATCGCTGCCACAGAAATTAGGGGCGGTGTTTCAGAGCTTGTCATAGCTGGAGGGATGGAGTCTATGACTAATGCCCCAAGATTCGTCAGAGGCGCTAGGAGAGGAGAGGCTGTTCCTTTCAAGTCACTTGTTTCGATCCTATCGCACGATGGATTAACTGATGCGTATACAGGAGAAATGATGGGTAACACTGGAGAGACCTGTGCATTGGAATATGGAATCTCAAGAGGGGAGTCTGATGCTTACGCTCTCCGCTCGCACAAATTGAGCATCGAAGCATGGGAAAATGGGTGGATGGAATCGGAATGTTTTCCCATGGATGAGATTTCAATTGACGAGGGGATAAGGCCGGGTGCTGATTTGTCCAGCTTAGAGGGCCTGGAGCCAGTATTTTCCAGAGATGGCCAAGTCACAGCAGGAAACGCAAGTCAGGTTTCTGACGGAGCATCTGCTGTATTGGTGGCCTCCGAAGAAATGGCCACAAGATTGGGGCTGCCCATTCTAGCAAGGATAGTTGACTACACTACATCGGGCGTTGAGCCGGACAGGGTCATGTCTGCCCCTATCCCCGCTGTAGAAGAGTTACTTTCTAGGAACGATCTTGGTGTGAAAGACGTCGATTTGTTCGAGCACAATGAGGCCTTTGCCTCGGCCTCGTGCTCGATAAGGAAGCACTTCCAGATTCCTGATGACCGTTTCAATGTCCATGGTGGGGCAATTTCAATTGGTCATCCATTAGGTGCCACTGGAACAAGATGTCTTATGACTTTGGTTAACGCGATGCAGAGAGGGAACCATGATTACGGAATTGTCACAATTTGCCTTGGAGGAGGCAATGCCGTAGCCATGCTGATTAGTTCTAGTTAGGGTTTTCGGCCCCTCTGAAAGGGTAATTTGAGTCACAGCCCTTATGTGGGAGTCTCGGGTCGGCCGCTCGATGGTTAAGCCTGTTAGACACCACACAAGATTTGAGAAGGCCCGAATAATAGGCGCTAGAGCACTTCAGATTAGCATGGGAGCGCCCTTGTATGTCACGGAGAGCGAGCTTCGTGAGAAGTTTAACGACGAGCTAGTGCAGCTTTACGGAGTTGATGAGGCTAAGGAGAGAGTGGTCTTAGACCCAATGAAGATAGCTACTCTAGAGTATGAGCAGGAGCGCATACCTATAGATGTGGATCCACACTTAGAAGAAGAGTGAACTGTGAAAAGGTGATCCTCTGACTTTCTCGGTGAGTCCTAGAAGGGCTGCTGAAGTTCTGATTGTCCTCACCATATTGGTCATTTCGATGGGCGGGATGATTAGGATCTATGATGCAGGTGAGTCATGTCCTGATTGGCCCACTTGCTTTGGAACGTGGGGCTTTGACATATCGGAAGAAGAGCAGGGCGAGTGGTGGGATGAAAATCCTGATGAAGCTGATTCTAGGGGTTCGGGACACAGATATTCATCCTTTCAAATTTTCACGGAGTGGTTTCACAGACTTCTGGCGGGAGCATTCGTGGGCCCATTGGTTATCCTGAACTGGTTTCTAATCAGGAAGGAGTCTTGGAGGAGTCCGCGTGTCAGAGGAATTTCAAGCATGACTCTGGGGCTTATTCTGTGGCAAGGAGCAATTGGTTGGCTCACAGTGAAAATGGATAATGAGAATTGGAGCGTGGCTATTCATCTTGGTTCGGCTTTGGCATTCCTAATGTCACTGATTTGGCTATGGATGGAGATAAGGAGGGACGAGGAGGAGCTTCCCGACTGGATTAGTTTCGATCCATTAATTGGGCTCAAATGGAGAAAATGGGTCGGGATCCTGTCGATATCAACCCTAATTACACTATTCTCTGGAGTGTATGTTTCCACAACTCCTGGTGCTAATTATGGTTGTGGAGTTGATGGAATGTTGGATTCTTGGCCCCTATGCAACGGTATGTTGGTTCAGGATATCGAGAACTGGGAGCTTCAATCTCAGATTGTTCATAGATGGTTGGTCAGTATGGTAGGAGCGATGCTCGCTTTGTCATCATACAAAATTTGGAAGGACTGTGAACATGGTCAAAGTGGTGTCGCACTAAGAAATTGGATCTGGGCATCGACCGCTACATACTTTGGAAATGGTTTACTTGGAGCCTCATACATCATTTCATGGGATTCTGGAAGTTTCTCGGAGTATCTATCATTAGCACACTTGATGGTTGCAACGGTGTCATTCACTATTCTTGCAACGGCATGGCTTGGAGTTACAGTTATGTCCTCCCCCAGAGGAGCGAGTATTACTGTTGAAGACTAGGTGGATGGATGAGGAGAAAAATACACAGTTTCTTCGCCCTCACCAAGCCGGGAGTAGTTATTCTCCTGCAAATTACTGGAATTTTCGCAGTTATATCCCATAATTTGTTGGAAGGTGCGGGCCTGACGCAAGAAACCGCTGAAACGATATTGGTTGTCCTAGTAGGGGGATATCTAACAGCTGGTGGAGCTAATTCGATCAACATGTGGTATGACAGGGATATCGATCCGTTGATGACAAGAACTTCTGATAGGCCAATCCCAATGGGTGAGATATCCCCCACATCTGCGCTAATTTTCGGAGTTATAATCTCTATAATTGGGACCATGTGGCTTTACTTGATGGCCAATTCGGTTGCAGCTTTCTGGGCTGCATTCAGTGTGCTATTCTATGTCTTTATCTACAGCATGTGGCTGAAAAGATCTACCCCTCAGAATATTGTTATTGGAGGAATTGCGGGCTCGACCCCTCCCCTAGTTGGATGGTCTGCGTCTGAAAAATCTCTCGAGGTATCTGTGGACTCTCTCGGATCTATGTTTTCCTCAGTAACGGAATTGGGGAGCTCTATGCCTTGGCTGATGTTCTTGATCATATTCTTGTGGACCCCTCCCCATTTCTGGGCCCTTGCATTATACAGATCGAAAGAATATGGTGAAGTTGGAGTCCCAATGATGCCTAACATTAAGGGAAACACGAGGACCATGCTGGAGATGAAGGCATATGCGATTCTTCTAATGATTGCCTCGTTATATTCGCCTATTGCAAGCGGCAATCTTGATGAGGACGGAGTGGCTTATCATGCCCTCAGATGGTCTTGTTTTCTCTTGAGTTTGTGGTATTCATCCACTGTTTGGAGAATTGATCTCGGAGAGTCACTGGACAAAAGTGGGAGGATGCCCACTGCAGCGAGATCCTTCTTTTTCTCATTATCCTACCTAGCAATGTTCTTCTTACTCCTGGTATCATCCGGGTGGGAATTACTCGGAGTTTCAGGGGGGATATTGATTTGTAGTATTTTGATAATCAAGCTCGAGTTCGACAGTAGGAACAAAATGGCAGCTAGTGGTTAACTAGAGCCCCCTTCCCCGATGGATTCAAGCACTTGGTAGGTAGTTGCAGAGCGAACAAGTAGGTGATGCGATGGAGGAGAAGGAGCTGATCTTCGATTGGAACACTATCGATTACGAGATCTCAAGAGAATCTTCCAACCATCCTCATGAGCTGTGGTTCGATGACGAGACCCTCAGAGACGGGCTCCAAAGTCCCAGTGCCATTAATCCTACAATCAGCCAAAAAATAGAGCTCATTGATTTCATGGAAAAATTGGGCATACAGAAGGTTGACTTGGGACTCCCTGGAGCGGGACCGCACCACATAGATCATATCGACTCAATGCTAAATCACATGGGGGAGATGAGCTACTCGCTTCTTCCAGGTTGTGCCGTGAGGACATTGGTATCCGATATTGAACCGTTGGTAGATTTGCAATCCAAACATGAGCGTCAAATCCAAGCCAGTGCCTTCCTTGGGACCAGTCCCATCAGACAATATACCGAAGGATGGACTATGGAGAGAATAATGTCAACAGCCGAGTCAGCTGTGTCATACGCAGTTGGAAATGACATACCTGTAATGTTTGTAACTGAGGATACGACTAGAAGTAAACCTGAGGACATAAAAAGGGTGTATACTAGAGCGATGGAACTGGGTGCTGATAGAATCTGTGTTTGTGATACGTGTGGGCACGTCACTCCCAATGGTGTGAGAAAATTGCTGGGGTTCATCCAGGAAGAGGTGATTCCTGATTCTGGATTCAAAAGAAGGGAGATAGAGGTGAATTGGCACGGACATCAAGACAGGGGCCTTGGAGTCGCGAATAACCTAGCCGCGTACGAAGCAGGGGCCGATGTAATACATGGCACAGCTCTTGGAGTCGGGGAGAGATCTGGTAACGCTCCTATCGATCAGACACTGGTGAACTTGAGTTTGATGGGAGTAATAAAAAATGATTTGACATCCCTCAGCGAGTACATGAAGAAAGCTCATGAATATGTGGGAGTAGCACTTCCAAGGAACTATCCTGTTTTCGGAGAGGATGCATTTGAGACAGGGACTGGAGTTCATGCAAGTGCGGTAGTCAAGGCGATGGACAAGGGGGACCACTGGCTTGCAGATAGGGTGTATTCTGGAGTCCCCGCTGGGGACTATGGGCTGAGTCAGATAATCAGAATAGGTCACATGAGTGGGAGATCAAACATAACTTGGTGGCTAAGTCGTAATGGATATCAAGTAACAGGAGAATTAGTAGAGGCGCTATTCGAAGTTGCGAAGTCTCAAAGAAGGCTAATGACAGATTCTGAAGTCCATGCTGAAATCTCCAAATTCAACCAGAGTAGATGAATCAATTCTCTAACGGAGATTACGAACGCCTATATGTCTTGGTTCGGCGAGAAGTATCATGCGTTATGCAGTCGCTATTGCTCTGATTGTAATTTTGTCCCCTTTAGTAGGGTTCGTTTCGGGCGATTATGAGGTAGTTGACAATGAAGAATATGAGGCTGCATCAATAATGAGTAGTTACTCCATTCCAGTTCAACTAGCATTTGATAGGGTTGAAGATTTGTCACGTTACTCACTGGACGAACTACAAAGCTCCAAGCAGTGGCTTGTAGTGACTAATGTTCCCTTGGAAGATCACACAGAATCATTCTCAAATCCAGTATCTAGTTTTGAGACAGATATATTGCCCGGATCCTTCATTTGGGAAATGGAAGAAGGGGGAGAGTCAATTAAGAGGCTTTCCAAAGCTCTTGAGATTGGTGAAATTGAGAGTTTTTCTCCCCTAATTGAGAAGGAATATTCTAAGAAATTCCGTCCCAATGATCCTGAGTTGGGATCGCAATGGCATCTAGAAAATATTGGACAGACTGGGGGATTGACCGGCGAGGACGCGAATCTAACTGATGCTTGGAACTCATTCAATGGCTCAGGGGTTGTAATTAGCATAGTCGATGATGGCTTGGACATCTCTCATCCTGACATATCCCCAAATTATGACCAATCTGCATCATATGATTGGTGCAATGATGATTCTGACCCAACTCCTCTAAGCTTTGATGGGCATGGAACTGCCGCAGCAGGAGTTGCAGGCGCGGCTGGAAACAATTCAATCTATGTTTCCGGTGCAGCATTTGGAGCTAATATTGCAGGATCTACTTTGATAGCTTGCTCCATTAGCGACTTCGACGAGTCTCAGGCGTTGAGCTATGAAAATGACTACATTGACATATACTCCAACTCATGGGGGCCAAGTGACACTGGAAGACTACTAGCTGCTCCGGGGCCACTAATGACGGCGGCATTTGAGAATGATGTTTTTCAGGGAAGGGATGGGCTTGGAAACATTATCACTTGGGCAGCTGGAAATGGCCTTACATCTGATGATGACTCCAACTATGATGGTTATGCTAACAGCAGGTACACTATCGCAGTGACTGCAATAACTCACTTTGGAGAACAATCCTACTATGCTGAGCCGGGGGCGAATATCCTGGTAGCCGCCCATTCGAATGGGGACGGTGAGGCAATTACTACCACGGATATTGTTGGCTCAGGTGGCTACAACTCATCTGGGAATGTGACCGATACATTCGGTGGAACCTCAAGTGCGACTCCACTTGCGTCTGGAGTAATCGCCCTGATGTTGGAGGCTAATCAGAACCTAACTTGGAGAGATGTCCAACATATTCTAGTCAATTCTGCTAGGATTAATGACCCAAATGATTCTTCCTGGGAGATAAATGGGGCCGGCCATTCTGTGTCTCATAAGTATGGATTTGGGGCCATAGATGCCAGTGCGGCAGTTGCTATGTCATCTACGTGGACCAATGTTGAGGACGAGGTAAATGTCAGTATTGGACCAATGAATACAAACTTTGACTTGGTTGACGGTGCTTCGACGTGGAGTGAATTCAATGTTTCTGTGACAGATGATCTCGCTGTTGAGAGTGTGGATGTGACCGTTGATATATCCCATGACTATAGGGGCGAACTGGAAATAGTCCTTGTTTCCCCATCAGGAAAGGAGTCTTGGCTAGCTGAAGAGAGAAGTGACAGTGGAGACGATTATGATAATTGGACGTTCAATACGGTCCATCACTGGGATGAGCCTTCACTGGGAGAATGGCAACTGAAAATAAGGGACAGTGATTCCGGAAATAATGGAACGTTGAACCATTGGTCGATGATTTTGCACGGGACCGATGCAGATTTGGACCATGATGATGATGGTTTAGAAGATGTCAACGAAACTGGGATTTGGGGGACCGATCCATATGACCCAGATACCGATGATGATGGATTGAGCGACTATGAAGAGGTCATGAATCATAACACTAATCCATTGTCTCCAGACTCGGACTTGGATGGCATAAATGACTTTGCCGAAATAATGACATTCGGGACTGACCCATTGCAAAGTGACACCGATAATGACGGGCTTTCAGATGGAGCTGAAGTGAACTTCTGGAACAGTGATCCGTTGTTATTTGACCCGGATAATGATGGGGACCTCTTCTATCACTTCAATGACTGTGACGATCAGAATCCAATGATAAACCCAGGAAGGCCAGAGTCTCTGAATGGAGTGGATGATAATTGTGACTTTCAGATAGACGAGGGTTTCAATTTCACCGATTCTGATGGAGATGGGCTCTTGGACTGGCCGGAGTTTCACGTTCATCTAACTGAATATTTAGATAGTGATTCTGACGATGATGGACTTAGTGACGGGATTGAAGTTCTGACATATGGAAGCGACCCTAATTCTGCTGATTCCGATGATGATGGAGATGGTTGGTATTGGTTCCAAGACTGTGATGACCAAGATAATCTCAGATCGCCTGGATTAAATGAAGTCCTAGATGGAATTGATAATGACTGTGATGAAGTAATGGATGATGGCTTCGAATCCGTTGACACTGATGGAGATCAGTTGAGTGACTACGAGGAGTATCACAATCTTTCAACCAACCCATACAATGGAGATACAGATGGAGATGGCCTTCCTGACGGTTATGAGATTAGTGTGACTAAAACGGACCCGATCTTAGCCGATCCAGATGAAGATGGGGATGGGGAGTACTGGTTTGAGGACTGTGATGACACCGACTCGGAAAGAGCTAGTTATCTGATCGAATCTCTCGATGGTAAGGACAATGACTGTGACGAGTCGATAGATGAGGACTTCGTCGACATAGATACAGATGGCGATCTATTGAAGGATTATGATGAATTTCACTTGTACAAGACATCTGCGATCCAATCTGACACTGATAGTGATGGCTATTCTGATGGAGTCGAGATTCTAGAGATAGGTTCTGACCCCCTATTATTCAATTTTGACAATGACGAAGACGGTTTCCTAGACTTTGAAGATTGTAATGACTCTGATGAGTCCGTCAACCCCGGCTCAAGCGAGATTTGGAATGGAGGAGATGACGACTGTAATGATTTGGTCGACGACGGAGTTCCTAGACTTGCGTATCTAACTGTGTCTCCTCTGGATTCAGATATCCAAATTTGGTATAGTAAAAATCAGACTCTGGACCTAGATATAGGGCCGATACCTGAGGGAGTTCAGTATAGTGTCTCATGGAGTATTGGCGATTTCTCCTTGAGTGGGAATCAGTCTAGCTTTGGAGACAATATTTCTATCTCTGAGCTCAATTGTGACTCTCCAATTGGGAATTTGGAAATCTATCTCTGCAATGGAGGGAGTGGAGAACAAAGAGTCACGGCATCAATCATAGAGAATGGGATGACGACGGAAGTAGTTTGGAGCTTTGACATGATCATCTCAAAGACTCCGGACTCACTTTCAGAGAGGTTAGTGTCACACGTCCTAACCCCTCTTGGCTTGGTGGCATCAATTATATCCGTCTCCTTAATTTTAGGGGCCTGTTACCTATTAACTTCACAAATCTCATACAGACGAAAGGTTAGAGAGGCCTACGAATTCTATCAAATTACTCCCGGGGATAAGAGTCCGGATACCGATAATTCTTACTCATCAAACGAGAGTCAATTATACTCTATCCCAAGTGCGCCAGATTTACCTTCAGTGAGATCCATTCCATCTTTTAACCAAGTGATCGATGAAGGGGATATTCCCCCTCCCCCTCCTCCTGGGAGTTATTGATGCGGGTCTGACTCAGCCGCCTCTTCATCGGAACCAGTAGGGGGGTTTGTTGACCATTCAGCATCTACGTTCCCACCGGACCATTCCCCATCTACGGTGATGTCCTCGACTTCGTCGTCGTCTCTCCAAACAGGATCACCATCGGCACCGCTGATTACCAAACAATCATCCTCATCGAGCCTCTTCCTGATTGTCTGAACTCCTTTTGAGACAGGTAGAATATGCCCTACAGGAGTGCCGGCAGTTACGAAGGGGTTTGTCGCGGAGCAAATTATTAGGCCCCTAGTGGGAGAAACAATATCATGAGATTCGGAAGGACTTTCAGGATTGGTTACGGTAGCAACAACCTCTCCCTCATCGACGAAGCTTCCAGCAGGGGCGAGCACGTCCAGCAAGCCTCCTTGATCGGATCTTATCCATAGTGAACCAGATGCAAGAATTCTGAAGCTCGGCCTACTTGGATGACCGGGGATCATCCTCAGTGACCTTAGAACATTGAGGATACCATACAAGGAGACTTGTACCGATTCTGGATCTAGCTCATCTGGACCCCCTCCCTCAAAGGTTACACAGGCGATATCGGCATCATTGGTCACCCTTCTGAGTGAGCCTTTTGGTCCAGCATTATCCAGAATTGCTTCTATTCCAAAGGATCTAGCTATTCTGTTGCTTGAAGCATGTGCTAGATTCGCCCTAATCTGGGGCATGTTAGTCCTTCCAACAGCTGCTGTGTGTAAGTCGATGACATAGTCGCTTCCAGCGATAATCTTGTTCCAAATTCTGTTAGCTACCCTGTAGGAAGTGTTGCTATCGGGTTTTCCAGGGAAAGACCTGTTCAAATCCCTACCATCTGGCATATATCGACTCTTTGTCTTGTAACCTGGCATATTCACAATAGGTACTATCCTTATTGTTCCGGATAGTGCCTCTGGGTCGATAGCCTTGCCACTTCCGATGAAGTTGGGGCCTGATAGATATGTCAGAGCCAGAGGGCCCACTAACTCATTTCCATGAACGGCACCTAGCAAAGTAATTGTCGGCCCCGGACGAGCACCGTGCACTACTGTGATTGGTACTGGCCAAGATTCTCCAATGTCAACTGATAGAAGATCGAACTCTAATCTCCTGATTGATCCGGGTGGAATCCTCTTCCTCAGAAAGGTATGATTCTTGGGACCACTCTGACGGGACCACTTCTTTGGAGTCCCCGAACTTCCCTCGAGTGCCTTTTCGATTTCTATCCTGCGCCTCTTAGGAATCTGATTGGCGACCTTCAGAGGAGAGAACCTTCTCCTCTTAGATCTGGGCAGGAGGCTTTCCGGCCTATCGGAGATTTGCTCGTTATCTGAGCCTTCAGTGGAATCGGTCAACGAACCTCCCAGTAGGTTCGGCATAAATAGGGTACGTTAGCGGTAATTTGGGAATTGTTCAATTCCTTGAAGCCTCTCCAGCACACATGGAAGACCGAAAGGACCTCTCTGTACAAGAGGAATACGCGCCAAGTAGCATATGCTTTGGATGTGGCCCCTCGAACGAAAAGGGGCTGAAAATCAGGTCATTCAGAAATGGAGAAGGGCTTACTATGGAGTTTGATCCTGAAGAGCATCACCAAGCATTTCCGGGCATGGTAAATGGAGGAATAATCGGTTCACTACTGGACTGTCATGGGAACTGGACCGCGGCGATAGCGTTAATGGATCAGGGAGATTATACTGAGCCACCTTGCACGGTTACTGCCTCTTACAGTGTTAGCCTCAGGAGACCGACTCCGAATAATGAGAAATTAAAAATAGACTCTGAGGTCATAGAGCTTCTCCCAGATAGAGCTAGAATAAGGATGAGCCTGACTTGTGATGGAAAGGTGTGCGCAACTGGAGAGGGTCTATTCGTGGCGGTTACCGAAGGCCATCCCGCCTATCACAGATGGAATTAGTTGGATTTTCACGGCATCCTTTAGAACGGCCGAACATGAGGAGAGTCGTGGCGCCCGAGAGCAATGGAATGGATCGCTTGGGGATAGACCCAAGGATTACTGGATTCTTGAGGGAAAAATGGGGCATTGAAGATTTTTTTCCACCACAGATTGAAGCCCTTCCTTCTGTCTTAGATGGAAAGAGTCTGATGCTGACCATCCCAACTGCCAGTGGCAAGTCGCTGGTTGCGTACATAGGGATGATCAATAGACTAATTAGCGATATGGAGGGAATGAGGGGTGCCTATGTAGTTCCTCTAAAAGCTCTTGCAAATGAGAAATTTGAGGACTTGCGAGATATAGCTGGGTCTGTCGGCTTGACAGTTGGTTTGGCGATTGGGGACAGGGGCAGTGAGAGTACAGGGGTAGATGACTCGGATATTTTAGTCTGCACGAGTGAAAAGCTTGATTCGATACTTAGAACAAAATCTGGCTTTTTAGAAAACCTGGGCGTCGTGGTCTCAGATGAGTTTCATCTGCTAAATGATTACAGTAGGGGACCAACCCTCGAAGTTACTCTTTCTAGAATAATGCATATCAGGCCAGAGGCACAGATTATTGCGCTATCAGCAACTGTAGGGAACTCTGAGGAACTCGCTAAATGGCTAAATGCAACGCACATCAAATCGAATTGGAGGCCAATTCCCTTGCATTATGGGATAATGACGGATTTGGATATTAATATCCACAGAATTGAAGGTACGAGTAAGGGTGATTTGGTAAAATCTCGGACCCTCTCTGGAATGAAGAATAAGAGGCTTCAAGCAGCCCTAGAAGACACAGTGAGAGTAGGGGGGCAGTTACTTGTCTTCGTCTCATCTAGAGCATCAGCAGCAAAGGAGTCTCGAGTTCTTTCGGAATTTATGCTCAAGCTCGCGAAAGATGGCTCCAGTATAGTTTCTGAAACGGATATCGAAAGGTGGGAGTCTCTATCTAGAGAGATATCTCGAGGAGGGGAGGAGTCGTCAACGGGCAGTACACTGGCCAAATCAATCAAGGGGGGAGTGGGATTTCATCACGCTGGGCTGACTCATAGACAAAGAAAGGCCATAGAAAATTCCTTCAAAGACGGAGTGATCAAATGCATAGTTGCCACACCTACCCTAGCACAAGGCGTGAACCTTCCTGCAAGAAGGGTAGTCATCAGAGACTTCAGGAGGTGGAGCGTCGCGGCGAGTGCTTCGATGCCTTTGTCCGTAATGGAAGTGAGGCAGATGCTTGGAAGGGCGGGAAGGCCGAAATACGACCAACATGGTGATGCTTGGATATTGTCCAAGGATACCGATGAGGAGCAGCGCCTTGTTGATCTTTATCTTCATGGAGAGGCGGAGGAAGTCACTTCCAAACTGGCTAATCCAATGGCAAAGAGTGCAGTGGAAGACCCTGCGCTGCTGACACATGTACTATCACTCATATCAAGCGGTGTAGTTAGAGACAGGTACTCTATCGGTGGATTCTTTCGAAGAACCTTTCTTGCGACTCAAATGGGGACCGATTCACTCAATGGAAAACTGGACGAAGCCATTGAATGGTTAGTCGAAAATGGGATGATAACACGGGAAGGCGAGTCTGAGGCTGTAGCGGAAAAGATGCGTGGAGATCCAGTTCCTGCCATGGAGGAGGATGATTGGTCTGATGATATTCCATCATGGGCGGGTTCAGCAGCTTCTGTATTGGGGATCGAGCTATCTGAAATTAAAGATGAAAGGCGATTCATCAAAAAGAGAAGTGGACCAGCTGTTTTCGGTTTCAAGAAGGCTATTTCAATCAGTGATGAGTCTGTTGACTTCTCCGAGTCTCAGACTATGACATACTCTCCGACCCAGTTAGGATCTAGGGTTTCTAGACTATATCTGAATCCGTTATCTGGAAGAATTCTGAGAGATGGGCTTGAGAAAGCCATGTCCATAATCTCGGGACAAGATGATTTTCTGCAGTTCTCCCCCATGAGCCTGCTGCATCTAGTTTCATGCACTCCAGATTTTTTGCCCCTGTGGCTGAGAAAGTCGGACTATGACAAGGTTCAATCATCACTCAATATCCATGAGAGAGAAATGCTCTGCAGTGCAGTGGATCATGACGAAGATAGGAGGATGAAAGGAGCTCTGGTATTACGATCGTGGATGGATGAGGAGACCATGAGTAATATTGAGAGAGAATGGGGTGTCCAGCCCGGTGACCTGAGGAGCAGAGTGGAGTTAGCTGAATGGCTGCTTTACGCCTCAAGGAGGATAGTAATCGAAGATGATGATCTCGCAGCCATCAATAGGGATGCCCATGAGGTATTGATAGAGTCCATTGGCGAGGTTCGTGGAAGAGTTAGATATGGTTGTAAAAATGATATTTTGGGACTAGTTTCTCTCAAAGGGATAGGGAGGGTAAGAGCCAGGGAAATGTCCGATCTACTCGGTGTAGGAATGGTTTCAGATGTTGCAGAGCTGACAGAGAAGGACCGTGAAAGACTGTCTGACTTAAGGGGTTGGAGTCAGAAATTAGTTGAAAATATTGTAAGAGAAGCAGGTCGAAAGGTCAGGATAGAGAAGAGAAAGGACAATTGAACTCCTAGTGTCTCGCGTGTTGATGAGTTATGTTCCATGGTTTCCGGCCTGGGGCATTAGTTTCTCATATCCAGTAGATGATATTGCTACTCTAATCTCAAAAATTAATGAAATTAGGCCGGATAATCGTTGGATTATGATCTCCTTTGATGTGGCTTCTAGCGAGGTTCATCTGTGGTCTGTTTGGCACAAATCAAGAGTGAACGAGGAACGGGGGAGCATGATTGCTAGGGACTTGGGGGCAGAGTTTCTGAGGATTATTTCTGGAACTAGGCAAATTAGTACTGCCATTGAAAGATCCGGGGTTACGAAGGGGGATTCCAGTGCATGGCTACTTCGTCTTCCCGAGTTAGATGTCGGAGAATCGATCGGAGATACAAATCTCCCAGTTGAGGAATACAATACACACTCAAAGAATGCAGAGAAAATGATCGAGCTACTGAATGGTTCGATGCTCTCTACAAGGCCATTTCCTTCTAGAAACGGTCTGTTAAAAATTGGCTATGCAGATGAGAAGATGCACATTGAGGACAATATGTTAGAACAAGCTTTCATACTTCACGCATCAATGAGTGATTTCTAATTTAGACATAGTCAGAATAATATCCATCTGCCCGGTGGGCATTATATGGCCAATGAAAGAGTTACAGAGAATACTGGTTCATACGTCAATGATGGCTTTGACCCTGGTAGCTGGAAAGAAATAGAGACTTACACTGAGGAGCTTCTAAACAGGAAGATTTCTTGTTCCAAATGTATCGAGGGTATTATCAGAGATGCTTCTGAACTATCCGAACATATCTCAGAAAAGGGGGCATTACTCTACATAGGAATGACCTGTGATACAGAGAGTGAAGAAAAGAAGAGTTCTTTCCTAGATTTCGTCGAGAACGTAAGACCGAAGCTTTCTGAGTTCTCGGACTCGCTCAATCGAAGAATTGTGGGGCATGTAGCAATAAAAGACATGCCTGAAAGATATGATTTGATGATTAGATCTATGGAAAATGATATTGAAATCTTCAGGAAGGAAAACATTCCATTGAGTGTTGAGCAGACAAAACTGGTCACAGAAGCGCAGGCAATAAATGGTGCAATGAGCGTAGAATACAATGGTGAAGAATATACGATTCCCGAAATGAGGGCATTTCTTGAGTCCAATGACAGAGCGGTCAGAGAGGGGGCATGGAAAGCAGTTGCAGATCGTAGAATTGAAGACGAAGAGAGACTGTCGGAGATTTTTGACGAATTGATTGCGATAAGGAATAAAATAGCATTAAACGCAGGTTTTGACACATATACTGATTATATGTTCCGCGCGATGGAACGATTCGACTACACTAAGGAGGATTGTTTGGAATTCCATGATGCGATAGAGTCTGTGTGCGTACCCCTAATGAGGGAAATAAACTCAAGGAGGGAAGAGTCTCTCGGCCTAGGGGGCCTAAGGCCTTGGGATGTGAATGAGAAGACGGGGGTCGGGCCTGATCTGGAAGGTAGGGCCCCTTTGAAACCATTCTCTGACGTAAAGGAGATGGTCGACAAGCTGTCGATATTATTCCATAAGATGTCGCTCGATTTAGGCGAAAAGTTCGACATGCTAGTGGAGATGGATACTCTAGATCTGGATACAAGAAAGGGTAAGGCCCCCGGGGGGTACCAGTACTACTTACAGAAGAGCAGGGTGCCATTCATATTCATGAATGCAGCTGGCCTACAAGGTGATTTAGAAACAATGATTCACGAAGCCGGTCATGCATTCCATTCGATGTACTGTGGACATCTTGAGCTGATTGGAGAGAGGAGCTATCCGATAGAGTTCGCTGAAGTAGCTTCAATGTCAATGGAACTGATGACTCAGGAGCAATGGGGTGAATTCTACGGTCCTGAGGAGGTCAATAGGGCGAGATTAGGGCACCTTGAAGGTGTTATTTTCCTCCTCCCGTGGATTGCAACCATAGACTCATTCCAACATTGGATATATTCCAATCCAGAACACACAAGAGAGGAGAGGAAGTTCGCTTGGAACGCCATCAGAGATAGATTCGGATCTAATATGGATTGGGGGGATTACAAAATTCATAGAGATACATCATGGCAGCAGCAAGGTCATCTTTTTGGGGTTCCATTCTATTATGTAGAATATGGAATAGCCCAGTTAGGTGCCCTTCAATTATGGAGGACACAGAGAAAAGATCCAGGTAAGGCCCTTTCAGATTACTCAAATGGTATGACTCTAGGGAATACGAAGACTCTGCCAGAACTATTCTCGGCCGCTGATATTGAGCTTGGATTTGGAGAGGAGCACCTAAGCTCACTAATCAAAGAAGTCAGAGTAGCAATGGCCGAGCTTGATTAGTCGGACACGGGGTCCGCGGGTGATCAGTCCCGCAGACCCTCGCTTGTCACGTTGAAGACCGCCTCCCCATCTGGCAGGTTAGGACTGTCAACTAGGCGAGCAATTCGACGGCCCCCCTTGGATTTCCTAAGGTACAGGCGGAATGTGCTTGCGTGGCCGACAATATGTCCACCAATTGGCTTTGTTGGATCACCCCACATTGCATCGGGTTTGGAGTGTACTTGGTTAGTGACTAGGACCAGAGCGTTGTTTACATCAGCTAGCTTTTTGAGGTCTTTTAGGTGTCTATTGAGCTTCTGTTGCCTGGCAGCGAGCATTCCTCGGCCGAGGAATTCCGCTCTGAAGTGGCTGGTTAGAGAATCTACAATTATCAGTCTTACATCGATGCTTCTGCCCATCCTCTGAATTTCATCGACCAAAAGCATCTGATGTGCTGAGTTGTAAGCTCGAGCGACGTGAATCCTCTCCAAAACTTCAGAGGGATCTAATCCCATGCCCTCAGCCATTTGCGTAATTCTTTCTGGCCTGAATGTATCTTCCGTATCGATATAGAAAACCTCTCCGCCAAATCCTCCTTGCTCTGTAGGCAGTATGCAATTTACAGCTAGTTGGTGTCCAACTTGGGTTTTGCCGCTTCCGAACTCACCGTATACCTCGACGATTGACTGAGTCTCGAAACCTCCTCCGAGTAGCTCATCTAACGCACTCGTGGAGGAAGTTAGCTTCATCACCTTACTTCGCTTGTCTAGTAATGCAACACCACTAATGAATCCTCCAATATTGGCTAGTTTCTTAGCACCTGCAATGATCTTGGCGGATACAGCCTCCCCTAGTTCGGCTTGCTCGCCTAGTTCAGAGGGGCTCATGACAGCAATAGCAAGAAGATCGTCAAATCCGGCATCCCTAAGCTTCTCAGCAGTGGCTGGACCTACACCGGGCAAATCTTCTATTGTTGCTTGTGGCTCGTCCACGTCAATCACTACTTCCTCTTCTTCGACTTTCTCGCTAGCTGTCTTTTCGTCCATTTCCTCACCTTGTACAGACTCTACCGGTACACGGAGGTATATGAATAAACGATGGGGTGCATTTGCTATTTGAAAGTGATTATTTGATGTAATATACTTTCAGTGTCACGTTTTTTCACTTTCAGTTTAGATTTAGTTTTGGTAACGGGTGGTGGATTTGAACCACCGATCTCCGGGTTATGAGCCCGACGAGATAACCTGACTACTCCAACCCGTTGTCATTCCGGCGCAATGGGCATATATGAACACAACCTCATATTTCTGACTTCGTACTATGGCAATGGTGATGAGCTAGAATCCCCGCCATGGGTCAGTGATACCATGGGCGGGGACCTTCTAATCCAGAATGCGATTATGGTTCTCCCTGATGGTATTGTTGAGGGAGACCTCAGAGTCACCGCTGGAATCATCAGAAGTATTGCTCCTAACGGTGGGTTGGAACCGCACCTTGGAGAGTTGGTGATTGAGGCCTCTGGCCTTTACTTGATACCAGGGGCAATTGACCCTCATGTACATTTCAGAGATCCTGGTAACCCTGAGAAGGAGGATTTGGAAAGTGGTAGTCGGGCGGCTGCTGCAGGGGGGATTACTTCCTTTCTCGATATGCCCAATACTATTCCCAATGCTACTAGTCGTGCAGAGTTAGAATTCAAGATTCAACTGGCTGCAAAAAAAACTGTTACTAATCATGGGTTCTTCATTGGAGCCACAGCTACAAATGTTCAGGAGATGCGTAATGTCGAGGGAATGGATGGTGTATGTGGAATCAAGATTTTCATGGGCAGTAGTACTGGTGATTTGCTTGTACATGAGCAGAGGCATCTTGAGGATATCTTTGCGAATACTGGAGGAGTCATTGCTACTCATGCAGAGGATGAAAATAGGTTACGATCCAGAATTCCTAAATTCAGTCATCGGGAAGATATTGCAGCACATGCAGAGTGTAGGGATGTGGAGTGTGCTCTTATCGCCACCAAGAGAGCTTCTGCACTGGCTAAAGATCATGATCACAGACTGCACATTGTTCACCTCACCAGCGGCGCTGAAGCAGATTGGCTATCTTTGAATAAGGGTGACTTGATTACTACCGAGGTCTGTACGCAACATCTCACCTTCGACCAAGACGATGTCGAAGAGCTCGGAGTTCGAGCGCTGATGAATCCTCCAATTAGATACACCGAGGATCGGGATTCTCTCTGGAGACGCCTCAAAGACGGGACGATTGACTGTGTAGTGACTGATCATGCTCCACACACATTAGAATCGAAATCAATGGGTTATCCGAACGCCCCAGCAGGAATGCCCGGTGTCGAAACCTCACTACCAATGATGTTGACTCATGCCATGAATGGTAAATGCAGCGTCTCTGATGTAGTAAATTGGATGTGTGCTGGTCCGGCGAGAGTATACGGCATCAAGAACAAGGGATCGCTAATAGAGGGATATGACGGCGATTTGGCTCTCGTAGATTTGGAAAACCGAAGAACTGTACATGACACAGATACTTGGACCAGAGTTGGGTGGACACCTTTCGCGGGCAAGGAACTGACAGGCTGGCCAATCTATACCATTGTAGATGGAAGAGTAGTCCACAAGAGAGAGATTGGCGGATCCCTACGTGGAATATCACTGGCCAGACCAGGTTCGGTTGGAAGCGTACTCAGGTTCGAAAGCGTTCCCTAGTCCTGGCAATTCTCTGCTTCGGCATCATTGCACGGATGCGTTTCGTCATCGTCCGAGGACTCATTCTCCTCGGACTCTACCTCCTCTTGGTGATACTTAGGAGATTCGTGTCCGGGGATGTGCAATTCCTGAATTGGATTCAGGTCAGATGTACTGTGAATAGTGACTCCCAGTGCCGAAAAGGCATACAAGTAGTCTCCCATAAATATCGAACGACGGATGTCTGTTGAGTATGAATACCACCAGTAAGTGTCAGAGTCATTGTTGTTGTAGAATGACGAGTGGTCAACTTCTCCGTGCTCGGATAGGCTCAAATTGTCTATATCGACATTCACTAGTTTTAGCATTGAAACATATTCGTAGCCGCCGTATCCATCCGTCTGATCGTAAATGTATCTGTAGGTGGAGAGAGGAACAGCCAGTATGTCATCAGGTGCCCAGTAAGTGAAAGCCTTGTGCTCGAATGTGGCTTCCGACCACGACCATGACCAACCGCATGCTCTGACATCCTCACAGTCTTCATCGGCTTGCACCGGCGAGATTGGCAGTGAGTCAGCTAATGTTGGGTTGTTCGGATCGCTGACATCAAAGAGAGATATCTGCGTAGATGACCAATCCAATCCCAGCCCGTCTTCACCCGGCCCGATTCCGATGGTGAGTAGTGTATTCTCATTCACTGGATGGATGTATGTGGAGACTCCCGGAACTTCCAACTCTCCAAGGATAATGGGATCGGTGGGATCTGAAAGATCGATTACCCATAGTGGGTCTATGTTCTCGAATGTTACCAAGTACCCCCTGTCCCCTACAAATCTAGAGCTCCAAATCCTCTCTCCCTCTGCAATATCTCCGATGAATCCTACTTCCTCGAGATTTCCCGCTTCGTCGGGCTGTAGGACTGAGACCTGATTTTTGGGACCGTTCCAAACTGGTTCTCCATTATCATCGACCTCTTCCATTAACCACCATCTTGCCCATGCATCGGAGGTTGAAGCGATTCTGATCGAGCCCTCGAATTCTGAAATTGAGAATTGGTCCTGAACGGTTCCATTGACCCTCCCTGAGCCAATGTATTGAGTTGACCCCGGTTCGCTTATGTCGAATGAGTGTATATTGGTAGCATCATCCCAANCTGTGTTCCTCCAGAACCACCACCAATCGTTGGCTGGCTCCGCGAGGACGAGCATGTCCTGNGACGAGTAAACGTGCGCCCACGAGGAGGTAATNTGGTCAACCTCCATTTCCACGTCATCGCCGAAGAGATCGAGNGTCATGATGCTAGTGAATCCCCTTCCAGCACTCCCCTCGCTTGCTGAGAATTCTGAGCATTCCTGTGTGCTAACCGGATAAACGAACATCCCAGATTCCATCGACTCATACATCTGTGGGGCGAAGTCTTCCAGTGTCAGGGTTGAGATTATTTCATTATTGTAGTGAATGGTCTCGATGACGCTCTGATTCCAAATCTGCATCTTGGTTTCTCCCTCCTCAGACCAATAGTTATCTGGTAGTTCAACCCAGTTCCTTATCCCATTGAGGTTGGACCAAAGATGAGTTACTGATCTAACCGTCCCATCGACTAATCTGGATGTGTGATAGTTTCCTTCCAAGTACAATTCCCTGTCCACAGTTGGCGAGGTCTTGTCTGAGATATCCACCACCGTGTACTTCACTAAGCTGTTTGCACTAGCTTGCAGGCCCCATGGAACCTCGTCAATTACCAGGTCACGTAGAGGGTGATTAGTTGGAAGACTCCATGTATATATCATCGAAGCAATTACGAGTCTGTCTCCCTCAAGCATCATCTGCAAGGGACTGCCCTCGAGTGTGATGTTGGACTCCAGTGTTATCTCCCCGAATTCTGGAACGCCCATGATAACAAGCTTATCTCCATTAAGCATGTATATGTTGTATCCATCAGTCTTCAAGAAGTCCGCCTCATCGACGCCCGCCTCTTGGTTGTTCGTTCCAGAGAATTCACCCTCTCGGCTTTGGCCGCCAAAGTCCGAAGATCCGCTAGCAGAGGTGCCAGATGATTCAGCAACTGCGCCATCGGCCATAGCAACATCATCTCTGAAAGCCCACATTGGCCCATCAGACCAGTGCCAGTATGCCTGTTGGTCGAGGTTCACCAGCATCTCATCGTATGCTGCATTTCTTAGATCCTCCAGAAGATCGATGCACTGATCGTAGTTCTGCAAGCCCGGTTCTCCCCTATATCTCTCCGAGAGCATTAGCATTGGGTATTCTCCATCTACGTACTCGAATGTATCATCTAGCGCACCATCGACTACATCATCGATTGCAGACAGACATCCTGCGTTGAGCATCATCGTGAGAACGATAAATGCAGTGTACTTCTTCGTATTCATGCTACTCGCAACGCGATTCCACATATCAACAAAATGGTACATTGATTGGACAAAGGTTCCTGAATGACACTTGAAAAAATAGATTAGTGTTCCTGAACAGGGTTAGTTATGTCTAACGATGACATACATGTGGTCGATGTTAATAGATCGGGATTAAGTCGGCTCTTGTGGCTAGCTTTGGGGTTCCTGTTTGCTGCGATCGGAATAGTAGGAATCGTAATTCCGGGCCTTCCAACAACTCCTTTGATGATTCTCGCAGCGGCATGTTTCGCGAAATCTAGTCAGCGTTTCTATGACTGGGTGATAAACAACAGAATGTTTGGCCAACATGTCAAGAATTATAGAGAAGGAAACGGGATCCCAAAGAAAAGTAAACCCATGATTCTAGGCACTATGTGGATTTTCATTACTTTCGCTGTATTGATTGGAATCCCAGATAGTGCCCCTGATATCTCTCGATATGCAACTATTGCTCTTGGAATTATTGGAACGATATTTATCCTAAGGATTCCTAATCTTTAGAGTGGTTCAAACATTTAGTGCTGATCTAACAAGATCTGCCAATCCGTCAATCCAATCTGGATTGTCATTAAGACAGCTTACGAGATGCATTTCTTCTCCTCCTGCTTCCATGAACTGCTCCCTGATCTCCATATCTAACTCCTCGAGAGTTTCCAAACCATCTGCTAGGAATGCGGGAGAGACAATGACCAAATTTTTGATTCCCTGGTGGGCAAGTTGGTCCACCTTCTCCTTTGTTGATGGCCTGAGCCATTTTACTGGGCCGATCCTGCTTTGATAGCTTTGGGACCAGCTTTTATCACTCAAACCAAGAGCTTTGACGACAGCCAACGTTGTCATGGTACAGTGGTGTGCATAGCATGAGGAGTTAGCCTCGGTAGGGATGCTGCAGCATTCCCCTACCTTTTGGCAGTGGGAACCAGATTTATCTGCCCTGTAGATGTGTGAAAGAGGAAGTCCGTGATATGAAAAAAGGAGATGCGTTCCTTCGTCGATATGTGGCCTGATTGAGTTCTTCAATGGAGTGATGAATGATGGGTCGTCCTCAAAATGCCCCAGTTCTAATGTTTCAGGATACCATTCCATTTTCTGTAATTGTTTGTATGCATGTTTGAGTGATGATTCTGTAGTAGCTTGCGCATGATGGGGGAACAGTGGGGCCAGCAGTACCCTTTCTACACCACGCTTTCTTAGATTTTGGAGGGCTTGTTCAATACTCGGATTGCCATACCTCATCCCCACTTCACACGGGATCGCTATGTTCTCTTCCAGTGATGATGCCATTCTCTGAGTGTAGACTCTCAGAGGGGATCCTTCCTCCATCCAAATACTGCTATAGTTAGGAGCTATCTTTCTTGGCCTTGTTCTGAGTATTATTCCCCTTACAAGTAGATGCCTCAGAGGGGCTGGTATGTCAATTACGTCTGGATCAAGTAGGAACTCTCTCAGATACTCCCTTACAGAGTCGACGGATGGTTCATCTGGGGTCCCTATATTCATCATAAGGACGCCATTCTTGGCCATGATTATCGTCTAGCCATTGAGTAATTAAACTGGAGTGTTGAGTCCTGTGAAATCTCGGAAGAGAAAAAAATTCTCGGGGAGCTGTAGACTGTGTTTCATAGTGTTTCCCGGTTCGGCTTCTACCTCCTCGTCGTCACTCATCGTTTCAACGCCTCCGTGATCACTACCGGAGACGAGGTTCTGCGTGCCGCCTAGAAAGATCAGGGCGGCGATCTGTAGATCCAAGTTCTGGTCCATGATTAGATTACATCAGAATCTCAGACTTAATGGGCTTGGACTGATGCATCATTCATGCTTCATCTAAAAACGTAGCACTACTAAGCTGTAGTTGATTTTTACTACTCAATCTTCTTGACGTTGATTGCGTTAGGTCCCTTTGGGCCCTCGCCAACCTCGAACTCCACGGAGTCGCCCTCTCTGATTTGTCCCTCGACTTGGGACTTGTGTACGAATAAATCGTCACCCTCTTCCTGCTCGATAAATCCATACCCTTTCGTGAAGTTAAACCACTTTACTGTTCCTAGTGCCATTGTCCCTCGGCAGTCAGACATAGTACTTGAACAGGACTGAACAAAGTCCTCCATTGGGGCCATTAGTTCACCATAGTCAAGCTAGCGACTCGGAAATAGAAAGCTTCCTGGATGCCTCTAACGTCTCTTTTCCCTTGGAAGAGAGTTTCCAATTTGGCCGCTTCCTTTCGGATGCTGGCTCTACAATATCTGATTTTCTCAATTCTGATATGTGATGACTCAATAGTTGTCTTGAGATCATAGTTTTCTTTCTTATCTCAGAGCCAGAGACTCCGAGCATTCCAGAGTCTGCCAATACCTCTAGTATGGCTAGTCTGGTTCCGATTATGGGATTCTTTATTCGCCCCATCTCGGCTTCTGGAATTCCCGAAGGAGCGTAGCGTCTCAGTTTACCATCCCTCCATGAGTAGACCTCGCCTCTTGATTCCAGAACTTGTAAATGGTAGGCTGTGACTCCATTTGCCAGCCCTAATGCGTCTCTCAATGCAGAGAAATGAATTCCCGCATTGGCTTCAAGATACCCCATTATCCTCCCTCTCGTCAGGAGGTCTTCCCTGTTGCTCCTAATACTCGCCAGTAATGGCGTGAATAGAGCCATCAGAACTGTCACCCTAACAAACTCTAGTAAGACGGACCCGAGAAGTATCGAACCCAACGTACCTGCACCACTCATTATCAGACCATTTGGAAGCTCGCTATTGCTATCCTCTGAGTTTTCTTCCTTTGGCTGTTCCATGTCCATTTCTGATTCCGAGTGACCAGAGTCGGTCTCCTCGGCTGTAAATGCAGATTGAAGATCGTCCTGCCTCTCCACGCTTGAGTTCAGTCCATCGTCATCTGAAATGATGAGTCCGGAAATAATCGCAATGACTGCCATTAAGCTGATCAATCGAACGGAAGCCGCTCCATGCATCACTATTCGCAGGGCGTGCCCCTCTATGACTAACTTGGTGAATTGATTTGACATTCGGAGTGTCCTTGAATAACGACCCACTCCGAGGCATGGTACAGATGGCGGAGGAGAGCAAGTCGGATATCGCTGATTCAGATGAATTGGTTGAGGCGATGTTGACTTCCTCGAGATCTGTTGTTAGGACTTGTATGCAGATTAGGCCGTCCGAACACGTCTTAGTTGTGACCGACCCATATTGCTCAGAAGTCGGGCAGTCACTGTATGAAGCTGCGGCTGAAGTAACGGATAGGGTACTTTTGATGATGATGCCCCCCTCACACAAGAAAGGGGCAGAGCCCCCGGATCCTGTTGCTGAATTAATGAGGCAGCAGGACGTTGTCTTGATCGCTACCAAGAGTTCCTTGACTCATACTAGGGCCAGGAGGAATGCATCTAGGGAGAATGCAAGAATTGCTTCTATGCCCGGAATAACTTCAGAGATCCTATCTAAGGGAGGGATGACAGCTGATTATGGGGCGATGAAAAAGGAAATCTCTGGACTTAACGCCCTATTGAGGAAGAGGACTTTGGTGAGGGTGAAGTCATCTTCGGGGACAGATCTGACATTTACTACAGGAGCAAGGTGGATACTCGAGGATAATGGGATATGTAATCGGCCCGGGCAAATTACCAATCTTCCAACGGGGAAGGTGTTCGTACTTCCTAGGGAGGGTACTGCCAACGGGAAAATTGTGATTGATGGCTCTCTAGATGGCGAAATGGTGGATGAGCCAGTGACAATTTTGGTTGAAGATGGCAATGTAATCAATATCTCGGGCGGTGCTAGCGCTGAGGACTTGATTTCTAAGATGGATGAGGTGAGGTCATCAGTGAAGATATCCCAGATTGATCGAGTTGGGACCTTTGCTGAGTTTGGCTTTGGGATGAACCCAAGATCTCGACTATCTGGGAGCCAACTTGAGGATCAAGTAGTTCGAGGGTCCTCATACATCGCAATAGGCGATAACTCCTCACTGGGGGGAACTTCCAGAGTAGGTTACCAGATAAGGGGAGTGATGATGAAGCCTACTGTGGAGCTTGAGGATGTTGACTTGGTATTGGAAGGAAAGGTAACTGCAAGAAAGCGGTGATTGGATGAGGGCGATACTTTGGTGTAATGGGCCGTTGCCTAGTGAATCTCTGATTAGCGATCTAGCTAACTCTGTATCACTCATCTTTGGAATTGATGGCGGCGCCGATAAGGCCTCAGAAATGGGCTACGAAGTCTCCAAGGCCATAGGAGACATGGATTCAGTGGTGCTTTCAAATTGGGAGGGGAAAGTTGTTTTTCTTGAAGACCAAAATAAGAGCGACCTATCGAAATCAATTTCTTATGTTAATTCGCTGGGAGTCCATGAGGTTGATGTCGTTGGAGTCGAGGGGGGCGACTATGGGCATGTATTTGGCGCCTTCGCGGCACTAAATGAAGCCCCGGTAGGAATGAAAATCAGATTGCATTACGAGTCCGGAGTCATGCATTTAGTGAGTCCCTCGAATGGAGGATTCAATGAGGTCATACATAGGGGTCAGAAATTTTCCGTCTTTGCATTGACGCCATGCAAGGTTATGGACGTCATAGGTGGAAAATGGGAGTTAAGGGGTCGGCAACTCTCAATGTCAACCAAGGGCCTCAGCAATGAAGGCCTAGGCGATTCTGTTTCAGTAACCTCTGACGGCATTGCCGCGGTGTACACAGAACGGTCATGATTGCTTAGACTCAGGGTCCCTAGACAACATGATTGCAATCGGTCTGGTCCTTGGGTCACTTTCCAGGCCGATCTTCATTATGACTGCCAATGGAACTCCGAGGACCATTCCCATTATGCCCCAAGCCCAGCCCCAGAAGGCGACTAGTAACAGTAGGACTATGGGTGACATGTCCAACCTCTGTCCGGCTAATTGGGGCTCGATTATACCCCCCCATACCTGCTGGTTGGCGACCAACAAGGCGATTAGAACCAGAGCAGATCCCTGGGGAAGGACGATTAGTCCTAGGAGAATTGGCGGGATAATTGAGAGTAGGGCGCCGACATAGGGTATGAAGTCCATCAAGAACGTAATCGAAACCCACAGGAAGACGAAAGGTATGTCCATGTAAGAAAGCACCACAGCAGCGACGACTGCTTGACCGAATGCCACTGAAGCCCTAGTCACGACGTAGGTATTGATTCCGTCTCCTGAATCAGCGGCGACTGACATCACCCTATCGACGTCATCAGGGTAAGCCGCTCTGATTCTCTTGGGAAGTGTCTCTGCCTCCAGAATAATGAACAGTAGGAATATCAGAACCGTCACAAGTGAAGTTGTGAATCCTGCCAATGTCCCGACGAATCCCGCAGCGTATTTGTTCACAGTGTCGATAGTGATCAAATCTGTGAGAGCTGCGGTATTGGGATGGTAACCGAAGATGGACAATTCCTCGAGCCATGCGACTTTCTCCTCTAGAGATTTCTGCAGCTCGGGAGCTTCGTTGGTGAAGCTCTGCATGGCTTCATACATTGAATTAGATGCGAATAGTAGGAATCCCATCACTGCAGCAACCAGTACTCCGTACGCGATTAGAGGATGTCCCCCAATCCTCTCCTCCAACCACTGTGCAGGGGGCCTAATCAAGAAGAAAATTAGAGTGGCAACGACCAGCGGTTGGATCACTGCTTTCAGATGAATAATAGCAAGGACACTCACGAATAACACTATCGAGATATTTGCCAGAGTTCCGGAGTCGACCTTCGCTAGGCTGTTGCTTTTCGGCATGACTATCAGTATCGCGAAATAGTCATGTCGCATCAATGGTTCGCCTAATCTGCCATTTGAATGGCCTCGAGATAGATATTCTCGAAAGATTCGGCATTGCCTGAATAAGTGAATCTCTCGAGAACCCTGTCTCTGCCTTGGGAACCCTTGTGTGACGAGTCTTCGGTCAATGCGTCCTTCATTGCAGATACCATTGAGTCGGTATCCCCCATTGTGAAAAGAGCCCCTACTGTGTTATCGACCATCTCGGGGAGTGGGCCATGATCAACTGTCACAACTGGAATTCCAGAGGACATAGCTTCCAGCGGTATTAGGCCCTGTCCTTCGTAGAACGACGGATAGACGACCAAATCCGAGGATCGGTATAGATGTGCTAACTCCGTGAAAGACATACTGGACTCTATCCTGACCTTCTCGCCAACTCCGAGACTCTTGGCCAAATTCATGAGTCTTCTCTTGAGGTGGCCCCTTCCAACTATTACAAGATTGGAGTTTGGCATCGAACTGTTAAGAGCTGAAAATCCCCTTATCAGGGTGCTGTAACCCTTCCTTGCAGCTAGCCTACCTACTGCCAAGATAAGCTTTGAATCTGGGCTTCCTGATCCAAACCTAGTTCTAATTTCGTCTGCAAGCCTGCACTCTTCTGTATTGCCTCTGTCCAAAGGCCTGAACATCTCTGCATCTACTCCCCAGTGGGTCACTTCGCACCTCCAATCGGATGGTGGACTGTATCTAGATTCGAAGTCCTCTTTCGTAGCATTCGAATTCGCCACGCATATCATTGAGTGATTTATAGCATAATTCTCGAATTTGGCATATCTGCCTGCAGTGAACCTGATTGCTATATCATTCACATTGGCCCAGACTGCCGCTTCTTTGGCTCGGCTCGCTTCAATCAACCCGTCCCGTTCACCTAGCCATGACCCATGGAGAGATGACACCACTGGAGCTATTCTTTCGACACAGTGGCCGAACTGAGAAGCTGACCACGATATCATAGGGCAATGAAGGTGGACCACATCAACGCTATCCCTCTCATTCAGCCTCTCTAGCTCTGCAATTGCCCTTCTCCCATAAGAACGAGTGAACTCCATTGGGATTCTGGCCCATCCTACTTCTATCACGCTGACACCTTCCTGGCGAGGGGGTTTTCCCGCTCCTGATCTAGTGATTACAGTGACCCTATGGCCCCTATTGACCAGTGCGGCAGATAGGTGGAAAACGGTCGAGCCCATGCCTCCCCATCTAGGTGGAAATTCAGCAGAAAGCATTGCAATGTGCATGGCAGCTCAAATCTCCGATTCAGTATCAGCATTTCAAGAGAACTACCGCAAGTCAGGCCTTCGCATTATTCAAAACGTATTAGGCGGTGGCTGATTCATGCCCAGCCCACTGCCAGTGCATGTGACCGTAGTCATCCCCACGAGGAACGAGGAGGAAGCGATAGTTGACACCATTAGGTCTGTGCCGAGTGACGGATGGTGTGACAAGCTCGACTTTTTGATCGTGGATGGTAACTCGACGGACAGAACTAGGGAGCTTGCAGAGGAGGAGGGAGCCGCCGTATACCTAGAGCCTAGGAAGGGATATGGGAGGGCTTACAAGACTGGTTTCTCTATGGCACCTGGTGAAATAATTGTCACAATGGACGCGGACT
>PBZE01000006.1 GCA_002730095.1 Methanobacteriota archaeon | reverse complement strand
GATTTCCCCTTTGGATACTGATTTATCTTCCATTGAATCTTCATCTTCCTGGCCGAATCCGGGAGGCGGGGGAGGCGGAGGGATGTGGATGCCGGGAGGCGGGGGAGGGGGTTGATCGGTCATGGTCGGCGCCACCTGTCTGAACATAGAGAGAACATGGCTCTGTATAACGGTTGCTTGTCACAATCTTTGAATGGGACATCAATCCTTGAAGACTATTAGTCTGAACAGTATCGTAAGCACATGGATGGCACATCTCCGCCAGTACTTTTTGTTGTAGGGACCGCAGGTGCAGGAAAGAGCACCCTTGTAACTTCGTTTCAGAGGTGGTCAAGATTTCTAGAAGTGGAAACCTTGGCAATTAATCTTGACCCGGGAGCCGAAAGGGTTCATTATGACCCTGAATTTGACGTTAGAGATTTGATTTCTTTATCGGAAGTAATGGATGAGTATGATTTGGGGCCCAATGGTGCACAGATATTAGCCGCTGATTTAGTTGCATCTCGAGCCATTGATATCCATGAGGATTTAGATGGGCTTTCTGGAGACATAATGATTATTGATACCCCGGGGCAAGTTGAATTGTTTGCATTCAGAGAGGCTTCTAGCCACCTGGTTGAGGTCTTAGGAAGGGGAAGGGCCTGCCTTGCCTTCCTTTTTGATCCAATGCTTTCTCAAACTCCTAGTGGTTTCGTATCACAGATGCTTCTTTCTTCAATAGTACATTTTAGACTAGGCCTACCTACTGCCAACTTCCTATCCAAGTCTGATCTATTAGAGCCTGAGACGTTGGAGAGAATAGTAGAGTGGGGAGATAATCTCGGTGCGTTGGAAGCGGCACTTTACGAGGAGTCTTCGAATCAATCCATGTCCCATGGATCCGGCAGCCAGAGAGCTGAATTCGCTATTGGACAGCTCAGGATGATGCAGCATGCCTCCATTCAACCAGGCCTAATTCCACTTTCAAGCGAAAATGAGGATGGTTTAGCTGATGTACTTACATTCGTACAGAGTGTCTACGGAGGTATGGCTGACACTCGTGACGGTTTTGCTGGAGATATTGAACATGAAAGAAACTGAAGACAAGATAGACCTTCTATCCATAGATGACTTTGAGGGAGAATTGTCCCAATTGATTGACTGGGCAATAAGAATGAAGAATGACGACGGCTTTGCAGACAGCTTCAAACCATTGGATGGAATGTCAATAGGCTCAATTTACGAGAAGCCATCCACTAGAACCAGGGTATCATTCGAAGTTGGCGTCAGCAAACTTGGAGGCCAACCCCTAACCCTTCTTGCAAATGATATCCAATTAGGAAAAAGTGAGTCAATTGCAGACACTGCAGCAGTTCTTTCAAGATTCATGGACGGGATAACTTACAGATGCTTTGGACATTCGGATGTGGAAGAGTTGGCTAAGCATGCTACGGTCCCAGTAATCAATGCGTTATCCGATATGCATCATCCCTGTCAAGCTGCTGCAGACCTAATGACAATCAAAGAAAATGAAAAATCGGTTAATGGGCATGTATCTTGGGTTGGCGATGGAAATAACGTTTTACACGATTTAATGCTAGCATGCGCATCTCTCGGAATAGACATAAAATATGCAACTCCAGCTGGTTTTGAGCCAGATCCAGACGTAGTTTCCAGAGCTGTCAACATTGCCAGTGACAGAGGATCCAGCATTACTTCAACCAATGATCCAATAGAAGCTGTTAGTGGAGCTGGGGTAGTCTATACTGATGTTTTTGTGTCAATGGGAGAGGAAGGAATGAAAGGTAAACTGGAATCTTTCAATGGTTTTCAGGTGAATGAAGAACTCGTTTCCTATGCTGATCCGGATTACCTATTCATGCATTGTCTCCCGGCTCATAGGGGCGAAGAGGTAACTGACGGTGTTATCGACTCTAAGAATAGCGTTGTATTTGATCAAGCTGAAAATAGAATGTGGGCCCAGATGTCCCTGCTGACTAGGATGTGTAATGAGGCGGCTTGGCACACATATAACGAGCTTTACTAGAGGACAGAGCTTGTAAGTAAGGCAGCGAGGCACAGAAGCATTGATTTCTTCAGCATACTAGATGCTGCTTTATCCTCGCCCAAAATGATTTTTCCCTTGACCATCATCAACGTCATTACGGCAGGAATTACCAACACGACATGCAGAGGTGGAAAAATCCCAGTTGCAAATGGCAACAGAATTGAGGCGAGCGCCAGTATGGACATCACCCATGCAGTAGTTCTAGCGTTATCCGCCCCTATCCTCATCGCCAATGTATTCCTTCCCAAATCACCCTCCATATCCTCAACATCCTTTATGATCTCCCTAGATGTGTTGTAGAATATCCCAACGAAAAACAGGGACCATGCTTTCATGTTAAACGGTTGAAGTGCAGCTGAAGATCCGAAGACTACTACTAAGCCCACAGAGATGCTAATTGCGATATTACCGGGCAATCCCTTATCCTTTAGCCTGAGGCCAAACGGGAACTCATAATTTATCAGCAGCGTTAGTGCTAATGCCCAGATAACAATAGAAGGGTACCAATCAGATATTCTGAGTCCTTCGTCGAGTTCTGAGGTGGATACTAGGTAGTAGCAAAAAATTAAACTGGCCATAGATGAAATCATAGTTATAGCAGTAGCAATTTTTGCATTTTTTAGAGAGATTCGTCCGTCCGGTAGTGGCCTGTCTGGACGATTTATAATGTCAATTTCAAAATCGTAAATATCATTCAGGGCATTCCATGAACACATGAAAAATAGTACCGATGATGCATGAAGAACGGTTGTTTGGAGTATCATATCCTCGGGAATCCCTCCAACCGCGACTATCGACCCTAGGAAAACTCCGAAGACTCCTGTAAGGTTGTTCCCTAGGCGAAACAGGGTCGACCAATCTGAAACTGCGCTGTTGGCACTCACGGCCCGTTGTATGCACAATATGACTTGAGGTTGCCTATGTCACAAGGATACTAATGCCTCTCCCGATCTAAGGCCCCAGACACAGACAGTGTAGGTGCTTCCCCTGAATTGCCCTCTGACGTGTCCGATTTTATCGAACCTGGTATCCTTGGCCAAAATATTTCCGACTTGATTCATTGTGGCACCCCATCGAAATCTCTCGTTGAGATGATCGAAAATCTCTACTGTATTAGCTGAGCCCTTCTTCTCTAAAAGGACCTTGACTTCCTCCCTAAGCCTAGTTGTCTTAGACATTATATCGATGCTCCTATGCCATCAGAGTGGGCCATCATTCTAGTTCTGAGCCCCTTCCATGATGAGGGGCTTATCTCTACCGGAGTGGCCAGCCTTGGGAGTGGTTTCCATGCACCCAAGCTAGCCATCCTTCCATCCCCACAAACAAGTGATTCATGGCTCGATCTGAGTTCCATATTCCTCTTTCTTAGAGAACTCAATGGTACGATCCTGTATGGCTCCATTCTAGTTCGATAAGTTACTTCCNGATCTTGCTNTCCTAATGTGTTCATGATTCAAAGTGANTATCNTTCACATATTAACTGAGGCAACGGAGTNCANGTGAAAGTGAAAGTGAAANTATTGTCAATTTATCCANTGTTTTCAAATATGGAAGGGGAGTGGCGATGATACCGCTCGTGTGGTGTAGTTCGGTCCATCATGTCGCCCTCTCGAGGCGACGACCCGGGTTCAAATCCCGGCACGAGCACCAAAACGTCTCGGTTGAGAGCCACATGTGGCCATTAGTCGATATAGACGTTGATTGAGAGGAACTTCTAATAATCTGTACCGATAAGGAGTTTTATGAGACTAAGGTCCGCAGTCATAGCATTACTGTTGTTCAGTTCAATATTATCCGGATGTACCAGTAGTGATTCTGGGAATACGGATAGGATTGAGGATTTAGAAGCTGAATTGGAGGATTCAATATCTGAAAATAATGACGCTCAGAGCCAGATATCAACTCTACAAAGTGCCTTGACTGAAGCGAATGAGGAACTGTCTGCAATTGAGTCTGAAGTTACCAGCCTAGAGATGAGTATCTCGGAACTAGAAGGACAGAGAAATGCGTTGGCACAGATACGTGATGAGATTGCGATTCAGCTGGATGAATCGGAAGAAAACGTATCTTCCCTACATACAGAGATCTCCTCATTGGATCAACAAATAATGGATTTAGACAATCAAATTATTGATCTAGGCTCACAGATTGCTCAGAAAGATGTTTCCATCGATAACCTAGAGCACACCATATTAACACTTCAAAATACTCTATCAAGCCTAACTTATTCATTGAATTATTATGTTGATGAATGCCCACTTGATAACCCAGGATTTCTTTTGAATATTGGATATGATGACGGGAATGGGCTCGGTGTTGAGGGCGATGGCATGATTACATTCGACGAGATACAGTTCACAGTCGGAGAATGCCCGGGGAATTATGGAATGGTATACAATGAGACTACTACTGAACATAATTGGGCTCATCAGAGGGTTGTTGAAATGGGAGGCGTGCTTTACTTCATTGCTGATGATGGAATTCATGGCTGGGAATTTTGGAGAAGTGATGGGACCCTCTCTGGGAGCTACATCCTAGTTGACATTAGAGGAGAAGAATGTAGCCCATCAGTAGACCCAGACACAGGCGAGGCAACTGAGGATTGTGTAAATTACAGTTCCAATTTTGACAGGACTTGGGATAACATATTCATGCCGGTGGAAGTGGTCGCTGGGAAAAATCTGGTATTTTTCACTGCTTACAACCAATTTACAACTTGGTCTGCTGCAGACCTATGGGTAAGTGATGGAACTAGTGATGGCACCAATATAGTTACGGACCTATGGAATTATTGGGATTATGGATGTGATGGATGTGAGTTTGACTATGTTGGAGTTTCGAATCTTGAAGTCATAGAGTCCAATGGCAATAATGCGGATAGAGTGATTTTCTCTGCTATCAGAGCAGATGGACTGGATGGGGAGCAGGGATACCCACAAGGCGAAGAATTATGGATAAGCGATGGTACTGAAGTAGGCACTAGGATGATTGCAAATATTGAGCCAGAGACGAGCTCGTGGATCGATGATAATGGGAATAGCCAATGCTGCGCAGATTGGGATGGATCGGCTCCAAGGAATATTTTGGTAATTGGGAATCAAGTATGGTTTACGGGGGATACTGAGAACTATGGCAGAGAGTTGTACAGGTTTGGCCTATCTCTGGGCGGAGGATTATTTCTAGTCAAGGATATCAATCCGGGGACTGTTGGAAGTGATCCTCTTTATTTGACAAGGGGCTCTGGAGGACTCTACTTCACAGCTAATGATGGGTCAACCGGGCAGGAATTACATTTCTCTCTAGGAGATGCATTTACGACTAATGTGGTAAAGGATATTCGACCAGGATTTAATAATTCTAGCAATCCACTCTGGTTAACAAAACTGGGGGATAAACTGATATTTTCTGCAAATGATGGAGAAAATGGAAGAGAACTATGGATAACCGACAATACCGAATTAGGAACATATATGATCAAAGACATCAATCCAGGGAATAACTCAAGCAATCCTACAGGCCCAATGAAGGTACTTAACGGCGAAGTTTACTTCGGTGCCACAGATGGGGAACATGGATACGAACTCTGGAAGACTGATGGGACAGAAGCAGGCACGGTTATGGTAAAGGACCTAAATGTGGGCGAGAATAGTAGTTTATCATGGGGAAGTACCGAACATTGGCATGGAGAATACACCCTTACACATGGCGAACATTTCTACTTCAGTGCTGACGATGGAGAGAGTGGGCAAGAGCTCTGGAGAACAGATGGCACTGAGTCTGGCACGGAGATTGTAGTGGATGTCCATCAAGGAGAAAATGGTAGTTGGCCATGGTGGCTTACTAGCGTTGGGGATAAGCTATACTTCACAGCTTGGGACGGTGATCAGAGGCAATTATGGCACTATTGGGACAATCCTGGCCCGATTCTTTCATGATAATCGTCATAAGCTCACCTTCGTTGGAGTAGTAAGGTTCCAATGCGTATAGAGCATGATGTAAAGCTGACTTTTGACGATGTATTAATCCGCCCTAAGCGTAGTACACTGATTTCCAGGTCCGATGTTACTTTGGTACGAGAGTTCAAGTTCAGACATTCAGATACGACTTGGGAAGGAGTGCCAGTAGTTGCAGCAAACATGGATACTACAGGGGTATTCGGGGTTGCCGAGGTCCTTCAGAAGTATGGGATGCTTACCTGTCTACAGAAATTCTACTCCACTCGACAGTGCTCTGATGCATGGAAGAGGGGGATAGACCCTGGTTTTGTGGCCATAACGTGTGGATCGACTGAAGACAGTCTAGAGCTCCTGAAGAAGAAGATGGCCACAAGTAATGGGCTGTCGATGATTTGTGTGGATGTTGCTAATGGTTACAGGGAAGTCTTCTTGGAATTCATCAAGGATGTGAGGAAGAATTTCCCGAATTCGATTATTACTGCGGGAAATGTTGCTACTAGGGAGATGACTGAGGCACTGATACTAGCTGGCGCTGATATAGTCAAGGTTGGAATCGGGCCGGGTTCAGTCTGCACCACTAGGAAGGTAGCGGGCGTTGGATACCCACAGCTTTCTGCCATTTCTGAATGTGCTGATGCCGCTCATGGACTTGGTGGACACGTAATGGCTGATGGGGGTTGCTCGTCTCCGGGAGACATTGCCAAGGCCTTCGCGGCGGGAGCAGATTTTGTGATGTTGGGCGGGATGCTAGCAGGGCATGACGAGTCAGGAGGAGAGCTGGTTGAAGGTGACAATGGAAAGATGTACAAATCGTTCTACGGGATGTCATCTGCAAAAGCCATGCAGGAATATTATGGAGAAGTTGCCAAGCACCGTGCCCCTGAAGGAAAGGAAGTGAGAGTGCCATATAGAGGGAGTCTGGATGAGACTGTACAGTCCATATTGGGCGGAGTTAGATCGGCTTGTTCTTATGTTGGGGCTAGGAGGATAAAGGACCTACCCAAGTGTACTACTTTCATCAGGGTCACACGCACCACGAATGAAGTATACCAAAGATTCAATGTTGAAGAGTGAGTCTATTTGGGAAACTGAATTTAATGTGGAGACTATCGCTAGGGCATGTATGAGTTCCTAGTGTTGGCCACCTTCGGGGCCTTCATTGCAGCCGCTCTTACCGTTCCTGCTGGTTTCGGACTTTCGACGGTACTGACTCCTCTTGTCCTAGTATTGATGCCTCCGCATGAGGCGATCGCAGTTGTTGCTATCGTACATGGTGCTCATAATGCAGGGAAGCTTGCTTTACTGTGGGATAACGTCGATTTTGAGGCTTTCAGAAGATATGGAGCTTGGCTAATTCTAGGTTCGGTAATTGGAGCGTTACTTCAAAGTAAGGTACCTCAGAGGCCGCTATTGGGGATTCTCGGCATAGCCTTGATAATTCTTCCAATTCTTACCCTTAGTGAAAAGTGGACAGGATACAGAATACCAGAGTCAAACGATAGAGTTGGAGGTTTTGGTTCGGGATTCATGGGCGGCCTTTCTGGGCATCAAGGAGCTCTAAGAGCGATGTTTCTAGCTCGGAGAATACCAGATAAAATGGCATACGCAGCCACAGCTAGTATCTTAGCACTGTGTGTTGATCTATCAAGAATACCTGTCTATCTTATCTATCGCAGTGAGGAGTTATTTTCTCATTATGGGCTGACTTTGATCCTTGTTATTTCGGCACTTACAGGTGCTAGGGTCGGTAAGATTTGGTTGAAAAATCTCGACTCTTTATTGATTAGAAATGGTGTGATGATTGGAATAATATCCAGTGGCATTCTGTATCTTTTGGAGGCTCTTTCTTAGATATCTAGAATCACCTGGGACATCCAACCCGGGCCTTCGAAATCTGGTACTCCGTGGTGCTCCCCTAGTACAACTTCACCATCTTCAACCTCCATCAATATCAATTCGTGCATAGTTATCGCTTTGACCTCGATTTCTCTCTCCACTAGATCAGAGTCCACCCAAGTGACATGCCCCGTGACGTACTCTTCGGAGATCGAAATTGAGGAGTCTACTAGCCACTGCCCCTCTCCATAACCCCTGTAGAGGACCTCTTCCAGCCACCTAACCAATCCCCTCTCCATATCTCCTCCGGTTGGTACAGCCCAGGTCCCCGTACTCCTAGGAGGGTTATTTTCTGGATTACCTGATTTTAGAATTTGGTAATGTTGAATTCCAGCTGTGGTTTCCTCAATAAGTCCCTTTAGTGATTGTGAAAATGTTCGTATTCCGACATCGGCAGTCGTGGGAAATACCCATGATGACATCCTCAACACCTTCAATTTGCGAATGGGCGTGCTTTAGTTGAACATATCGCAGAGCTCGCCCTGTGAAGGGAAGCTTGTAGGGTCCTTAGGATGGGTATTCCATTTGTTCTCGCATTTATTGACGAATCCGTCACCATCTGAGTCAACATTAGCGTCCGCTGGGTCATAGGGGTCGAATCCGAAGTAATACTCCCATCCTGCCCACATCGAATCGTCATCCTGATCTTGGTGATAAACCTCTGAGCCATCTTCCCATATATCGCCGTCGGTATCGGCATTCACTGGATTAGTGCCATTTTGGTACTCCTCAAAGTTTGTGTAGTTCTCAAGATCATCGTAGAACCTGTTACCTGCATCAGTCATATGGTCTATGTGGCACTCTGAGTTTTGTGGATTATTCCATCCCGGGCAGTACCTATTCATCAGGTTTGTTCGATTGAGGCCATCCTCGTCGAAGTCCTCCTGTCCATCATCTATTCCATCAAGATCGGAATCTGGCATTCTTGGGTCCATCGGCCCTCTTGCGCCAAGGGCGTCCAAGGTGTTGTTATCGACCAAACCCATCATTAGAGACTCCTCAGAGTAGGTGACTTCCCATCCATCAGGCAGCTTGTCCCCATCTGTGTCATGGGATACGGGATTGGTATCCCATCTGTCAGGGGCCTCTTGTGAATTCATGAGCGTGTCATTGTCAATATCGAAGACGGAGTCAGGGATCGAGCCATATGAAGGATCCAAAGCCCACCTGCCGCCATCGGGAATGAAGAATCCAGAAATGTTCAGCTCCCACAAGAAATACTCAGGGTCTATTTTTCCATCGCCATCCCTGTCTCCGGAAGATGAGAAGCCATCGAGATAGTTCTTCCATATCCAGCCGCCGGGGCCGAGTCCACATTCCATCATAGAGTCGCAACCAGGAGGAAGCCACCAATCAGTAACTACCCAAAGGCTGTGGCTATTGGTGTTCTGCTGAACTGAGAATACCTGCATCTCCCATCCATCTGGCTGCGAGTCCCCATCAGTATCATTGTTCAGTGGATTAGTAGGGGATTGCCATGGCCTTGGGACATAGAGTACCTCTCCTCCATCATCCAATCCATCGGCGTCGCTATCGGCATTATTGGCATGTGTAATGTATTGGTCCTGCCCATCAACAACTTCTTCGCCGTCTTCTAGGCCATCATTATCAGAGTCGAAAGCTGACGCGTTGGTGAAGTAGACTGAACCATTCCAGATAAAGCCATCAATGGCCTCGGTAAAATCCTCTAGGCCGTCTGAATCGGTATCTTTGTCGGTGGCATTTGTGAATGTCTCATAATATTCCACAGCATCGGACAGCCCATCTCTGTCAGTATCATAAGCCCCAGGGTCGCTTCTGACAATTACATCCCTTACTCCGTGATCGACTATCCTAATTGTCCATCCGTTCACCTCAATTCCATCAAGAAGTCCGTCCCCATCGGTATCTGGCGATAGTGGATCGGTAGATCTGCCATCCACTGCCCCGTCGCCATCTCTGTCTCTGGCATTGAACTCATCTAGATTGGTGAATCTCTCGTCCTCCTCAACAACAATGATTAGATCCTGTAGCCTGCTAGAAACCTCATCTCCCACATTCACGTTAATGTGGTACACCCAACCGGCAGTTAGGGTCTTAACTGGAATGTTGACATACTCGCTGTCCTGGACCGTTCTAACCCATAGAACCGTCTTGTTGACTTGGACATAGTCCCCTATATCCACAACGATGGATTGTATTGTTGAAACCCCTATCATATCCGAGTACCTGACTCCTCCATCCCCGTCGGAGTCGTATCCATCAAAATCGGGGTCATCATCGGCATTACTTCCATCGTTTGGATGAATCCCACTAAGGTACTCCCATCCATCTGGCATTCCATCGTTATCGGTGTCAAATTCCTGCGGATCAGTAAAATTCGAGGGACCCCATGTGTATGCGACTTCGTACTCTTCGACATTATTTAGGCCGTCGTCATCGGGATCCCCGTAGGCATCAGTGGCATTGGAAGGATCTAGTAAATCGCCGTAACAGTATTCGAAACCGTCGGGCATCCCATCGCCATCAGTATCCCAGTCGCTTGGTCCATTCAAGCGTCCATCGCCATCCATATCTTGCTCAAACCAGGTCAGATCTCCTGCTTCTTCCATGAATTCATGGAATGGTGCTTGGAGACTAATCGTACCGAAAACGGGAACTCCACAGTGCACTCCTAGCTCTATTGCGCCGAATGCAATTTCATGCCTATCTGCGATTAGATCCCCGTCGCTATCTTCCTGAAGTGGATTAGTGTCATATCTCTCCTCTACGAAATTCCTGAGACCATCTGGAGTTGGTTGCTCTAAATCCAGTGCAGCATCACACGAAATCTCACCGTCTGCATTAGCAACCAAGTCCCAGTCTGAGTCACTTAGTTCGTTCATAATCTGCTGCCTAGCATCGGGCCCCTGACTATTTACAGAACCGTCAGGAGTAAGGAAATAGCAATCCCTGTTTGCATTCAGGGGGTCCAATAGTCTTAGCACCCCATTTGGGGTGATTATCTCATGGACGTGAGTTGATTCCCATTTGTCATTCAATCCGTCATCGTCTGAGTCTGCGTCCATTGGCTTGGTGCCCAAAGCGGCCTCTTCAGTATTGGTCAGGCCATCCCTGTCTGGATCCCCATAAGGACCATTGTCCGGATTGGGGAACGTTTCATTTTGTTCGCCTGTCTCATCTTCATTCTCAGTGTCCTCGAATGGTATCTCAGTGTCAGCAGGCTCGCCGTTATCAAGTGGATCGAGGCCATTTCTAATCTCCCACCCGTCATTCAAGCCATCGTTATCGGTGTCAAACTCCCTCCAATCTGTTCCATAGAGAGTCATTTCCATCCTATCAGGAATGCCATCTTCGTCAGTGTCAACACCGCCTTCTCCAGTAGCTTCAAAGTCAGCCACGTCGGAACCAGCTGGTTCGAATCCACCAGATTCGGTGGTAGACAAGCCGGCCCCAATTATGGTGTAAATTCCTGCTAAACATAGAGTCGCTACGATGGCTGTTACAGCATATTGATTGTGATTCATGGCCATTGTTACACCCCGGCCCCCTTGGGGGCCGTACCTATGACATTGGGGATGGATATAACATTTGACAGAACAGGATTAATCTACTCTGATGGGAGATGGCCTTTTTGGAGATATTTTTACCCTTAATTTTCCATCATCTAAACTAACTGTAACCCTGCCTTTGGAACCAGTGGACCTCTCCCAACAACCAAGAATAATTCCCCCTGATATCGCCGGATGAAATGTACCAATCAGGGTTGCATTTAGCTCACCTGTTTCCAAATCTATTTCTGGATCTGAAATCATTCCCAGGCCATATGATGAAAGATTCCGGATGGATACGGAAATCCAATCTTTGGCCTCTGATATCATTACATGTCTTTTGCTCTCCATGAAAAGATGCCTTGAGGTGTCTGCTAGTGCGGTCCACCACAATGCCCTCTTTCCTTCTGCTAACTCCCAATTATAGTCTTCAGACCTAGATTCTGTCAATGATTGGATATTGTGAATTGAGAATTCTTCGAATCTGAGGATAAGATCTCGGTGTATCATGGCCTTTCTATCTCCATCCAGTTCCCAACCTCCTAGTTCCAATTCCCTTACGTCCTCCCATCTAACCACATCGGAGGGTATGACTTCGGAAGAGCCCTTGCTCCAACTAAATGTCATTTCCTCGGGAATGGGAACAGTGATGTCATCTAGTTCGAGATCTACTAGCAATACTCCTCCCGAGTCTGACCATCTAAATTTGTACCGTTTCTTCTTTGCGAACTCCCATGAGCTGGCTAATATGCCTGCCTCCATCGGACCTGAAGAGAAACGGTTCACAAGAATATTAGCCGTCTCAAATGACTGATTGATTACCTCTATATCGCCGAGACCCCTAGACTTCCTGTCCTCTGAGAGGCCTTGCCACCTTTCTATATTCGAGCCGAGCTTCCTGCGATTTTGATTGATTAGGAAAAATTCTTCTGTTTCTGATGCAGCGTGTGCTAATTTCCTACCTAAGCTTAGACTCAGTCTCATCTCGATATTTGAGATAAAGGAATTAAACCATGAGACCCCAACCATCCATGCCACGTGTCCATATTTCCATGAATCGGAAATGGAGCCATCAGACTGGGATCTCCATCTATTACGGAGTATGCTGTGAAGTGTTTTCTGTTTTCGGAATCGATCTAGGAATCCCAGATAATCATCTCCCTAGGAAATCAGAAATCCTATCGAATGCTTCATCGAGAATTTCTATTGGAGGGAGGCAGACCATCCTGAAATGACCACTGCCATACTCCGGAGAGAATCCAGAGCCGTGTACTACTAGGACGTGTCTTTCATGCAGTAGATCGAGGACGAACTTCTTATCATCAGATGACAGATCCGTTCTGGTAATTCTAACAAATAAGTAGAATGCCCCCCCGGGCTCTTGACACTCTATTCCTTCAATTCCCGATATTCTCATGATGCAATGGTCGAGTCTCTTCTTTATTCTTTCTCGGTGTCCTTGTAGCCAATCAGATTCGTCTAGTAGGCCGGCAAGATATCCGAATTGTGCTGGAGTTGATGCGCAGAGTCTGCTCCTCAATAGCCTCTCAACACCATCACGGACTAGATCCAATATTCCATTTGGGTCATGCCATGCCATGTATCCTATCCTCCATCCGGGAGCGAAATAGACCTTTGATACGCCATTCAATACGATTACTGGTACATCTTCAGAACACGATGCTGCGGAAACCAATCCTCCGGTAAAATCCAGTCCGTCATATATCTCGTCTGCGATTATAGTACATCGCGGCCATTTCTGAGCCAGCTTGATCAGCGCATCTATTTCCTCCTTGCTGGCGACATTTCCTGTTGGATTGTTTGGATTAATTAGGACTAATAGCCTGACATTGTCGTCCATCTTAGATTCTATGTCATCAAAATCAATGCGCCAGCCATCATTCGGATCTAGTCTGTATTCGATCGTCTCAGCACCATACATCTGGGGATATGCCATGTAAGGGGGGTAGTGTGGCCCGGGAGCCAGAACCTTGTCTCCTGATTCCAGGAATGCGGCAAACAAAATCTGTAGTGCTTCGGTGACTCCATGTGTGACATATACATCATCACTAGTACAAGCCCAGCCCTTCCTAGACTCTGAATCAGCTATTGCCTGCCTGAGCTCAGGAATTCCATATGAGGGCCCATATCCGTTGTCCTGCCTATCCAAAGCTTGCTTGTACGCAGAAATCATATGGCTAGGAGTGGGGAGGCCTTCGAATGCTAGAGGGTCTCCGACATTGAGTCTGATTATTTCATGTCCCTCTTTCTCCAGCTCAACTGCTGGAACTACTACGTCCCTAATGGCGTATTCTATTGCAGCGGCGCGAGCTGAAACATCGATTTTTTCAACCATTTTCTCACAATCCGAGAAGGGTTTTTGCTTCCTTTAGGGCATTGGGGATTCCTTCTCCATTGGTCCCTCCTCCTTGAGCCATTGTTGGCCTCCCTCCGCCTCCTCCATCTATATGTCCGGAGATGGCATTCAGTATCTCAACGGCATTGTGCCTGTCTGCAGCGATTGACCCTTCTGTGGATGCGACGATGATCTTGCCACCACCTGCCTTGGTGCCCAATATTGCCAGCGTTGGCCTCTTCGGATCTCTGGTCAGTTGAGAAAGCATTGTCATCATCTGTTTCATATCGCCTTCGACCTCCATAACAACATACCTCACCCCATCTAATTCTACAGAGTCTGTACCTCCGCCACTAGTCCTTAGTCTAACGATTTCAGACTCTAGTGATTCGATCTTCTTCTGTTGTGATTTCCACTCTTCGAAGAACCTTGATACGGCTTTTGGGAGATCTTCAGATTGGACTCCCAAAATATCCGAAGCTTCGCTAAGAATACGCTCCTGCCTCCTCGAGTTCTCCCTAGACGTCTCCCCTGCCACGATTTGCAGACGCTCCACCCCGTCTTGTACCTGACTGGACTTGATTATCCTTAACTCTCCAATTTTGGAGGTTTGATCATGATGCGTTCCCCCACATGCCTGAACATCAAAGTCGCCGATACTGATCACCCTGATTACTTCGTGCTTAGGTGGCCCTCCCTGATAAATGTCGAATCCGTATTTCTTATCTGCTTCTGCTCTTTCCAATACCTCTTTGGTGATTTTATAATTGGATTCTAATATCTGATTCGCCCTGTCTTCTATTACCTCAATTTCCTCCCTACTCAATCTTGAGTGATGAGTGATGTCAAGTCTGGCATATCTGGCCCCTTTGTTTGATCCGGCCTGCCAAACGTGAGGGCCCAATACTATCCTTGCAGCCCCTCCTACGATATGAACGGCGGTGTGGTGATCCATCAGTTGCTTCCTCCTTTCGTGGTCTAACTGTCCCTTGACTGGAGCTATGTCCAGGGGCGCGTCTGTAAAATGGAGGACAACGCCTTGTTGGGATTTAGTGTCGAGTACGTTTGAAATGATATCTCCCTGAACCAGAACCCCTTGATCACCAAGTTGCCCGCCGCCCTCAGGGTAGAATAGAGTCCTATCGGTAACTACTACATGAGTAGGGACAGAAATTACCTCAGAGGAAAATGTAATTCGCGACATCATTTCATCAGTAAGGGGGAAGCAATCGATGACTAGGGCGGAGAATTCAGTGGCCGTGGTATCTTCATAGAAATCGAGTTTTGTCCGTTCCAAACCATCAACAATAAAAATATCAGTTCCGGCCTTTTCCTTTGAAGCAGCTTTAGTCATCATAGCATTCCTAGCAGCCATATCGGCAGTGAAACCGACTCTGACGGAAAGATTGGCCCAGCCAAGCTCACTAGCAATTGAGATGACCATCTCTGGATTGAGTCCTCTTTCTTCGGACAGTCGGAATAATATCTCATCGTCCATTTGGCTGGCTTCCTTTGGAACTTCTTTCAGAGCCGTATTCACCGCAGCAATTCCCTTCCTTAGCATCTGATGATATCTTTCCTCCTCTAGTTCTAGAATCTCGATGATTCCCTCTTTGGACTGTACGAAACTATCCATGTCCAGATGTGTGCCCATATGGTGAAGTCCCAGCTCGGAAAGACTTGCAGGAATGGAAAGGGAATCCTTCATCCTACATACCCTCCTCACTAACATCCTGACTAAGTAACCAGCTTTGCTGTTACTAGGAACTAATCCATCCCCTAACATGTTACAGATTGCATGCATGTGATCTGGAATTGCATAAATTGAGGAAAGTGGCTCAGTAACTTTCTTGAGGTCATTAATTGAGATGTCCATTCCCCTTTCAGAGAGCCTCTCACTGAGTTTTAGGTACAGTGCGTCTACATCGGTTCCAACATCGATATTCAGTATCCCTGCCAGTCTTGATAGCTCCCCTAATAGGTCTTCGATCTCAACTTCCAATTGCAGAGATTCTAGGAAATCGTCGAAGCCTGATATTGACTTGAGCCAGTCAATAGACTCCGGGTAAATCGCTTCGTATATCGTCGGAGTTCCTGCTGCCGCCCAACAAAATCTTTCCAGTCCATAACCGGTATCGATGATCTGAAGGTCCATCTCGGCATATCTTTGGCCCTTGATGGAAATCTCTCCGTCCTCCCTCTCCTCCAAGTTCATGAAGACCAGAGTGGCGAGTTCTAGGCCCCCAACTATTACCTCTAGTGCTGGCCCGGCGTTCCCTCCCCCTGACCATGGATTCTCTACGTAGGTAATTGATTCTGGATCAATTCCCAATGCTTCGACTAAAAGCTCGTCACAGTAACGTACACATTGGTCGATCCAGTAAATCACATCTCCTTCCAACGGCCTGTTAAATGCGTGGTGGGCCATCATCTCAAATGTGGATAAGTGCCTTCCCGACCGCCCTACTGCTGCCACATCGGTTAATCTGATACAAGGTTGGCTAATACCTAGAGGATTTGCAGGGGGAGGGACCAGTCCACTGGTAACATGAGGCTGAAAATCGGCGATGCTGGCTATAGTGAGGTGGATATCATCTCTCCATCTTGCGATAACTGGGTAGGGGTCTATTCTAGTATGGCCTCTGGAGTCGAAGAATCCTAGGAAGGCCTCCCTCATCTCGTCCTTTAATTTCTTACCTGTGGAGTTGAATCCCTTGATTATTGGATTTCCTATGAACGTGTAAGGGTCTTCGGAGGTGTCTCCGCAGGTTTCTCTGCTGCTATCTCGGGTCCAGAATCTAAGTCCTGAAACTTTACAGATTTTCAATTCATGGCCCGAGTCTTCCCAGTAGGGAATATCAATCTCTCCGAACGCCAATGTCATCTCCCCCGGCCATGCATCGAAGGGTTTGACTTGAATTCGATTGTTCAAATTGTTACGTGGCCTTGAAAGGTTGTGTATGTAACGCGATGCCATGGAGGAGTCGTGGAGGAACTATTTGTCGCCGGACGGACCCGGTAGAATGAGGATTTCCAAGCATGGCAGAATGCTCACTGATGCGGTTCTGGTTTCTGATGAGATGCACATGTTAGGGCATTCAGACGATAGATCGCCAGCCCAACTTGTGAATACAGCCAGTATGCCGGGAATAGTTGGTGACGCTTGGGCCATGGCAGATTGGCACTTTGGCTATGGCTTCCCGATAGGGGGAGTAGTGGCCACTGATATCGAATGGGGGGATCAGGGCGGGTCTATCTCACCAGGTGGTGTTGGATTCGATATTAATTGTGGCGTCAGACTTTGTTCTACAGAATTACATATAGATGACATTGATGCGAAATCTCTAGCTGAAGAGTTATCGAATAACATTCCTGCTGGGGCCAGTAGGAAGGGGGGCGTCCAACTCGGAAATACAGAGTTAGACTCAATTCTCTCTGGCGGGGCTTCGGCGGCTGTAGAACTAGGCCTTGCGGAAGAGAGGGATTTAGCAAATATTGAATCGAATGGATTCCTTGAAAGTGAAGATTGGAATGTGGGGCACAAGGCCATGAAGAGAGGTTCAACCTCACTTGGGACTTTGGGATCTGGCAATCATTTCCTCGAGCTTCAGGTAGTAGACAGAGTAGTTGACGAGAGAGCTGCTGAAGCCTTCGGACTGAGAGTCGGGCAGATCACAGCGATGATTCATTCTGGATCAAGGGGGCTTGGGCACCAGGTTTGCTCCGAACACGTTGCCAACATAGAGAAGGAATACTCCAAGTCAGGAGACTCATGGTATTCTGAGAAATGGGGATTTTCAGTCCCTGATCGACAGTTGGCATCCGCCCCAATCCATAGTTCCGAGGGGGCTTCTTATTTTGACGCGATGTGTGCTGCAGGAAATTTCGCATTCGCGAATAGATCCGCACTAACCCAGAGACTCAGAGAGGTTCTGAGAAATGAGTATTCGGCGGATGGAGAGTTGGAATTGGTATATGACGTCAGCCATAACATCGCTAAGATTGAAGATCATGTCATACATGGAAAAAACTGCACCTGTGCAGTACACAGGAAGGGTGCAACTAGAGCCCTAGGGGGAGATAACCCAGAGCTGTCTTCTAAGTTCAGTTTGGGACAGCCGGTTCTTGTACCAGGTGACATGGGGACAGCCTCATGGGTACTTGCAGGTCCAGTGAAAGGAGGGAATGACGCTTTCTCATCATCCTGCCATGGAGCGGGAAGGAGGCTTTCAAGGACTGCTGCAAGGAAATCTATAGACTCTGGTTCCCTTATCTCTGATCTAGAGTCTAAAGGTATCCATGTTAGGGCTAAGACGCCAAATGTACTTTCAGAGGAAGCCCCTGACGCCTACAAGAACGTCGATGAAGTGATTTCTTTAACTAATCAGGCAGGACTTGCAAGACCTGTTGCCAGGCTGAGGCCGATTTCGGTCATTAAGGGGTAATCAAATCTCCCTGAATTCTATGTGAATCTGATCTCCGTCTTGCATTCTGTATTCGTCATATAGTTGGTTGACCTCGCCATTTACAGTGAGGATTATCTCATGGCTTTGATCCGACTTATGGCCCATAATCTCGTCTTCACTGAATGACTCACCCCAGATTTCGAAAAATGCGCCCAGGGGGGCGGGCATCGGACTTGGGGTTTCGATATGCAATCTCCCTGTATTGTCATGAGTGTGAATGCCCTTCATTCCATTACAATCTGGGTCGCCGATGCCGATGTTAGACTCTATATCAACCTCAGTTCCGTTAATCACGATTACAAGCTGAGCGTGATCATGTGTGGAAAGAGAATTGTGGTCAGCGAGACAGACATTCGCAATCTGCCAATTGTTTCCCTCCTCAGGGGAGTCAGTTGAGTTCAGAGTTAAGAGGATAAATGCCAACGTAAAAATAGCCACTGTAGATAGTACAATGTTTTCCGCTTTCATGGAGGTGGGAGAAGGCCAGTAGTCTTGAACCATTAGGCGCTCCAGCCACCATGCCACTGCAGGGGGATAAGCCAGACTATTGGGGCACGGCTAAAATTGAGTTGTCCAGAAATGATATTGTACTATCCGAGATAATGAATAAATTCGATGATTTAGAATTGGTTTCTAGGGGAGATTTATTTTACACATTGATCAGATCGGTGATCGGTCAACAGATTTCTGTCAAGGCGGCTTCTACAGTCTGGTCTAGATTCTGCGAGAAGATAGGCGATATTGAACCGGGGAATATTTTGTCTGTTGATATCGATGAGTTGAGAAGTTGTGGCCTGTCTCAGAGAAAGGCGGAATATGTTGTGGGAATATCTGAGTCATGGTCCGATTACGGTTCTTTAGAATGGGAAGAGATGAGCGATGAAGAAATAATAGAGAAGCTGATAAAGTTGAGAGGAGTAGGTAGGTGGACTGCAGAGATGATACTGATTTTCACCCTACTCCGTCCTGATGTCTTTCCAATTGGAGATATAGGAATGATCAGGGGAATTGAAAAATCGTACAACTCTGGAGAAAGGATGTCCAGAGAGGAGTTGTATTCTATCTCAGAAAAGTGGAAGCCATGGCGTACTGTGGCCTGTTGTTTCATGTGGAGAACAGTTGATCCAGAACCTGTAGAATACTGATCACATACAATAGCCGCGCTTTGGCTGATGGGGAATTGATGGTGCTGCACCAGATTGAACGCCATCCGCCTCTTCCATGATTATTGTCAGCAAGGTCTTGACCAGCTCCCTCAAATCGTCGATTTCTTCCCTTAGTTCTTCCAATGACAAACTATCGTCCATTTACCCCACGCATCCCATCTGAGGGAGTTCCCTCAGAAAATAAATTGACACATGGCCTATAAACACAAGAGGTGGAGACCGTTATTTGGCGATCTTTTTCCCATACTTCGGGTAAAGTCACTAGTAGTCTTCTTCCTCTTCGTCATAGTATTCATAGTCATCATCTTCGTAGTACATGTCTTCATCACTACCTCTACGACTCATCAGGAAACCTATGGCGCCTATCGCGACTATTGCTATTCCTCCAATCATCATGATGGCACTGTCTGTAGAGCCTTCATCTGTACTTGGTGGGGGAGTCACGCTAATTCCTCCAATGGCTATATCAGCTGCATTGAAGTCATTCTCTCCTATACTGCCATCTCCATCCACATCTGTTACAATGTATAGATTTGGTTGCCCAGGTGCGGTTGCTTCCCACTTGAACGAGACTCTGACGCTCGTAGATTCCGCTGCTAGCTGTATCTCCATATCTGGAGTCTGGGCAGTAGTCAAGGATGGTTGCCATCTCTCTGTCGACTCACCATTGGCGTCTACCTCATAGATTAGTTCGTAGAGCCCGACTACCAATGATCCATCTCTCTTCCCGGAGTTCTCCCAGAATGTTTCGATCGTAACTATCTCATTCATCAGTGGAGCTGTCGGTGATGAGACAGATCTGACATATTCTCCTAGGAATTCCATTATCCTTAGTGCTGGAACCTTTGGAGCAGACTCACTACCGAGTCCAGATATCTCATTACCTGCTTTGTCTGTCGAAGTTACCCAGAAAGCAATGGCGTCTCCTGCCTCAATTCTCATGTCATTATTAGGGGTCAGGTCTAAGCGGGACTGGTAGACGTCGGCCCAGTTAGCAGATGATGACCTATCTCCTTCTGAAATCATTACCAGTTCCCCGCTGTCCTCTGTTCCTGCGACTGGTGAGTTTCCACGGAGATAAACCCATGAAACCTGCAATGGCCCATCCTGCATACCGACTTCGTCATTGATGGTGACTGTGACCTTTACGTTGTCGACCATATCAGACTCAATTATTGTGAGTGATGAATCTGGATAAGTAATCTGGTCGAACAATGCCGTTGGAGACCTACTATCGACTACTACGGAATAGTCTTCATTGGCTGTGGAGCTACCCAGTCCAGGGACATTTTCCACATTGACGGAAATGCCCATGTATGGATTCAATGGAACTCTATCTGGGAGAGGCATAGTAATGGTGAATCTAGATTCAGCGGTTACGTCGGCATCTGATGTAACTGTCTGAGAACCATATACGACTGCTGCCTCCACCGTTAGTCCCTCAGGGATATCGGTGATTGGCATTCCAGAACCAGCATAGACGATGGATCCAGAGATACTGAATTCATCGCCTTGTCTCAAGAATAATTGTCCATCTATGGATTCCATTACCGGTTCGGTCATGTCAATTATTGTATCAGGCAAGGCCATGAATTTGTTGTCCAACTGCCATGATAGTTCACCGATATTATTCTTGAAATCAACTGTGTTCAGGTCATCCAGGATGGATACGCTGGGCTTGCATGATAGCTGATCTTCTTCCCATGGGTAATCCCATGAAAGTTCGAAAATTACACTTAGTTCGGTGACTATTGCTGTAACATCCTGAGTTTGAACGGAGATTGGGGTTACCATGCTATCGGGTGATGACCATAGAGTCCCTCTTGAAGGGTCGTAGGACATCTTTCCGAGATTGCTGGGGCCGTCTCCACATAGCATTATTGTAACGTTATCAAGTGTGTTGATGCCATTAGCTTCCTCTATCTGCATAGTGAATATATGAGACTGTCCAGCCATCAAGAAGCCGATTTCCGAGTCCATTGAGAAGCCTGAGTTCTTTATGCTGGTAGGCTCGTCTGTGGCCACGATAACAGAGGCCCATGAGTTCCCTGCGCCAACAGCTCCTCCAGTACCTCCCTCCTGGTATGTGAGTCCAGCCCAATCAGTTCCTTCCACATAGAAGTGAACTGGGCTGTTGAAGTCCTGAGCAGATACATCGATTCCGATGAAGTTAACTTGTTGTTGACCGGTCATCCCGGAAGAGAGCGGTTGCGTCTGGCTCAGATATTCATCCTCATCAGCAATCCCGTCCATATTTGTGTCGTCAGTACTCTCCCTCCAATAATGGAGAGTGATGGATTCTCCTCGAGCCTCGGGCTCATCGATAGTAATGAACAAGGATAGCGGTACTGTCGGATCCCAGACCTTCCCATGTGCATCTTGGAGGCCCGAAGGTGTATTGACCTGAAGAGGTCCAGCGATGGGAGCATTTGAGTCGACTATAATACTCGTCTGAGGAGGGGCCCCAGTAGTGTCTACTGCACCGACTGTAGAGCCTGAAGGCCCCACGGTTATCATCAACGGGGACAGAGTTACTTCACTTCCAGCTATAGACGAGCTAAGCCAATCTACGGTAGTCTCGAAAGATCCATTGTCCCCCATGGTCATCGAATAGAGAGATCCTGACATATTCAATCCGACGAGGAAATCTGTAGCCATGGGTCTGGCGTCAGACGCGTCCTGGAATCTGACCGTACCCGACACAATGACATCATTGGTAGACTTAACTGGGAACGGATAGAATGTTGAGAACTGATTGGATAGTAGCCTATCATACTCATCTCTGACCTCGAACGACTCTATCTGGAGATCGTTCTCTACGGCCTTGGCATTGCCTTGGCCACTGAATGAGACGGATGGCCAGACAAACTCGCCATATTCATCAAGAGCGGTAGATACCCACCTGATAGACTCGACATCGTCCCAATTCCAGTTGATGTCGAACATCCAGTTGACCACTACGTCGTCATAACCGTCGGAATGGGTTACCATCTCCACATATGACTGAGAAGTGTCGAGCGGTGCGACACTGCTACCCGAGATCTGGGTGAACGTGACTGGGTCACTTCCCATGCCCCAAAGTCCGTCGTCTCCATTATCTGCTCTGAATGAGATCACCTGGCCGTCTGAGGCGGTCCCAGTGAGCTCTATCGCAGCTAGTAATGAGTTGTCATTCAGATGATGGTGCGCAGTCTCTATTTCATTGATATTTCCATCTGGATATAGGGTATTGGGAACTTGGAAGTCCCTGTTGGTCATTATGTAATCATAGATCAGGTCTCCATCAATAGAGACAGAGCCAGTCGATGACGAGATTGTGACTGGAATTGCTATCTCAACTGGTGGTGTATCGCCCTGTGTGTTATCACTATGGTACTGAGAGATCGGCCCTGAAATGTCAGAAACATTCTCGAACATCGTGTAACCAAGTGCTAGTCCTGTCAGTGTAACGGTCTGCGTCTGAGAAGATGTAAGAGCAAATTCCACTACTCTCCAATCCCTGTCAGTTCCGGTGTCTGACCACCCTGATGACAAGGAGTTTATTGCTGAAATCTGATATGAATTAAGTTCTGATGTGAACCTCTCCGTGTTAGATCCAGTAGAGAAGGAAACTCCGGATACATCAATATCTACAGATGATTCAAATCCATCTGAGTCTGAAAGCAGGGTGATTAGCCCTGTGTTGACGTATCCACTAGTAGGCACGATTGCATAAGCAGATGTCGGGTTTGGCCCCACGTTCATAGTCACAGACTTGGTACCCTCTGACGAACCAACTGACTGGCTTCCAAGCAAATTTGTCTGCCACGCATAGTGGCCTCTGGCTAATTGATTGGGGAATGACCAATCCAGAATATCATCATCTACAAAGTCTATTTCTATATCAGATGCAGGTTCGCCATAGAGATGTGATATCTCCAGCCTATCTATGTATCCGTTTGTTGGCAATGTAACCTCCAAGGAGTATCCTGTCCTTGGAGTGGGGAATAGTACTGACCCTCCTTTGGACGTACTGCCAATCGAGTTTCCGCCCTCATCGAAGACCTCAATTTGGACACTGGTGGAAGAGTTCCCTCCGAATGTTAGTGCCTTTATTGGTCTGACTGAATGTAGATAATCTGAAGTGATTGTTCCAGATATAGTGGTTGCGTTAATTAGTCCGTCCACTCTGTCAACATTGGTCATTTGCCAACCATTGACCCCCATCATATCTGCAGTTAGGAGCCTCTTGCCTCCTATTCTGATGTACTCAAGCATAGGAGACGCTAGAGGATTAGTTGTATCCATCTCAACAATGAGTCTCAAACTTGAGTGTGTCTCAGAGTCGACGCCCGCTAAACTGATCGGGAATGTCAAGTCAGAATAACCTGGTATTGGGTTGCCCGAGTTTGCATCTATGATAGTTCCAGTCAGTGTGTGATTGACGTAGTCGTCAGACGACCCATCAACTTCTATTAGGCCCCTATTGAATGAGTCATCGCCTGAGATGGAGAAGATGGGGCTTGTCCATGATCCGGGCTGACTGAAGTTGCCCTGCTTAATACCAACATTGTCTATGTGCCATCCTGAGTTTGCGTCACTGAACCGTGCACCCATTGCGAACTTGAATTGAACATCATCGCCTTTGTACTGTGAAAGATCGACCTCATACGAATCCCAGTCGTTGCTGTTGCAGTGCACTCGTGTCCAAATCTCTTGGCCATCGTTGATTGTGTAGGAAATGCTAGTTGAGCTGTATTGCCTGTCAGTATAAGAAGGATGGTCCACATGTTGCCACTGCCCTCCGTTTACCCTCATCCATAGTGCTCCGCCCACATAGACGTAGGCTCCAGTCCCATAGTCCAAACAGACGGACATGTCCCAAGCGAATGATGACTCGCCGATATTGGAGACAGTGTATTGGGGTGTGACAAGGCTGGATTCATAGAACTGATCGGTGCCACCATTCACGCCAATTTTGTACATGTAAGGGAATGAGTTAGCAGATTGGGGGCCATATAGTGAGGAAGGCTCCGATACTACCCACTTACACCTTTCTGTACCGCAGGCCTGCATCGAGGATGATGAATACCTGTACATGTTTGTGTAGCCTGGCTCCGAATCACTCTCGGGCGAGGAAACTGTGGAGTCCTCGAAATTATGGACAACATCTATGTATCCAGAATTGAGTGTCAGGAACTGCCAGTCGTTAGTTCCACTTGTAGTTGCATTTGCTGGAATCGTATATGCATTAATCGGGTCTCCGATCCAATCCATTGTCCTGTATGCAAAGACGGAGAAACCCTCTCTGGAGTCAGGGTCGTTATTTCCACCTGGGTTACCATACTGGACCGATGCGTCAGTCTGGACAACGAATCTCAATAATGAGCCATTGACTTGGTTAGCGGCAGGTACAGAGTTGGATATTGTCACCATTCCTCCGCTATCATCCGTGGATGTGGAACCGGTTCCGTATGTCAAAGTAGGAATGTTACCATCTTTGTCTGCATATCCGGAGGAACCTGGTATATTTCCAGCTCTGGATCTGCATTGTGTGGTTGAAGAACTAGATCCAGTGGATGAGATATCCGTCCATGAGACGCCATTGTTGTTTGAGAGCTCGATACATGCGTTATCCCAACCTGATCCCTCTAGGTCCCAATGAACGTCAAATTCTAAGTCAGTTACGTTGTACAAATCGATAGGAACTGTCAGGTATCCCAAAGCGTTGTTGGAATAGTAGCAGGACGATCCATAGAGGCCATAGTACCAGTTATTGACGTCGCATCCGTGATGCCATACGCCTTGGCCGTTGCCAGCGTTGGAGTATTTGACATCATCAATGAACAATCCTGGTACGACTGCCGAGGTGCTGGAGGTCCATACTCTAAATCTAAACTCGACACTGACTGAGTTGTTGAGATTCGGGTCTGAGAATAAATTCGAAAGATTCAGGGTCTCAGATTGCCAACCGCTATGAGTGGCTCCCGTAAAGACGGGCAACTGACCAGTTGGGGCCCCGTTAACGTCAATGTTGGTACTATCGATGTAGGAGGGGTACCCCCCATCGGTAGCGATCCAAGTCCAGGGGTTGCCATCTCCTCCTGCCCGATATTCTAGCCATGCTCCGCCATTGCTACCATCCAAGTGGTACCAATGATCGAAGCTCAAGAAGTAGTTATTCCTCAGATTGTATGAAGGCACTGAGAATGACGGTATGGTGATCCATGTGTCATTGCCCGCTCCGATGCCAGTACCAGGTTTCGTGGCCATGACGACAGATCCTTGGGAGGCTTGGGCAGGGATAACTCCGAATGATAAGGTCTGTTCGGCTCCGTTTATTGTTCCGCCAAGATCTAGGTTTGTGGCTGCCCAGTACGTGTCCCTGTTGCAGTAGTACAGAGTACCATCTGTCTCAGTTGCATTCAGCGAAGTATCATCGTCATAGTAGTAACCATAGTCATTCCCGTAAGTGACTGACTTACCGCCGAAAGGACAGTTGGCGTCACCCTCCGCAAGGGGCAACTGAGTGTACTGGAAAGATCCGTTCACAACAGTTCCATTCTGGGCACGGCCATTCCCTCCCTGAACGGTTTGATTGGTGGTACAGAGATAATCGGTATCGATGACCTCATTAGGATCTAGCTGGCCATTTTTGTTGTCATCGTATCCAGAAGTTAGGTTGTATCCCTTGAGCCCTCCACAGCTTAGGTGGGGGGTGTACCCTGACGAGTTCTCAAACTTCAAGCGGATGATTTCTTCCGGCCCTGGGTCATAATCAGAGTTCATTACAATTGAGTAGTTCCCCCGATCGAAATCGGTAATGGTATTCAAGGATTGATCATCGACCAATGTCAGGTTGCCATTTCTGTAATCCGTAGTTGTGCCCGATGCGGTACCATTCTCTAGCACGAAAATATCCATCACATCACCTGGAGTCTGGGAGGCAGCCATAGGGGAGTCTGTGATATGTGCCCATCCATCCATTATTGTGGCGTTCCCAGGTGCCCTAAATCCTGTTAGTGTTGTTTCCCCTCCAGAAGTATTGACCGTTGATGGTCCTGCCCATGAAGTGGTTGCTGCGTTCGTGATCGGTGCTAGTAACATCAGTAGTACTAGGGCTCCAGCGAGCCTCCTACGGTTGTTCGACATGTTGCCTCGTAATATTGCAGACATTATGAATGAATTGGTGACTTAGAGCCAAGATGCCAAAAACTGAGTAAATTGCATCTGAATTTATGGAGCCACTGGGGAGAATTGAACTCCCGACCTTCCCATTACCAATGGGATGCTATACCCCTAAGCCACAGTGGCGCAACAGCTTCGAATGGTACACCACCTATGGGTGTTACGATTAGAGACATCTCCGATGCACTCAAGACATCAACATGATTCGGACACACGCAGCCGAGATCGCATAGCCTGGTATTGCGCATGACTGGAAATCATGTGGGTTCATCCCTCCGGAGTTCAAATCTCCGTCTCGGCGCCATCACAATTGGCATATTTTATGCTCGAATCGGCGAGCCCCTTATGTCATCCATCTTCTGGTAGGCATCATGGATGATGCTGCCGTGACTGGCGTCGGGGCTGTGGCCGGGGGCAGTGAAGTCAGAAGATTATCGGACTTTGAGAGTACGACAAGCTTCTCGAAATTCTCGAAATATCTATCATTTATCGACATACTCGTTCTTCAGTTCAGATTCCATGTAGGAACTTCTAGGAAGTTTTGGGGCAAATATGAAGCTATGGCACTCGGCCTAGTTTCGGCTTCTGTGATAATGGGCGCTTGGGACTATGGAATCGGAGAGCTGTCTTCTGGAGGGGATTGGAGCAGAGGGGGGATCTTCGGGGACGATAGTGGCTTTCTTCACCTAAAGGAATGGTCAATAATGCTCAGCCTACTATCGATGATGTCTTGGTTCGCTGCTATCGTATTAATGTGGACCAGATATCCCATAATGAGAGAGAATCTGGTGTTCCTAATTGTGGCCACGTTCTCCGTCCAACTTGGCCACATCCACTCTCACTCAAATGCCCCTTTCTTCCCGAATAACTCTGGCCTATCGGACTGGGGAGGCGTTGCAATGGGGAACATGATTATGATTTTCCTTTCGGTTTTTGTCGTTCACAGAGCAGTTACAGAAACGAGGGACATACATGTTGAGGAGAAGCATGCACATCCTGACCCAAGGCTAGTAGAAAAGGCATGGAATGATCACAGGCTAGATGCATGGAGTTGGAGCTTAGCAATATGGGGATTTATGATTAACATAATGTCATGGTCTGGGGCTCACGCTATCTCACAGAGGCCTCCGATCGAAGGGGGTATTTTCGGACTCTCGTTAGTGTATGTCTTTTCGGGTATTTTCTCATTCTTTTTACTCATGCATGTAGTCTGGTATCCTCACTTTATGCTTGGTGGCGGAGACCATACTATCCAATCCACAAGGGCCAGGGAGGTTGCGGGAATCGTAACCAGTACAAGAGAAGAGACACTGCAGGGACTATGTCCGGTTTGCGGTGCAGAGACCCCAGTATTGAGGAGGCCCTCTGGGGCCATTGAAGTCCATTGCCTCGATCGAGACTGTTCTGGATGGGGTGAGCCAGGGGCTTCCTGTTCAACTTGTGGAAAGTCCTTGCCCATGAGGCTGGAGTGCGAGAAATGTGGCACAAGCGCATCTGTAACCAGTCACTTCGTAAAATCTGATGCATGGTGAAATTACTTCAGGAGTGGACTATGGCATCTGATGATGAGGTAGTAAGGTCCGATTACCTTGAGATTGATGACGAGGGCAACCATTCTGCCCCAAGTAGAGATATTGATGGAACTATTGAGGATGAGTTCTCTAACGGGAGCTCAATAGATGTTCTAATCAAGGGAGTATCCGGATTGATAGTCTTTCTCAGTGTATCTATAATACTGCTATGGGCGACATATCAGTCAGCAGACATAACCTTCGGTGGACCTCCTCAATCTCTACAATTATGGGAGGACCAGTATAGGGAAATGACGGGTTTAGATGAAGTAAATTATCTGGATGGCAATGGAGTGGGATTGTGTATTGTCGATACCGGTATAGACGCAAGTCATCCCGACTTAAAGAGTGCAAATATAGTCGCTTGGGTGGACCTTATTTCTGGAGTTGAATCTCCCTATGATGACGAGGGACATGGAACCGCAATGGCGGGAATCATTAGCTCTAAGGGAGGTTTGAATGGGGTTTCCCCCGGAGTAGATTTACTGGTTGCTAAGGCAATATCTGATGATGGGTCTGGTACAGATTCTAACATAGCCGATGCTGTAGATTGGTGTGTTACTGAAGGGGCCGATGTGATCTCTCTTAGTCTAGGTGGAAGCCAGGGTTTTGGATCTGGATTATTCACCACTGACGAGCTTGAAGAAGCTGTTATTGACGCCATAGATTCTGGAGTATTTGTAGTAGCAGCAGCCGGGAATGATGGAGAGAACGACGATGGCGATGTAGAGTCTCCGGGGTCCGTTGAAGACGTCATCTGTGTGGGTGCAATAACTAGAACTGGCAATGTTTGGAGTGGAAGTTCAGAAGGAGATAATAATGGGAGAATATGGCCTAATCCAATTCTTCCTAGACAGGATCCAGACAAGAAGCCCGAGGTTGTTGCCCCCGGTCACGAAGTACCAATCCTAATGGCGAGTAGCACTGGGAGCGGGACTTGGTGGGGTTGGTCTAGTGGAACGTCGGCTGCCACAGCATGGGTCTCTGGGAGTATTGCGATTTTCCTTGAGGCGAATCCTGAAATGAAAAGGGGAGGGAGCCAAGGAGGAAGTACTGCAATATCGAACCTCAAGTCAATGATATCTCAGAATTCCGAGATGAAAGATGGGCAAGAAGGCCATGATGATAATTTTGGATATGGAATACTGAGAATAGATTTCCTAGTAAACAATTCGGATAACACCAGTACAGGGTTACATGATGATTTAGAAATTTCGGAGTTGCAGAATGACGCCTCCGAATATACAGCAAATGGTACTCAGGCCATACGACGGATAACTGCGAGTGTTCCGCCACTGAGCTCGACAAAGGATATGGAGTGATGCTCGCTAACATTCTTAATGAAAGAGATCCATTGATTGAATGCCAAAACCTTTGCCTGCGCGATAGTTGGCTCTGCGCCCTCCTCAGGAACACCTACATCCCCTGTTGGAACCTCGGGTTCTGGTACAATCAAGAGGCCGTCAGGAGATAATATATCGAATGCTGAAGAGGCGGCTGCGGGCCTTTCGGAGTCAGGGAGATCTATTATTACCAGAGAGACAGGTAGTGGGATGTCACTAGGTCTAGCCGATGAAGGAAGTGAAGCTGCTGCTGCTGACCAGCTTGCGACCTCTGCAGTAATCTCCGACCAAGGTTTCGCCATCACCCTAGACCATGACTCAGCGTTGTATCTTCTGATCAGCCTGTCAATTATTACCCCAAATCTGGCCCCCTCTTCTATGATGATAAATGAGTCTGGTGTTTTCTTTGGGACATGGTTTTCTTCGACAGGATTTCCACACCAGAGGTCAAAAAGCCACGCTGAAAGATGGCCTATCCCCCCTCCGACTAGGATTGCATTACCTAGGGGGACCCTCGATGAAATATCCCTAATCCTAGCCCTCATTGACCTAGGCATAGTCCTGAGCCCCATCAATAGCATCTGCTCTCCTATTGAAGAAGCGATCTCAGGCTCCTTATCCGATCTATCTGGATCTTCTGAGAGAAGCCTTTCCAGCATCTCACCTTGGGACATTTGAGGCAATCCGAACCCATCAGCACCAGTGCCCATGATTAGGGATAGTAGCACCATTATTCAAGATTAGTCTTTGAGGATGCCTTCAAGAGAGTCGTTCGGGCCGGAGGTTCATGAACGAGGAGGCCGATGACGGCAGAGTGGCGGACGTCACAGAGTGCCCTGGATGTTCATCCATGACCGAGCATGCCATTCTCAAGAGGTCCCCTAAGGGCAAGGGGGAGGACTTACTGGTTAGGTGCTTGGAGTGTTCTGAGGTGCATCTTTTGAACTTAAGGCCGGCAGCATCCGTGAAAGTCAAGGTCACACTCTCCAAGGGGGAAGATAGCAAATCTGTAATGTTGGAGTCTGACTCCGATGAAATCATCTCGGTTGGGGATCTATTCCAGTTTGAGGATTCCCATTGGTCTGTGACTAGAATAGAGATTGGAGACAAAATATCGGCTGATTCCTGTTTGGCTCGAGAAATAGTTTCAATGTGGTCCGTTAACAAAGACACATGTGTGGTCAAGATTACGTTAACCGACGAGGAAAACAGTGTATCCTCTACAATAGATTGTGATCCTGAGAAGGAGTTTTCTTGTGGAACAGTAATGAGAATCGATGGCAGGAGATGGAGAATAAGGGCCATACATACTGGTGAAGGGAGGACACTTAGAGGAAAAAGAGTGGCTGCCGACATACGTAGAATGTACTTGCATCCTGTTGTTAAGAGCTAGTCATTTCCTGTTAGTCCATGGCATCAGAAGGGCCTTAAGAACGTGAGTAGCTACTTCGGGATTCTCGTTTAATCGCCTAATTCCATATTCGTACCACTGCTTTCCATATGGGACATATATCCTAGTCAGATGGCCTTCTTCTGATAGTCTCCTTCTTAGGTCCCCCCTTACGCCAAGGAGGAACTGAAATTCGTATCCAGGGCCCTTGCCTGGAAACGACTCCTTATTCCCGGACGGTGGAAGATTGTATTTTTGTAGTAACTCGAGTGTCTTATCGATTACTGGAAAGTCATGAGATGCGATAGCGGTGTAAGCACCTCTCTTCAGCATTTCCTCTATTGCTTCGTTCGTAGCATTTACGATACCATGGTAGCCCGTGTGAGCGATTTCTTCTGGCTCCAGATATATTCCCTTACAGATCCGGAAATCGGAATCCGCCCCAAATCTATCACATATTTCTTCAATGTCTGAGATCGTCCGTAATAGCCTCCCCTGGAGTACGACTCCAATATTTGATAATCCATCATCCCTGATTCTCATCATGATATCAATTGTTGAGTCCGTAACACGGCTATCTTCCATGTCTAATCTAACGAAAATATCATTCTCCGAAGCCTTCTTTGTGATCTGGAGAATGTTGTGATATGCTGACTCTGAATCTATCAATAGGCCAAATGCGGTGGGCTTTATTGAGATATGGGCATCGATTTTCGATTCAACTATGGAATCTATGAGAGATGAGTATTCGTCCAAGAAGAATCTGGCTTCATCCAAGGTTGTTATTTCCTCGCCCAATACATCAACAGTGAAACATGCTCCCTCTGATGAAAGTCTCTTCATTGTCGATAGTGCGTCTTCTAGTTCTGAGCCCGCGACATATCTACTAGCGACCATTCTGACGATGAACTTAGGGGCCAGTGGCATTGTCGCTACAATCAACCTCCCCAATAGCGCCATCCTTTGATCGGAGGGGCAGGAGAGACTTCACGATTACTCTTGCATGATGTCCTTTCCTCTTCGGATAGAAATTTCATTTTGGGAAAGGAAATTCTCTATTTCCCTTCTCTGCCAGCCTTTGAATGATTTCCTATCCAGATGCACAAATATCTCCCCTCCGGGAAATGCGGCCTCGGTAGATTCGATTGCATCGATTATCGTTTTCTTCCAAGGCACGTCCAGTGCATTCAGGGACGAAGATTCCGACATTGAGAAGTCGAGAGAGTAGTTTGCGATTATGTGACCCAGCCACATGTTACCTTTCTCCACTACAGCCTTATGCCTAGGTGCATAATGCCCACCTCCCAAACCTATCATAACATCCCCGCTACCCATCCATTTTCCTTTTTGGGAACCATCCTCTAATCCGAGAACTTTGGAAAGTAGATGAGCCCATAGCTCCAGTGCATCTTCTCTCGACCAATCCATTTCAGTAGACCCTATCTCCAAGTAAAGAGTTGGAGTTTCTAGTACTGGGCCATGATGTGTAGCTTCCATGGTAAGATCGAAGTGATCATCCAATTTCCTCTTTCTTGCTTCTATCACCATCTCTCTAAAAATAGTGGCGAATCTGGGAGAAGGAGGCACCAATACCCCGTTTACTCCTCCTGACCTACCCGGCCCCCCCTCAGGGCTTGCCCCTGGAAGTCCGATAGCATGCAATGTGATGGCAGGAGTATCAGTGGACGAAACATGCCTTGATAGAACTAGAACTTCGTCTACTGTACAATCTAATTCTCTCTCGTGAATTTTATCGATTGAATCGGCATTGACATGTATCTTTTGGATAGTAAGTAAGTGCACATCTGAATTGACAGATATTGAGACTCCCCCATGTCCGAATGATTCCTCAGGTGACCAATCGGAGAATTGTTGAAGTTTGTCCCTGATATTTACTGAAGCTTCGTCTGAGAGTGAGCACAGGACCAAAGTTACCATGATTCGGATAGGGCACATGTATTCAATACCACAGCCACACCTTCAAGCAGTAGAACATGTCGGAAATGACATGAACAGTGGTATTGGGTTCAATCCAATCAGGATTGATAAGGGGGAAAAATACTCTTTGGCCATAGGTTCAGATGGAGAGGTACTGAAGATATCCAACGGCGATTCTCAGGTACATGATATTGCATACCCATTTAGTGGTGCTTCATCCTGTGGGGCAATTATTTCTGGAAGATGGGTAGGCTCGTGGGCCAACGGAGAGATTCGAAAGGCCTTCATGAGCTCGTTTTCATTGGGAGAAATGTGGTCCGATGCAGGCATACAATCGGAAGGGCAAGATGGAGAACAAACACGACATGTAAGTAATTCAGCTATCTGGACAAGGGAGCTGCAGTCTGAGCCCGTTGCAATGTGCAAAGTTGGAGAATGCTTGGCATTCGCATGTCTCAGAACTGGAATTTACATGATTGACTCTGAAGCCCGGGAGATTTGGCGTTCCCCTTATCCAGTATGGAGAGAACTAGAAGATCTTGCGCGTATGGATTCTATTGTCTCGATGATCCATATGGGAGACGAATTGTATTGTTTCACTTCCTCTGGAGGGTTCTCAATCATTTCAGTTTCCAGAGGAATAGAGAAAAGTAACGGAATCCTTCCTAATCTACCCGGAAGAGTTCACAGAGTCATGCATAACGAAGACTGTGGTTGGATAATTATGCTTCACGGCAGAAATGTTGCATTTCTATCTGATTTATTTACTAAACCTGAGATCGTGAATGTACCGGGTCCAGTACTAGATGCCGTCCCCTTTTCGAGAGGATGGAAGTGGACTGGCTGGAGGCATGATGGGATGATGCAGAGGGAAGTTTCGTCCGGAAGAATTTTGGTGAGTCGAACCTGCTCAAGAGATGAGATTGGAGTATCACTTCTTGGCGATAAGGTGCTGACAAACAGCGGCTTATGGGGAGCTTTTTCTTACCCTATTGACTCTAATCTAGAGAGACAGTGAATCCACACTTCCCGCATGACTTGCGATCTTTGTGCACGGCCAGAAATACGCCTTCTCCACAAGTAGGGCAGAACTCACGGGGAGTTAGCTTGCCATCGTCATCAAATTTGTACTTAGACCACTTGGCATTGGGATTTGGTCCGTCTGACATTACTCATCCCCTCCTTCAGAATCATCGCCCCTGACTCTCTTGTGCCTTTCGACAATGAAGTTAGGCTCGATCGTTGATGCCTCGGCAGAGGAATATATCAGTGCCAGTCCTGTTGTCCTTGGCATCCCGAATCTCGTAGATACGTCCTTGATGAATACTAGTTCTTCCTTTGCCCCTGGTTCTACTTTAGCAGCAGCGGCAACCATCTGTGATAAGTCAGGAGTTGGAGAATTTGGATGGTCCCAAACAAATCTAATCTCTACCCTGTTGAGCAATGGGTTATCTTTTCTTTCAATTACCTGCATAAAATCACCTATCTAATGTTCACCTTGAGTGCATAATTCCCGGGCCTAGTAATATTCAATCTCTTGGCTACTTCAGACCTGCCTGGGTTAAGAATGACCACAAATCCTTGCCAGTCTGTGGTGACTGGAGAGTTTGGGCAGTGAGGGCACTGAGGAGGTTCACTCCTCTTCTCAGGATCAGGGAGGATTTGGTTGCACTCCCCGCATGCGAATGGTTGCTTGGCCATTCTAATCAGTCTCCTTCAACCAACTTGCGGCTCCGAGGCCGTCCATCTTACAGTTGAGTCCTATCTTACTAGCCCTTGGATCGTTCTGATTAATTGCTTTTGATACAACTCTTGAACGTACATGGGATCCCTCCTCGATGTGCTTTCCTGACTGAGCTCCCTCGATTCTTCTTACGCCCATATTGACCTGTATTGGTTCATCGAGGATCTGTGACTTGTGAAGAAGGGCCTCTACGGGGCCAATTCTGACGAACGCACCATATTCTGAGACGTCCGAGACATATCCGTCTACGACTTCATTATTCTCCATATTGAAGAGGAGTGCTTTGAAACTAACAGCCTGATAAATGGCGCCGTCTCCATGGATTATTCTGCCTCTTCCTACTGGTTTGTGGTCGAATGTCAATACCGTGTAGTTCTCATCAGCATCGAATCTTCCTTCGAATGCATCATTGGCTAGACTGTCAATATGATCTACGAGACTCTGCCCTTCTCGAATGTATTCAGCGGGAATGCGGATTGTGTCCTCTCTCTCAACTATACTGTACATTTTTTTTCCTCCGTTTACAGACCTCTCCGAGGCTCTCCAGGACGGGGGGTTTCCCTCCCGTCCTTCATCGGCTGAGCCTCTGGAGGAGAAGTCCGCGGGTCTCGCGACTTGCCTCCTCTGTATAAGCGCAGCGGATGCCAATTGATGCTTGGCTATGCCCGATAATCACTCAGACCTACGGTCTGAGAGAGAATATGGTGCGAACGTTCAAGTGTGTTCCAAATACCATCTGCTAATCTGATGGTGCCCCTCAGAGTACGAGACGTCCGAACTAGGCGTGGCGGAGCACTAATTATTTCCGTACTAATGCTCCTAGTTATTGCATATCCGCTTTTCTCGGATTTCAACAATAATCTGTCTCAGTCAAATGTTGATTACGTATCAAAAACTAGTTCCAGTGATCCATGGGTCGATGGAGGTCAGCCTTGGCCTCAACCAGGGAGGACGCCAGATAGGATTTCTGAAAGTCCGGGGCATGACCCTCTGGGAAGTAATATTTCCCTGACTTCGATTACAGACCCAGTGATTAACTGGGAATATGGAAACTACGACATAGGTACGGACTCGCTAGGGACCCCAATTGGAGACTTTAGTGAAGCCCTGGTAGTTGATCCGGATTCCTCTGAAAGATGCGGCGGGAGCTCTCTTTTCACAGTAATAGTACAAACAGATTCTTCTTCTGGCGATAGCTATCTTCGAATTGTTGAGGGAGAGGACTCTGATTTGGCATGGGAAGTCAATTTGGGACAGACTGAGAAAGTCAAGGCTTCGCCAATGATTGTTGACATAGATGGGACAGGAGGGCCTGAAATAATTCTTGTTTACGACATAATTGTTGGCAGTGACGTCAAGATGCAGGTTGATGCATGGTCTCCTGTCCTATCGTGTAGCGTCACTGGCTGGTCATCGGGCGGAAACAAGGACAATCAACTAATTTGGTCGTGGGAGGACACTGAGCTAATGATAAGCAGCGAAGAGGGAGCATATACGGGGAGCATATGGGGAAATCACAAGCCAACATCTCAGCCCCTACTCGCTGACTTGGATCTGGATGGAGATGCGGAGCTGGTCATTTCTGCAATAAAGGAGTCTGACAATTCTCCAAAAGTTGTTGCAATTTCCCTTCCTTCATCTGGCTCACCTTCATTATTATGGGATAAGACGCTAAGATATGGGAGCCACGGATCTGATCCAGTATTCGTTCAGACCGATGAGAATACGGCTTATGTGATGCTAACGACAACTGAGTCAACAAATGGTGCCATGTGGCTCTGGAAGCTGGATTCCTCCAGCGGGGACCCGAGTTGGGATGGAAAATCACTCGGGAATCTCGATGGCGACTCCAATGTCCCACATATCAGACTCCCCGGGCCTGTAGTTGCAAATCTGGATGGTGACAACAGCCCCGAGATCATAGTAACGATTCCGACGGATAGCGACTCATCAGGGACATTGGATGGGGCAGAATATAGGGGACTGGAGGTTTCCAATGGTTCCGAGAAGTGGTCATATTCGGCCCCCAACGGATATGCAGACGCCCCCCCACTGCCTATTGACACGGATGGAGATGGGGATCATGATAGAATGTGCTGGGTTACTTGGTGGCAGACTACTACGGCAAGGCACGGTATTGCTGGATGCGTGGATGATATCGATACTTCGAGTCCTGATGAGGCTTGGCACAGAGATTTGGAGCAGAGTAGTGGCACTCCAAATGATGAGATAGCGGTTTCACAACCCGTATGGATGGACATTGAAGGGACGGGGGAGCCTGAGTTACTAGTTGGATTTGGGAGGTCTCTGTGGGGATTCGATGGTTCGGAGGGCACGGGGTCTGGCATTAGCACTGAATGGTCCAGTGACTTGGAATTGAATCAGAGGACATGGTCTTCACCATCATTGGCTGACATTGATGGCGATGGGACTCTGGACATCATAATCGGTGGCACAGTAGTCTCCTTGGAGAGGGCTGACATCAGGCCATTGCTTGATGGAAGGGGGATAGAATTCGATCCGACCTCTCCAAATCCTGGACAAGATGTTCAGATTACTGCTTTCGTTGAGAACAGTGGGACTTCTAATCCAGATTCCGATGTGGATGCTGTGCTTTACGCCGATGGCATAGAAATAGGCAGGCATAGGTTCTCTTCATTACAACCTGTAGCACCCTCGGGCACTGGGTCTTTCGAGTCTTTTTCTGTGGAATGGGCAGGGTCATTAGGGGACCATCAATTCAGTTTGGAAATTGACCCCTTCGGCAATATCAGCCAAACAAGAACTGATAACGACTTATTCTCCAAGATTCTATCTATAATTCCAACATACAATGTCACTTTCGAGACATCGTCCCAGCCCCTAAGAGTAACTCCTGGAGAAACTGAAACGGCAGAGCCTTCGATTAGATCGACAGGCAGACTCTCTGGCACCTGGTCACTTCAGATTGACGACTCGGGATTACCACCGGGATGGACATGGGCCGATCTTTCAACTGGGGGAATAGAGGGTATCGAGATCCCTGTTGGGGAATCTTGGTCCCCTTCCATCGGAGTGAGTGCTCCAGAAGAAGCACTCGGATCTGACTCTGGTTTCCTAGCTCTAACTATGACCCTTGATGATGACGAAAATGTCAGTGTATCGTCGATTATTCCAGTTGAGGCGAATAGGACTCGGGGTTTGTCGATAAGGGGGCCAGAAGGTGCTTCCTTCAGTACAGGACATGGATTAATTGGTGAATTCTCAAGAGCATGGATGGTAGTTGAAAATATAGGAAACGCGGCTGAAAATCAAATATCCATGGACTGGGGAAATACCCTATGGGGAAGTGATCTGAGACTATTCGACGAAAATGAGGATGAGATTTTCGCTCTGGTATTAGGACCGGGAGAGAAAATGGTTCTAGAGGCTTATCTTGAGGTTCCGGTTACTAACCAGAACCAGCAAGCAGTATCAATAGGAGATTTCGTTGAAACAGCGCTCACTATGTGTGTCGATGGAGATGAAGCATGCCAGACGGTTGACTTGACCTTCATTGCCTCGGGCGTAGTTAGTAGAAGCCATATCAGAAGCGTACCAACAACAAATCTGCAATGGAACATAGAGGCTGACAGACCTTCGGAATCAGACACACTGACATGGTCTCTTTCTTCTGCTGGAATGGCAAAAACTGGATGGATTTGGTCGGCATCCGGGGACTTGATGATAAACGGCGACTTTGTTACTATGGATGTCACTAGTGGGACTGGCGAAGGGATCCTGTCATTGGATCTACCCGATAGCGCAGCACCGGCATTTCATTACTTCGAAGATCCCAGCAACGAGTCTGCTGATCACTCTCTCATATTTTCTCTTGAGGTCTTACAAATCTACAGATCGTCGATGATTGTTTCTGCACCTTCAGAACAGCCCCTACTAGTTGATGTAGATGAAGAAGCTCTCGTGGTTTTGAGGCTTGAGAACCCGGGTAACGGGTACGACTCGTATGAATTGGGTTACTCATTGGTAATGGACGAAAATATTTCTGAAGATCCCGGAATAATCGTTTCCTTTTCAAGGGACACAGTATCATTATCGGCCGGAAGTCTGACAACTGTCCCAATTACAGTTGTTCTTCCGGAAAATACCCCTGCTAGGGTCCCCATTAGGATTTTGTTCGAGATGCGCTCCCTGGGTGACATTGATTCAAGCTCACTAGTTGAAATTGCATTCGAGGCGAGGCAGGACCATCAATGGGACATCTATCCATATTTCGTTACCCAGGAAGGGGAGATAGAAGGGGATGGAGCAATGGTAACAGCTGACCCTGGAGAGATTTTCAGAATGAATGTTATAGCGACCAACATTGGCAACCTCGATGATGATTTGGAACTGATTACTTCAACATCAATCACTCTTGAAAATGGTGATGTTTCCACTGATTGGACTTCGTATGGAGATTCAGTATCTAACGTAGGAGTCAATGAGAGTGAAATTATGGAGATTAGCACTACCATCCCCATTGATGCTTGGAGTGGGTCAGAGGTTGAAGTGACCGTTACAGCATTTTCCCGTGGGCAAGAGGTTTCTGCATTTTCATTCTCGGTCGAATCGGGGCATGTACCATCTTGGAACGCGATAGTCAATCAGGCCAGTCTAGAAGTCGACCCCGAAGGATCCGAGGTTTTACTCTCTGTAGTCCAGACGGGAAATTCTCCCTCTCGTCCCTACATTTCCATGTTCGTATCTGGCGAAAGCGGCTGGCATATTGGCGAAATAGAGGATCTTCCAATTATAGAGCCGGGCGAAAGTGCACCACTTCTCCTAAACATTACACCTCCTGAAAATGCTGTCCATGGTAGGGCAGTAGAACTGACCCTTAGGATCAAAGAAGGAGACTCTACTGGCCTTTCGGAGATAGTTTTCCCATTGAGGGTCTCCGCCACACATGATTTTTCATTGATAGGATTTGGGGACTGGGTCGTAAGCGAAAACGGAGGTTATCCATTGGCTTTGGTTGAAAATACTGGCAATTCGCCAAGTACAATATCGTTCATGGTACTTAGCCTACCGAGTGGGTGGAATGTCTCTGGAGAGGGTAATGTTATCATGGGAGTAGGCGAGATTTCCGGAGTACCACTTGAGGTGATCCCTGACAAATCATGGGAGGGAGATGTAAAAACTATCAGAATCTTGGCCTCCGATACAGAGGGCAACCAGAGGGAAATCTCCCTAGATACTAGGAAAGAAGATTATTCATGGGCAAACAGTCCAGTAATCATTTCTACTTCGGGGGACCAATATGTAATGAGAATTCATGGGACCGATTCCAATAGTGTTGTGATTGACTCGGAAACTGGGTCACTTCCATGGATGGGGCCGATTGGATGGCTCTGGGATTCGGAAATAGAGAAAAATGGAAGCTTCACAGTAGACTCAACGGTATCCCTTGAATATAGGTCATGGGTTTCCAATACGCCTTCTAGAATGGCCAGTTGTTCCATAGGAGGAGAGGTCGCATCGGTACAGGCCAGTTGTACAATATTGAATGGGACAGAAAACTTCGAGTTTACGATTATTCTTTCCGATGATCAAGGAAGCATGATTGACTCCATTTCGAGTGATGTTGGCCCGGGATTATCTTCGGGAGTGGTTAATTTGAGTTCAGAAGGCTGGAATCCTGCACCGGGATATAGTGAGTTAACACTCAGAGTCATAGACTCAAGGGGAATAGAAGTTACCTCGACTAGTCAAATATTTGATGTGAGAAGGAATGATTGGAATGTCGGACTAGTGGGATTGCAAATTTCTGGGACAGGGGATGGACAAGAAATTTCAATACTAACAAAAAGAAGTAACCAACAAATTTTAGATGATTCAATTTGCAAAATTTTAGTGGAAGCTGGCTCTTATTCAGAAGAGTACTATGTGGATATGTCTGAGTCTAGTGCCCTAGCCCCTAGGCCGACTATAGAAAGGCCGGATGTGAGCGATGGAGTGGAGCTTGTGGCAACCATAAGCTGTGAGTTCCCATGGGATCAAGATTCAGACTCGACTGATAATGAGGCGAGGATAGTCCTTTCTGGTTCTGAAAATTCCGAAGGCGGGTTCAGTGATTCCAGTACTGCGATTGCTTCAGCGAGCCTGGTCATTGGAATTTCTATCGCCTTTGCATGGATGGCTAAGAACTTCAGAGAAAGTAGAGAAATGATGGAGAAGACTAGATTGGCTGTGGAAAAGAAGGCCTTGGAAAGGAAGTCTAGATTATCTCAAAGAAGAGATGAGTTAGAGATTAAGAAAGAGAGTCCGGTTGAAGAGAGCGGCGATGAAATTATACAAGAAGTAGCAGATACTTCGGATTTATCGGAGCCTGAGGATGAAGAGATGGATGTATTTGAGCAGCGTCTAAACCGACTCAGATCGGGAAAGTAGGGGTGAAAAATGCCATGCAATCGAACCTTCCGAATTTCCATACATTTGATCCAATAGTGCATGATCCAGTCGAAGTTATACCATCAATACAGTCATCTCTTGGAGGGGATCACGTGGACATAAAGAAAGTGAGTCCGAACTCAATTGATATCCAAAGTCTCAAAGATGGCATTGAACCAAAAATGGATCCAGCGACATTGCTTTATCTGGCAATTATCGAACTAGATAGTTCAGGAGCCAGAACAGAGGGAATAGATTCCGGTTCAGGGAAGGAGAAATTGGGGCGTTTCCCCTATTCAGACGGAAATATAGTAGCATACTTGCTCAGATACACTAGGCAGAAGGGGGATATGTCAACATTGCACGAACTTTTGTACAAGCTATCTGATGGCCTTTCTGAAGACAATCTTGGGGAGTCTGGCTTCAGAGATGGATTCGGAGGACTGACCCTACTTGGATGGCTCACTAGGAAGGAAGTCTCGGAGTTGCAGCGGGCTATTCGATCTGGGAGATGGGAAATCCTATCCGAAGAGCCATTGGATGGCGGGGTTGACTACGCATTCAGGTTACTTCTAGCAATGTTGCGAGCCGCACAAAGAAGAAGGTGTGGAATCTTAATGAGGCGTCACTCATAACTAGAAATGTTGACCTGTAAGCCGCTCAAACATACTTGCATAAAGTTCAGCGGTTTGATTGATAATCTCATCTGGCAGTGCTGGGATAGGTGGCTCTTCTGTGCCTTTTTCTCTGGCATCATATAGGTCCTCATAGTGACCAGTACCAAGATAATGCTCCCTGACAAATTCCTTTGAAAGGGAGACTATTTCCCCATTCTCGTAGTCATCCGCGGCCCACCATCTATCCTCATCTAGAGTTCCGAAAGAGTCGACAAGTACAGGGACTCTGCCTGCTCCCAGTGCGAATTCCTTTTTTCCATCTACGTGTATTAGTCCTCTTTTGGAAGCCTCTAGATCGATTATCTCATCAATCTTGATGACAATGTCCAAGATGGCATCGAACTCTTCTTCTGTGAGATTTGAAATCTCTAATGCTTCCTTTCTATCGAGGAGTCTATCAAACTTCTCAAATTTGGTCGATACCTCAAGATATGGTTTTGGAAGCTTTATGCCCTCGAATAGTATTGTGTCGGGCTCAAAACCAAACTCCTCTGGACCGACATCTCCTCTGTCGTACCTTCGCCATCCGCCCCCAGCCAGGTAGTGTCGGCAAATTACTTCTAAGGGGACAAACACATTTTCCATGTCCCTAGGGATTGCACCTGGCTCCCTGATTACATCAAACCTCCTCGCCAGAACCCTATCTGGGGCATTCATTTCAATGATGTGTGTTTCACAAATATTAGCTTCCTCAACAAGCTTGAACCAATGACAAGAAGTTCGATTGAGACTCTCTCCCTTTCGTGGAACGAGGCTTGGAATTATCTGATCGAAGACACTTATCTGATCCGTATATCTAAATTCGATAACATCTGGATCATCGGTACTCCACACTTCCTTTACCTTGCCCTTGTACAACATGCTTGCCATGAACCCAGCGAAAGAAAGACGACGATGAACATTACTGAGGGTAGGTCAGCATGATTATACCGCCGATACTATATTGTAAGAACTGTACCAAGTGAGGGGGAGCGTATGAGGGAAACTGCAATTTCTCAAACAAATTCCCCATTTAAACACTCGATTTCAAGATATTTTGCAATAGTATTGTTATCGATTTTATTGGTTTCTGTCACTGCAAATGCTCAAGAGTATAGGAGTGGTTGGGATGTGGTAAATAGTGGAGTCACAAGTGACTTATTTTCTGTCGAGGGAGAGGGTGAAGAAATATGGGCATTCGGAGAAAATGGGATAGTTTTGGGCAGTCAAAATAGTGGCGCAACATGGACCCAAATGGAGTCCATGGGACCTTCGAATTTGTCAATGTCAGACTCGGGATTTGGGGCCTTTCTGGCAGCTGGTAGAGATGGGACTGTCATAATCAAAATCGATTCTGGATCGCAGTGGGAGGATATCTCATTTGACGCCGGAGAAGAGGACATCCGAGGAGTCTCCCTCAATGGGAATTCCTCTGTGGTAATTGTGGGCAGTAACGGGTCCATATGGAAGTACGATTCAGGTTCATGGTCCGATTACTCAATAAGTGGGGTTGACTTACTTGATGTTTCATTCTTGGATTCCGAAAGGGGGATTGCAGTTGGAGAGGAGGGGGCCATTCTATTTTCTGACGATGGAGGCGTTACCTGGGATTACAGAGACGCCCCTTCTGAGGCATCATCGTCAAGGATAATTGATGTTGAGTTCTATAGCGACATTAGGGCATACGCCATTACCGATATGGGAGAGGTTATGAAGTCCTCGAGAGAGATTTCCACGCCTGTTGGTTTTCTCTGGAATATGCAATATTTTGAATCTGAGGGAGGTTCTAGTAATCTGGGCGTTAATCTGACATCGATAGAAGTAGCGACCACGAATAAATTCCTTCTTTCTGGCACTGAAGGATATCTGTCAATGAGTAAAGATGGCGGAAACATCGTGAATAGGCAAATGATTCCTTTAGACAACTTGACAGCTTTCAATGATATTGCCATGCTAGATGGATTCAGAGGGATTGCTGTAGGAAGTAATGGGTCAATTTTGATTACTGAAAGGGCTGGAGAGGACGAACAGGTTGGCTTCGAGGTAAGAGACTTCAGTGAATTTGGAAACTTTGTTGATTACTCCAAAGGGATGCTAATAGACGGGTTATTCGCTACGCTAAATATCGTATTATTCGGAATTTTCCTTGGATTCTTCTTAGGAGTCACCCTTTCTATGATGAAGACATCACCGACGACATTGAAAGAGGTTGCTCAGAAAAGGAGCCTGATTTTAGTAAGGTTGTTCGGAGCTGTTTCATTCATCGTAGGATTCATGTTCTTGGATCACCTAATTCCAATAATAGAGGGGCTTGGACTTAACGGATGGGAGTATATCTATGCCCCGATTGGGATAATAAATCCAGGAGGAATTACCGGAGATCTGCAATTCGAGAATTTCGCATACCTCATTCTTGGAGTTAGCCTCTTGCTACTTGGTGGATTATTTATTTCTGCCAATGGGAAATATAAAAAATCTGAGCTGGAGATTTTTGGAAGAACTGTAATTTGGAATCCTTGGGGCGTCAGGCCTCTGAACTTCATTGCTACAATATACACTGACATATTCAGAAATACGCCATTAATTGTGCAGTTCTTGTTTATTCACTTTGGAGTGCAGATTGGAGCTCTCATTGGAGATCCCTTGGCGGAAATGCTGGATGGTTCGACCGGTCTAATAACGTCTTTCTTGAGAGACGATGTACTTTCCAATAGAGCGTGCGTAAGTGCGATTTTTGCTCTTGGACTAAATTCTGGGGCTTATCAGTGTGAGACAATAAGAGGGGCGATAGCCGCAATTCCTTCCGGGCAGATGGAAGCAGGGAGAAGTATTGGACTGAACTATATGCAGACAATGAGATTGGTTATAATGCCACAAGCGATTAGGATTTGCATTCCTCCAATGGGCAATGAAATGGTCAATTTGGTTCTTAATTCGTCTTTGGCGATGGTGATAGGGTACTCCGAATTGACAAGGAAGGCTAAGTTGATCAATGCCGTAACCTTCCAGGTATTCTGGTCATATGGAATGGTTCTAATTTCCTATTTCATAGTCACATGGACTTTGGCATTGATACTTCGGTACTTGGAAAACAAGACTAGAATCCCCGGCTTGGGAATATCAGGAGGCAATTAGATGGAAAGTGTGCTTAGTATTGTTGACATGCACAAGATGTATGCTGGGGGCGTTCACGCGGTTAGAGGGGTTTCATTTGATGTCAAGGAAGGGGAGTCCGTCGCGATAATCGGATCATCTGGGAGTGGGAAATCTACAGTTCTTAGATGTATTAATCGCCTTATTGAGCCTACTGAGGGGGAAGTAATGCTCCGAGGAGAGATGATCAATACCCCTAATGCGGACATAAATGATGTTAGATCAAGGATTGGTATGGTTTTCCAGTCTTTCGAGCTATTCGCTCACCTCAGAGTGATTGACAATATCACCCTAGGACTCAGACATGTCAGGAAGATGAGTAGAAAGGAAGCGCAGGCAGAGGCTCTTGAAGTCCTTGAGAAAGTGGACATGCTAGATCGCAAGGATGCCTTTCCTGGGAACCTGTCTGGAGGGCAGAAGCAACGAGTCGCTATAGCAAGAGCATTGGCGATGAAGCCAGAGGTCATGCTATTCGACGAACCTACTAGTGCATTGGACCCAGAGCTTATCGGCTCCGTTCTGAAAACAATCAGAGGACTGGCAGATGAGGGGATGACAATGATAGTGGTCACTCATGAAATAGGGTTTGCCAGAGATGTTGCTGACAGAGTCATTTACATGGACAAGGGAGTTGTAGCCGAATCGGGAGAATCATCCATTATTGACAATCCGCAAACAGAGCGTTTGAAGAAATTTCTCTCTTCGATAAGCGAGGAAGATTAGATCATTCCTTGGGCAGTCATTGCCTCGGCGACCTTTAGGAATCCTGCAATATTAGCCCCTGCAACATAGTTCCCCGGCATTCCGAATCTTTCCGCCGTCTCATATGCATTTTTGTGAATTTCCACCATTATCGCATCCAGTCTGGAGTCGACTTCCTCACGAGACCATGAGAGCCTGAGACTGTTCTGACTCATCTCCAAACCTGAAGTAGCGACTCCCCCAGCATTAGATGCCTTTCCAGGTGCGAATAAAATTCCATTCTTGAGGAAGACCTCCACAGCTTCAGGCGTACAGGGCATGTTAGCCCCTTCAGCAACCGCTACGACATTATTTTCGACCAGCATTTCAGCCTCGGAACCGTTGAGCTCATTTTGTGTAGCACAGGGAAGTGCAACATCTACATTGACTCCCCAAAGGCCATTCGGCGTTGGTTCTGGAGCTGAAGCAGTGAACGTAACCCCTTCGAAATTCTCAGCATATTCTGAGATCCTCCCTCTTCGATTATTTTTCAAATCCATAATCCAGTCGAGCTTCTCCCTATCTATGCCTGAAGGATCGTGAACCCAACCACTTGAGTCAGACATTGTAACTGGCTTTCCCCCAAGATCCAATACCTTCTCGCAAGCAAATTGCGCGACATTGCCGGAGCCCGAGATAGAGACGGTGGCACCTTCGAATGTTCTACCAGTGGTTGCAAGCATCTCACGAGCGAAGTAAACTAAACCGTATCCCGTGGCTTCTGGCCTGATTAGAGATCCCCCATATGACCGGCCCTTTCCAGTCAGAACGCCAGTAAATTCGTTGGCCAGCTTCTTGTACATTCCAAACATGTATCCGATCTCCCTACCTCCAACTCCGATATCTCCGGCCGGAACGTCTAGGTCAGCACCAATATGCCTCCAGAGCTCCATCATGAATGACTGGCAGAATCTCATTACCTCAGCATCTGACTTTCCTTTAGGGTCAAAGTCTGATCCTCCCTTGCCCCCTCCCATTGGCAGACCTGTGAGACTGTTCTTGAACACCTGCTCGAAGGCGAGAAACTTCAAAATCGACTGGTTCACACTTGGATGGAATCTGAGTCCTCCTTTGTATGGCCCGATTGCACTACTCATCTGTATCCTAAATCCCCTATTGACTTGTATGTTGCCAGCATCATCATACCATGGAACCCTGAATTGAATAATTCTCTCGGCCTCTACCATGGCCTTTACTACGGGCATGTACTCAGGGTGTTCCTTGATCACAGGAGATAGGCTCTCCAACACCTCCTCAACAGCCTGATGGAATTCAGGTTGGTTCGGATCTCTTGCAATTACGCTCTCATATACTGATTTAATTCTGCTATCCATAGCACTCACCGGTGGTTGAAGATTCCTATTTTAGGTACCAGCCGCTTGCGCGAGCGGCCTTGCCCTTTTGAATCATATCCCGTAACAATGTCTGCAAATATCCTATCTAGGAGAAGAGAATATCTTCGGACACCTGAGAAACCTTGGACTCAAATCCCGGAATCGTCATCACGTAGAAAACTGCCTGACTCACTTGCCTCTTTCTGAGAGCTTCTGCCAAAGGCGTATGTTCCCTAAACCACCTAGTTCTGCCATCATCTCCAATGATCCTGATATCGACCTGAGACATCCTTGGTTCCGATAGGAGGAGTTTGATATTAGGGACATCAATAGCGACATAACCTGGTTCTAATCCGGATCTTCTAGCGATTTCATCCTCAAAATCCATCCTCTTCTTGGAGTCAGAAGCTAACTCAGTGAGGAGGAGGATATCATCTTCGCTCAAATCTTGCTTTCTTCTTGAAAGGCATACCTTTAGCAGCTGCCTGTACTTCAATCTTCTAATCATGTCCTTTGAAAAATCACCAGCTTCGTGGAGGACTTGCCAAATCTCTGCATCAACTCTCCTCTGTAGGTCTAATGAATCTGGAATCGCTTCCTCGCTTCTCTCTACTGCTCTTGAGAGCATGACCTCTGTGACTCTGGTCACCCTGTGGAAATATACTGCACTGTACATTAGTCCTCTGGCAACTAACATACCTTCCAAAGCAGGCAGTCCGCCCTCTTCTACGGAAATATCTCCTCCATGACTTTCAAGGCACATTATTAGCCTTCTATGATCAATTATTCCATGCTTCACGCCTGTGAAATGTGAGTCTCTGAGAAGATAGTCTATCTGATCACAGTCCACTGGGCCGTGAATAAGATGTGCCATTGTTTTATCATTCTCAACAAAGTTCGTTCTACCCTCGGCCCATGATAGAAGATTTCTTTCGGAGCCCTTTGCATCTGGCCCTCTGATTAAGCTAGCTACCTCCCGAGGATCAATGCCGTGACTCTCAAGGATCTCGGGGACAGATCTCCTTCCGGGCACAGATGCGCCCTCTCCTTCTCTCAAAACGTCATAGTCTCCTAGAATAATCCCTTCTGTTATGGACATGTGATCCATCCCACCCCTCTCATGCAAAATGTGTTCCAATGTATGGGAGTATGGTCCGTGACCTACGTCATGCAGAAGCGCAGCTACCTCAACAGTGTCTTTCTCTAATCCATCCAAGCCTAGAGAATCAGCCATCATCCCAGCCACATGGGAAACGCCAAGTGAGTGCTCGAAACGAGTGTGATGGGCACCGGGGAAAACCAAATGAGCTAGTCCCAATTGCTTGATATGACTCAGTTTATTCATTTCAGGGGTGGATAGAAGATCCTCTCGAACTCCGTCGATTCTGAACTGTCCGTGTATTGCATCATTGATTGTCTTCACAGCACACCACGAGCTTCCGAGTATGTTTCCCCCCTTGAAGGGAACTGCCGACAGAAAATAAGAATAATCAAAATACCAATATTGTAATTCATTTGTATTTCATATGAGATACAATTAATACCCCTCCCCCCTCTCGATGGACCAGTAGGGGATCAAGATGACAGGTCACAGCCCGATGATTTCGCTTAGAATTCCTGAAGATCATCTCCTAGAATTGGATAGACTAGTCGGCTTGGATGGCATGCGAAATAGGTCTGATGTAATTAGGCTCGCAATCAG
>PBZE01000005.1 GCA_002730095.1 Methanobacteriota archaeon | reverse complement strand
CAGGTCTATGCCCGCGGCTGCGAACGCATCGTCTGTCGGTGCGAAGACCGTGAATGGTCCGTCTCCCTGCAGTGTCGATAGTAGCTCTGCCTGTACTACAGCAGCAACCAAGGATGTATGAATCCCTGTTCCCTGTGCCACAGTGGGGATGTCTCCCAAGTCTGCTGGTGGCATCAGGACTGTATCGATAACGTGGATTACCCCATTCGATGCCATGACATCGGCAGATGTCACCGTTGCACCATTGACCATGACGGTCCCATCGCTGCTAACAGTAAACGAAAGATCGTCTCCATTGAGTGCTTCCGCGTTCATTCCATCAGTAACGTCTGAAGCAGAAACAGAGCCACTTACAACATGGTAGAGTAAAATATCACTCAGAGTAGCATTCTCTTCATCTGTATCAAAGGTGGTTAGATCTATCCCGGCAGCCGCGAAAGCATCATCGGTAGGTGCGAAGACGGTGAACGGTCCGTCTCCCTGCAAAGCAGACACTAGACCGGCATGGGACAGTGCTGCCACGAGAGAGTCGTGAGTACCTGTGTTCTGGGCGTTCGTTGGTATGTCCTGAGTGTCATCTGCGACCACAACTGGAGATAGCAAAATACTTGCAATCACTAGTGTGGTTAGGGTAGCAACTCTGTTGTTCATAGGTTTCCCGATTTTAGAACAGCTAATGAAAGAGTGTATGAAAAATACTTCAAGACATTTAACATTGTGTCCAGAAACCATGCCATTGGGCGATGGAGTGTTGTAGCAAAACATTACTTTTCCAATCTGTTGACCAGTATGATTCAATAGCCATCAGTCGGCGGGTTGGTGTAACCATAAGCAGGCCCCGTTCCATTAGGGTATTGGGAGGACCTGATGGAGTGATTCATATGAATGAAGCAGAAGAAATTTCCAGTAAACAGAAGCAGGCGTCGATAGGTGAATTTTTCGAGAAGAATAAGCATTTCTTGGGCTTTGATACTCAGCAAAGAGCAATAATTACGGCAGTGAAAGAGGCGGTTGACAACTCTCTGGATGCATGTGAGGAGGCTAGGATTCTACCTGACATCAGAGTTGAGTTGCGTCGAACAAAATCTGACGAGTTGGAGATGATGTCCCAAGATAACGGACCAGGGATACCCAGAGATTCAATAGAAGGGGTGTTTGGCAAATTCTTACTGGGTTCGAGGTTTCATGCCATTAGGCAGACGAGGGGGCAGCAGGGTATCGGGATAACTGGTGTGGTGATGTACAGCCAACTTACAACGGGATCCAAAACACACGTTATTTCGAAGATAAAGAGTGATTCTTCAGCTGTCTATGTGGATTTAGGAATTGATACTAAGAAGAATAGAGCAATTAAAACCGGAGAGAAGAGAGATATTTGGATCGATGAGAAGAGTGGTGAAGAGATTTCGCACGGGCTAAAGATAACTACGGTCATGAAGGCGAAGTACCAGAGAGGGAAGAAATCTGTATACCAATATTTACGCATGACTTCGATTGTAAATCCACATGCGTCGATATCTCTAGTTGTCTACGATAAAGACGGGGAAATTATTGAGGAGGGCAACTGGGCAAGGACGAGTAATAAATTGCCCAGAGTTGTAGAGGAAATTAAGCCACACCCTCATGGAATTCAACTTGGTACACTGCAGAGAATGCTCAGAGAGTCTGCAGATAGGAGAATGACCTCTTTCTTGAAGCATAATTTCTCTGGGGTTAGTCCGAGAGCCGCCAAGGAGATTCTAGGAATGGCCGATGTCGAGGAGGGGCGAACTCCAAAAAGGATCAAACCAGAGGAAGCTAAAGCCATGATTACGGCATTCCAGACAGTGAAGCTTCTGAAGCCACCTATGGATTGTCTATCTCCAATTGAAGATCTCCTCATAAAGAAGGGGCTATCGAAGGCAATTGACTCTAGGTTCGCTTCTACTGTGACTAGGAGCCCTACGGTAAGCCAGGGGAATCCTTTCCAAATTGAGGTGGGGCTCGTCTTCGGTGGGGACCTTGCTTCTGAGGGCCCGATTGAAATCTTAAGATTTGCAAATAGGGTACCATTGATGTATCAACAGGGAGGATGCCTCCTAACGAAGGCGCTCGAAGCGGTAAACTGGAAAAATTACGGTTTGGAACAGCCTGGTGGCAGCGGGATCCCCAAGGGTCCGGCTGCAGTATTGGTTCACCTAGCCTCAACGAACGTTCAGTTCACGAGTGAGGCTAAAGAGGCTGTCTCGTACAATGAGGAAGTATTTGATGAGGTTCGAAAGGCCATGCTTGAGGTCGGGAGGGGATTGAAGAACCATCTGAAGAAGAGCTCGGAGAGAAAAAAGGCAAAGGAGAAGTTTGAGCTAGTAAATATCATTCTTCCAGAGATTTCGAAGAAGTCATCCGAACTTCTAGGGAGGGAAGAGCCGGACTTGGCACCGGTGATTACTCAGATCATGAATGCAGTATTCTTGGAGGAGGAGTTGGGTTGGGATAAGGAAACACGCCTGTCAATGTGTTCAATTACGATTCATAATTACACTGCAAGGGCCAGAGCATACACCATTCTTGCTAAGTGGCCAGAGGGGGAAGAAACCTCGATGGAATTCAATCCGAGAGGAGGTAGGAAGGAGGCAAGGGGCCTTTGGGCTTGGAGGTTGGATACGTTAGACCCCGGGACCTCTACTGTTCTGGAGTTCGGAATATCTGGATTATCCAAGGGGGATTGGAACGAGGCTGATATCTTCTTCAGAGGTAATGGGGAGATAATCGGTGCAACAAAGATGGATGAGGCCCTACTGGATGAGCAACGAAAGGCGGAGGCTTTGGAGGCTGCTGTGGAAGAAGTTCGTAGAGGGGGGCCTTCGTCTTCTGAGACAATTGAAGCACCAGAAAGGGAGGGCTTTGATCCCACTCCGAATACCGATTGGTTTGGAATGGAAGGTGGTAACGAATGAGTGAAGCACCCAGAAAAAGCAGGAAGCAGGTAGTAGAAGCGTTGCATGAAGTGGCTGCTGAGATGCACAACAGGATGCAAAGAGGAGACCCTCCTAGAATGACGCTTCCTGTTAGGACTAAGGCGAATATCTCATTTGACAACAAATTGGGGGTTTTCAAGTATGGTAAGAATAAGACCGTTAGAGATGCCACTAAGCTGGGATCTGCTAGACAGCTGCTGCGCACGCTGCACATTACAGAGTTTATTGAAGAGATGATTGACAGCGAGAAGTCTTCTACTTTGAGGGAGATGTATTACATCTCTGAAGGATGGGGCAACGGTAAATTCGGTTCGCAGAACGAGAGTAACAACTTGGCTGAGGATCTTGAGATTGTCACAAAGTGTCTGAGAGAGGACTTCAAGCTCAGGCCCGAGGAAGATGGTGCCAGAATTATCGGCAATATTACGGTGGAAGAGAGAAATCGAAGAGGAGAGTGGATGAGGATAAACTGCAGGGATGATGTAGGAGATTCTGGATATGGGGTTCCATACAACGTGGAAGAGGAGAAGCTGAAGCTAGTGGATGAGGATATTGACTTCGTAATGGCGATTGAGACAGGTGGAATGTTTGATCGTCTGATTGAAAATGGGTTTGATGAGGAGGCACGATGTGCATTGATTCACCTAAAGGGCCAGCCAGCTAGATCTACGAGGCGTATAATAAGAAGAATTAGTGATGAGTGGAAGAAGCCAGTCGTCGTTTTTGCTGATTGCGATCCTTGGTCGTTCCGAATATACGCAAGTATTGCATACGGAGCAATCAAGACAGCTCACATATCAGAATATCTCGCTACTAAGGAAGCAACTTATCTGGGAATAACCGCCGATGACATTCTCGCCTATGATCTTCCCAGTGATGATTTGACAAAGTCTGATTTGGGGGCTTTGGAAGCGGAACTGACTGATCCCAGGTTCAACACTGGCTGGTGGCAAGAGCAAATCAAACTGATGCAGGAAATGGGGAAAAAGGCCGAGCAGCAGTCTCTGGCTAAGTATGGTCTAGACTTCGTCACCGATACATATCTGCCTGAGAAGTTAGATACTATGGGCCTAGGATACTGATGACTAATACTGAAAGGCAGTAGCCCATGCTAGCCTTATGGCGCGTGACATGATGAGGTTCGCCAAGATTCTCTCAGCGGTGTCGTTCTTCCTACTTCTAATGTCCACAATTGCATGGAGCTCTGCATCTGATGAGTCTGAGAGGTATCTAGATCCTTCCCAGTTCAATGAAGCTGTGATAGGACCGGGCGAGAGTGTGATCGTCAATCTTTCCTCATCTTCCTTTCTGGGGCAGAGGGAATATCTGGCAATGAGAATTGTCGACGATGTAGATCCGTTGCCTGAAGTTAGATTGAGGATCGCCTCTGAAGACTGTCCTTCAGATGAGCCTAGCATCATACACATAGATAGGCAATTGAATTCGGATAGTCCAAAATACCGCATTGTAAGGGTTTTCTTGCCTGCCGAGAGTGGTGAGTATACCCTGCACAACGATGCTGAAAGTGGGGATCTTTGGCTGGTTGATGACTTCCGAGCACAGACGAAAATTTTCCAGGAGAGTCCCCTCTCAATAATGGTAATGATCGGTGGTTGCTGTATTGGAGGAGTCGTTGGATTAGTGGCACTTTCCCTGGCTGCTATCGGATGGAGGAAAAATAAGCAGGGGGGAGGAGTCAGTGTTGTACCTCAAGTTCCGATTATGACAACATCTGATCTGTACAGAGAATTTCATAAATCACAGGCCGCCCCAAAGGAAGATTCGAGTATTCCAGATCCTTTCATAGATGAGAATAAATCTAGTCTTTCTGAGCCTGAGAAAGACATAGTCCCAGATGGTGATGATAACTGGGAGAACTGGGACAACGGATGAGCGTGTTAACGTCATTCACTCTTCATATTCATGAAAGAGGGCAGAATTGGAATTAGGACAAGTGAGACACCAGAAATAATCAATGGTAGAAATGCAGATCTTAGATTGTCCCTCAAATCTCTAGCGTCTTGACATTGTTCTTCATCGGCCCCAACGATTTCCGCGATTGATCCTACGGTGTCCTCACAGTCTTCTGATACTCTACTGTCGATTTCGTCGGCTGCAACTAATGCCCCAAATGACCCTAGGATCAAGAGTATTCCCAGTATAACGACCACTGTCTTGATGACCGTCTTGGCGGCTCCCATGAATCCCCATCTATTGCTGTGATATTATACTATGTTCAAGTTGGGTTTTTAGAAGAGGGTCGATTAGACAACTTTGAGTTGGTTAGAGATGGTTGATTTTGAGGGGGCTATGAGCATTCTTGAGAACACCACTAGGAGGGAAATTCTGAGGTTTCTTGTGAAGGAGCCACATTACCCACTTCAACTATCTGAGATTTTGGAGGTCAGCCAGCAAGCTGTCATGAAGCATCTGAAGGTTCTGGAGGAAGGAGGGTTCGTAGATTCTGAAAAGGTGCCCTCTGAGAAAGGAGGGCCGCCAAGGAAGATATACACGGTGAATCAGTCGTTCTCCCTGAGGTTGGATCTAGGCCCTGATTTATTCAGATCTGAATATAGGACCATGCCTCGAGGAGGCCCTGTAAGGCTCTCAACAAAGCTTCCTGGGGAGCTCGATGGAATGGTATCTCAACTTGGTACTAGGAGAAGCATTCCCTTGGCTGAGGGCATGCAGGTTCTATCGGAATTAGATGCGTGTCTGGAGAGGATCGATGAGGAGCGAGATGCCGTAATTGCCCTGCACCAACATGTAATGAGTAAAGTCTCCCCAAATCTCAACGAGGGGTTGGATAGCTATGAGGAAAGGCAATTGGCACATGCACTAATGACGCAGCCTAGGAGGCCGTTAGACTTGGATGTGTTTGCACAAAGCATGCGTATCAGATCCAACGACGCTGAAGAGATGATGCAAACTCTTAGAGAAAGGCTTCTCAGGGATTTGGCAGCAAATCACGACAAGTTCGTGGCGGCAAGTGAGAATACTCCCCTGCCATGGTGGATGGTCAAATAATCAGAATGTAATATCGTCATCTGATAGATTCGCCAACAGGCTGCTCTTTTCCTGATATCTCTGAAGAGCTTCCATTCTTCGTCCATACATCACAACTCCGACGACTCCGAAGAGCGCGAAGGTGGCGCCTAGAATTATTGCAGGTACTGAATACTGAACTATTGCCTCTACTCCAACATCAAGAATACCAAGGTCTGAACCCATCTTTTCGGGTGTCTTCTGGATATTGTTGTCCTCATTGGTCTCGACTACTAAGTTGTCTGGATCCACCACGACGACGATATCGTGTGATCCAGCCTCTACCATGTAAAGTAGTGTGATGGTGGGCGGGTCGGGATCATCTGAAGGCATAATGGCCTCGATAGTCTGCCTGTAAGCAATATTCTCCTCATCACATCTGTTCTTCTTGATGTCAGATTCTGTCTGACCAGAGCAAAGAACGATATTGATATCTGTTGCATGTGCGTTTCCGATATTTCTAATCTGAACGTTGACTGATAGCATGTCCCCTACAGATCCTCGAGATTCCTCCACAATTACAGAGTATATTTCCAAGTCAGGAGCCCTGAGCCTTAGTTCGATAATCTGCTCATTTGTATCGCAATTTGGAGGGTAATTATCTGGAAGGCCATCCCCATTGAGGTCCAGTGTGCAGGAATCCTCCCAAGTCGGTGTTTCATCGTAGTCGCCATCAGATTCGCTAGAGCCAAAATCTGACATTACCTTGATTCCTAGCTCTCTATCTGCTAGGGTTGCCTCGGCATGAATATCTACTATAGCCACAATATTCAGAGTAGTGTATGCTTCCATTTCCGGTAGAGTGAGGGCGTTTGTCGTTGCTGAAACGTAACATTCCCCAACTGGAATTGGGTCGTTCATTGTTAGCTCAACACAGTTCTTCTCAACTGGGAACTCGGTGTCAAAGCCCTCGAGAAGAGCGAATCTGATTTGCCACTTGTCCAGCTGGTTCATTCCGGGTTGTATGTCCCATTCGCCCGCAGCATCGATGGTATGGTTGTGGAGCGTGGGTATGTCTGGAACATTCCCGAAGTTCGTGACATTCATCACGAATCTTACAGTCCTACCTGGTGCTGTCGTCTTTATTTTGCTTTCAACTGCAGGATCTAATTCAATCCTCATATCATGGAATTCTATAATTTCCACTTGGAGAGTTATCAGGTCTCTCAGTCTGGTTCCCTCATACTGCTCTTCACTCATTACCTCCAAAACAATGGTATATTGACCAGCCAGAGTCTTCTCCGGGACACTGATTGTTATCGGCACCTCTTGTGATTCATCTCTTTCAAGTTCCTCGAAAAGGACTCTTGGAATATCCAAATCCCAAACATGGGTATAGCCCTCTGAGTCTGTAATTGACTGAATTGCCATATCATATCTGTCTTGTCCGTTTCCAGTATTCTCTATGGTTGTCGGCATGACATATTGCTGCCCGGGATGCAGGGAGAGGATCGTTTCAGGAACGGATGCCTCTAAATCGTAAACCTGTATGACATTGGTGAGAAGTACAACGTTATCGCTTACTTGGGGGGCTCCTTCCAGATAAGCTCTGAATGACACTGACGTCCCGAGGCCAGCTGTTGCATTATAGGGTGCACACATGTTTGCTGTTACTGTTTGTGGAACTCCTATCTGTGACCAATATCTTGGAGCGTCATCGGGGATTCCGTTTCCTCCAGGCGCTTCGCTGAAGTCCAAGTCTACTACCCAATTATCGTATCTCCATGTGTTTTCAGATATCTCAGGGGGCCTTTCATCGGGACCGCCCGGGGTACTGAATATCAGATGGCCGGGTGTGAAGTGCTTGGTGACTTGTACATCGAATGCTGAGCACTCCCCTGGAAGAACGTTCTGAGTGGTCTCACCTAAGTTGAACACGATGTTTCCTGTTGTTCTAACAGAGACGTTTACCCATAACTCGAGTATATCGAACGTCCCTCTATCAACGGAGAGAACAGGCTCCCCAGTTGACCATCCCTTGAGATAAATAACGAAGGTTCCTGGCTCTTGAGAGGTCGGAACACTCACTTGCAGATTTCTGGTCACCGACTGACTTGGATCGAGGGCGAGTGTTTTGGGGAATGATATTCCCCACCCGAAAGGCAACGCCCATTCCGTCTGCCCTTCGAGAGTAGTGGGATCATAGAAGGCGAAGGTATCAAACACGTTTCCAGTGTTCGTTATAGATATTGAGAATACGGCATTTTGCCCCTGTTCCACGTCGGCTTGATAGTGACTGGTATCTAATTGGATACCATGAACAACGTCCATCAGAACCAGAGTGATCTGCTCGTCCCTAATTGCCGGGTCTTTGTCCGATAATGCCGAGAGCACTATCGTTGCTAACTCATCTTCATCGGCCTGATAAATTGTCGGAGACCTGATTCTCATGTATATTGGCTCGGATTCTCCCCCTTCAAGGAAGATTGGCGTAGATGGGAATATAGGAGTATGGTTCGTCGAGAAGAAGAGAGTCGCGCTCCAGTTGTTTGGGACTCCCTCCATCGATACAAAGAATGTATCAGAAACCAAATCAGGAGGTCCTGGTGTTGGATTTGAAATTGACATATTGAAAGTTGTCTGGCCGCTTGGTTGAATGGTATGATAGTAAGTCTCGGTCGGGGCCAAGGAGATATCCACCAATCCAGTTAGTATGTGCGTGTAGCAAATTGTGAACTTACCACCGTTGTTTTCATCAGAGCACTTGTGGTCGTCCGACCATGCGATGTGTGCTCCTGATCCTAGATCGTTTGCGAATGCTGGCGCTTGCCCAAGATCAGGAGAGGCAGGAGAGTTTGGCCCCAGTTTATTAGATGACCATGATGTAACTTCTACTACCTCCCATTCGTCAAGAACAGAGGTGGCCAAGGAATTCAGGGGGAAACCATCGGGGTGTGAGTTGTGTGTGTGATTGAGCCTCGCATACATCACAGTCTCCATCTGACTCTCGTTACTATTGTCCAACCAAGACAAGTGGACATTGTCAAAGTCATCAGTCAATATCGCAGGCATGTGTGAATTTGCACCATATGGGCGGTTGGAATCCACTCCCTCGATTCCCTCTACGGTAGAAATTGCAGAGTCTGTTATTTGCTTGATTCCAAAGGATGGGAGTCCCTCTTCAACTCCATCCCACTCACCTACTCCCTGTAGCCTTAGTCTGGCGTAGTAGACCTCATAGTTCACATCTATCTCAAATCCATATGCTCTACCATCCATCCAAGCAACGTGGGTGTTACCAGAGGTGTCCACCGCTATGGAAGGGTGTAAGCTGAAGGCATCATTCAATGTGATCCTAGTGTCGTTAACTACGACAAGATGGCCATAGCCGAGCTCATCGAGCGAGGGGCCGAGATCCTCGGTGTAGGTGTCCGCTTGGGTATCCACCAATGTTCCCGAATCTCCCTTCTGCCATCCTGGAGGGGGGCTGTCGAGAAGGGACCTTGGATCTAGGACAGTCATGAAGATCTCCCTAGAGTTATTGGTTGCTAGATATACCAACGCTTCCACCATAAGCTGTAGCTCGGAGGCACTTGACGCGCCGGTCGGGAAGCTGTACATCTGTCCACCGGCATCGGTAAGCCTGACACTCGTACCAGGGCAGTTCCTAGAGGAAGAAGAGCTGACTATGCCATTGGGACATTGAGCCAAGTCTTTCATGGATGAGCCCACGTCCTCGTTACTCTGTGCCCAAAGAGGAGTTGGTATGACTCCTGCATTTACACATGCGTCATGGGCTTCAAGAATTGTATTAGTATCTTGAGAATCCCAGCCTGTTCCATCATATGGAGGTTCATCAGATACGGGAATGATGATCTTGGTTGCATTTGGGTTCCACTTGTGATCAAGTTGTGTAGGGGGATTTCCAGGGACATTTCCTTGGGCATCTTTCCAAGATAGGCAGGCCCATGTGCTCGAAGGGCCCCATGATTCAGAGCCCACTCCTCCCCCATCGTAGTTTATTGTCAAAGCTCCGCCATTCATAATCACGCCATTCAGCTTTCTGATTCCTCCACTGTCATCGCCGGGAACTAGTCCTAGTGCAGTGGATCTCGGTCCCTGAGAACCGCTTCCTCCTGTTTGGTAAGCAGTTGCGCAGTTGCCAGAAGTCGCAGCTGAGACACTCGTATGACCGCCGATCCCATAGAGAGTTTCGTAGACAGTCATATTGGCCCTGATTAAGAGTGGCTTCAATCCTTGGAAATATGATCCGCTTACGAAATTGCCCCCATAGAACACGACACACATGTCAGCCCATTCTGCTAGCATCGATCCTGATGTGTCAATAGGAATGACCATCTCGACCTTTCCACCCCTAGTGTCATCCCATACAACTTGAACGAAGTCGTCCAGATCGATTGCTATGTCGGGATGNCCCTTNTGTCCNATGATAGGGGTAAGTAGTGTCTCTCCAACNGCGAATTCGACCGTTCTNGAGNTCACATCTGGATCCAGCATCGCATAGTAAATCTGTGGCTGCTGATAGAATTTATCCAAGGGCTCATATGAGTCCTGCCATACTATGTGAGGGTCATTGTCTGAGTCGACATCTATTGCCGGCCAATCCCTATTTTGAGGATGGGATGAAACATCGAAATCATTGATTATTGTGATTGCGGAGTCGGTTGATGGATCCCCGTTCTGATCATCCAATGAAGGATCTAGGAGAGTGTACATTATTGTCCATTGACCGGCCTTATCAGTCCATGTTACGTGTATCATATCCTCATGATCTACTCTGATATCAGGGTGCCATGCTCTGTGTGCTCCGGCGTTGGAGATTTTGGTATCATCTATCAGGACCTCTCCTCTAGCATCCAACATCTTGTAGTAAAGATGCTGTGTGTTCCTACTCCATACAAAGTGAGTATTTCCTTGGGAGTCGGCGTCAATGGAAACCATCCTGTCACTGAAAGCTCCATCGGGCGTCACTTCAATTGCATCTGTCATTACTATCTCGCTAGCGGAGGCATTTGGGAAGCCCATTCCAGCAAACAAACTGACAACCATGAGCAGAACCATTGCAATGCTACTTCTCTTCTTCGTTCTATCCATATGTGACCACCCGGTGATTAGCTACAGCTCTTTCACATATATTGCATACTTAACCTACACGGATAGCGGTCAATTGTGATCTTGTGCAATTTGGTTGTCTAGGCCCAGTCTGCTGGATCAAAGTCTCTTCCAAATCCACCAGTCTCATCGGTGTCTACTTCTCGTGGTTCATCGGAGGCTGGCTTAGACTTTCTAGACGAGGTTTTACCCTTCTTCTTATTCCAGTCATCAACAGGGCCAGGTTTACCAGAGCCTGTTCCGAAAAGAAACTTGATTCTGTGAATCAATGACAGCTTGGTGAGCCACACCCTCCTCATGGTGTGCATGAATTCATTCTGGGTCAGCCCATCTAGCCAAATGGGCCTTGATAGGTTGAAAGCTTGTAATGGCCCTGGTACTTCATCGACCTTCTTACCAACATGAAGAACCCAATCGAGATCGGCCCTGGTCAAGTCTAAGCGAGAGTCGTGTAACCACTTCTTCCAGTCATTTGGGCTTTCATCTGAGTATTTCTTCATCTCTTCTTGCTGGCCCTCATCCACCCTAGTTACCGAATAAACTAGTATGAGGTCTCTATTCTTAGGAATCACCACATTAAACAGGTGCCCTCTCTTACTTGGGGGATACTTGACGTGCATGTGCAAGTGGGCCTGTTGGTCCTCGACATCTCTGCCTTCCAGCTTCTCGCTCTGTAGCCAGTTCCTAACTGCCTGAGCGGCATCCCTCTTGTTCACGCTCAAGCGAAGAGCACGTCCTATTTGAGAGCCACTAATTGAGGCAGTATGGATGTGATTAGATTATTCAACGTCTCTCCTTCTTCGGAATGGGCCAATCCGCGTCTTCTTAATGACGCCCTGAAGTCCGTCCACAGGTCATAACCACTAAGCATTATCAAATTAGAAATATGGAACATTATTGAGATTAGGAAGACGAAAATGGCCATCGCTGCGAGGAGTTCTGCTCCATGGGCTGAATCGTGGAGGGCATGGTAAGAGATAGGGATTCCAAAAAGTGGCCATATCGTTATTGGTGAAAAAAAGGCGGCGAACATGTGATGGGTTGTCCTAGCGTCGATTCCTTCGTCGCTGTTATCACCCAGATACCTACCTAGTAGTGCCTGAATTCCTGTTGACGGTATCGATAATGGAGCGGCTATCATCATGAATATAATGCCAATAATGCCTCTCGAATACTCTACCTTCTTGTTTATTGTAAAGTCATCAGAGATTGCCCTTGCATCGAGTTGTTTCGAATGCAGAATGGTGCTCGCCTGCCTCGAATTGTCCAGGATTTCTGTATTCTCATTGGCTTTGAGAGAATCGCGAACTTCTCTGGATGCCTTCACCTCTTCGGAATATTTCGTCAGGCTTACCCCCTGAGATTTAGATCTGAGATGTCCAAGGAGATGCCATGCCCTGTATGTTTCCCAGTCGGGCGCGTCTGGGGTTATAGGGGATAGTCGCCCGTAAAGCTCATCCCTGAGCTGCAATACCTTTTCTTCGGGCGGCTCTGACCAAATTCCATCGATTAGATTAGCGGCGTGGGTTGGATCTTCGATTACCGGAATCTCCAAAGGTTCTGCATATTCAACGTAAACATCAGTGCGAAACCAGTGATGGCATCTGAAGTGGAGTCCCACGGGTTGGATGGTCGGAGGGGGGAGTCCCTTTGCATCGGCAATCGAGGCCGCATTCAATGAGAATCTCATTGCGCCGGTTCTTAGATGATGCAGTTTTGAATCCTGATGTGACTTTCCCTCTGGCATTACCACTGCCCCATGGCCACCAGAGATGCAATGTGCCATAGTCAACAGAGTTCGATGGTTAATTGATTTTGAATATTCAGAGTCAACAATTCCAGATGCTTGCTCTGCTCTTCTTATAACCGGTTGATTTCCCATCCTTCTTGTGAGCCATCCAATGAAGGGCATGGTTGCAAGATCGTGCCTCCCCATAGTGATGGGCCTTTTCTCCTGTGACAGTATTATGCAAAGTGGATCGATTAGTCCATTGATGTGCATCGATGCATAGACTCTTCCTCCTTTGCTATTGACTGGCCTCTCTTCCTCATTGTTCCTGAATATATACGATTTCGAGAGTGCAGCTAATGCCTTGATTGCAGCCCATGCGACATTGCTGCCTGGATGGTCTCCGGTATGGTCCCATGGGACCTTCTCAAGCTTCTTGGGATTGATTTTCAAGGCCCCGCTAGACAGTACTGGGTCTATGTCGGGGGCCTCTCCGGAGTCACTCACGTTGCATCCAGACGGGGTATCAGTTGAGAAAGCACCGATGCTAAACAATGCCCATGGAAATCTTTCGAGCCAGTTCTGATGCATCCTCGCTACCCAGTTTAACTGAGTCCCAGGTCAGTTGATGTGTTGAGTGAGGATACTTTGGAATTATATGGAAATGAACATGAAAAACCGTTTGTCCCGCCTCAGAGCCATTATTCTGAATGACATTGTAGCTATTTACCCCTGTGACCTCCAATATCGATTTGCTGATTTTTGCGAGAGCTATTCCGAGCTCTGAGGCCGATTCCGGCGAAAGCTCGTGCAGTGATGAGGCCGGTTCTTTTGGGACGACTAGTGTATGTCCGTAAGATGCCGGATTAATATCCAAGAATGAGTAAACATATTCGTTCTCATAAATCTTGAATGATGGGATCTCTCCCTCTATGATTCTAGTGAAAAGTGATTTCTCTCCTTTCATTCTTCTTCCTCTTCGGAGGATATCACTCCAGCAAGGGCCATGAGTCCCTCCAGATGCAAAGCAGAGACTAGCTCTGTATTCATTCTTCTAGATGGGTCGGTTACCCTGATACCAGAGTTGGAGAGCTCGTTTATGCTGGCTTGCACAACTGCTAATGAAGACTGGTCGTTGTTTCCATCGATTATCCGCATTGCAGAGGAGAGTGCCTTCGCCACGTGTCCCACTGGACTCCCTTCTGAGGAGAACAGTGATTCTATTCGAGATTGGGCGGCCGTTAATTCCTCTTCCATCCTTGTAGAGCCGCCGAAGTGAGAGTTTGCCGCCCATTCGGCGGCATTCTTACCGGCCGTGGCGCCAGTTACTATGTCCTCAAGCATTAGATTCCCCGGAAGCGGACTGTTGCCATGCATTCCGGTGTATGCTGAACGTCCTGCAGCATACAAGCCGGTGTACCACATCTTTCCGGACTCGAAAACCGCCCGACCATGCCCATCTACTGGTATTCCACCAATTGTGGCAACTGTCATTGGAGCAAGCGGTATTACTTCTGTCCTAACATCGAGTCCGGTCCTATCTAGGATCTTTGAAATGGTTCCTTCGAACCATCCTTCTGAGGATTTGTCCATGGAACGCATGTCAAGAATGCAGGGTTCCCCGGCTGCAACCTGCGTTGGGCCGACATCCTCTCCCGAATCTTTTCGGATTCTCCCCCCTGATCCCAGAACATCCAGTGGAAGCACGGTTCCAGTGCCTGAAATAGTCAGGGCGTGCATCGGGACTATGTCCATGCCACCAAGTCTTATACCAGCTGCACTTGAGATTGCGAGTCCGTTCCCTGGGCCATGAGATGGGGTCGACCAGATTCCCTGATATCCCTGAGAAGCCACTATCACTGACTTGGCCTGAATAGAGACGAGATCCCCTGATTCGATATCAAGAGCGATTATTCCTCGTACCTGATTATTGTCCATGACTAGGGTGACTGGAAGGATGTCTGACCTCCTGTTTATGTTGCGCTTCATAGTCTGCTCTTCCAGAATTCTGGTTACCTCTCTGACAGTGCTATCTCCGCATCCTGCAACACGGGGGACACTGTGTCCCGGGAGTTGGGAGAGGTGTGGTGATCCATCGGAAGACCTCCTCAAAACCAGGCCCCATCTCTCGAGCTCGGCTAAACTCCCCACTGCAGAAGAGCATATCCTTGTGGCTGCCTCTTCGTCTGTTGTTTCGCCCCCTTCTGAGATAGTATCCTGAATATGAGAAGAGGGAGTGGTCTCATTGAGAGAGGCGGCAAAACCGGATAGCGGTGACCTTCCTGATGCTGCACCAACCGAAGACCCGGTCACTAGGAGCGGAGTTGCTCCAGCATCGGCTGATGAAATGGCTGCTCTGAGGGCTGCGGGCCCATCTCCCAGTACTAAGACGTCCCACGACTCCATCGCTATCGACGCTGCCACGGGGAAAGGTGTCATGAATATGACGCTCGATGTATTCGCGCTAATTCTGTCTATCACTTAGGGGAATTGCGATTCTTCTTACTGCCTCTGCAGCCTCAGTCATACGTACTGCGGCGCTTTCTGGATTCACTCCGGTTGTCAGTGAAGTCTGCACCACCATCGAAGATAGTGTCTCACCTGATTCGCCCTTCAGAGTCACTTGAACAGGATGGGGGCCTGACTCGGAATCTGGCCATGCTATGCCTATCCATAGGACTACGGCCTTATCGAGCATCCTCATCAACTTGCTAACCTTGTCTATGCTCTGATCTGTGATAGTACTGGGATGGGGGGTTGTCGGTGCACTAATTCTCAAGCTCTGATATTCAGGCTCCCCCTTTGCGACAACTATGTCGAGCTCGAAGGTCTTCGGGGTTTCAGTGTGGTTATGAAGCATTACGAATAGCTCCCCCTGTCCCTCAGAACATCTAGGAGGAAGATCCAGATCTAGTCTCCATGAGTCAAAGTCTTCTCCCTGTAGGCCCGATACAGAGTCATGTAGTCTGTCTATTAGTCTGAATAGTCCCGGTTCCCATGCTCTGGTGTGTGCCAGCAGCTTACTCAAGGATGAGGCGTTGAATTTTTTCGAGGGGTCGAATAGGGAGTCTGTTGCACTTATCTTGAAAACTGATTTGACCTCTGAAATCAGTCTGTTCCGATCTATTATTCCCCTCTGCTCCCAATGGATCGATCGTAGAACATGCTCAACAGCTGTTTTGGGCGTCTGGCCAGTTCTAACGCTGAATTCCAATGAGTCAAGCCATTCATCCCAAAGATCGCTTGTTTCAGGGTCAAGATGTGCCTTTAGTGAGTCCGTGAATACTGATTTGAGAATACTGTCGTGTAGTGTTGGAGCATGTAGAGAGAGAAGCGTGAAGTCATTGGATCTCATTGGTATACTTCCTTCTAGCTTCAGTGAGTTCAGTATGCAGATTGTGCCAAAAAAGGCGCCTGAAGCCATTAGGGATGGAGCTAGCACTGCACCTGGATTGAGTCTCATTACGGCATACAATGAAGCTGCACCAAGTATTGCCGATGCTAGCCTTAGCCTCTCTCTTATCCCCCTGTCCCTGAGAGTGCTGATGATTCTCTCTGAGCCGGGGTATGAGCCCTTTGACTTATGGCCCTCTACTGTGAGAGATAGCCTGTCTCTTGCTACCATGGATGAGAACCATGAGGCCATGTTGGTAGGTATGTAGAGAACTGAGATAACCGTGAATAATCCTATGCTTAGTTCGACTGAAGAGTATTCCCAGCCCACTAACAAAACCGCACAAGAAATGGTAGCAATCGCAGGAAGCGTCAACCTGATCTCGGATGTGGTTCGAATGGACGAAAGCCAGACCCAGAATCTCCTTCCAGCATCTCTTCTGGCGATCATTCTAGAGAGTGCCCTCTCGTTCTTAGCACCGAATCCACTCTCTTCGCCATATGGGGTCGGTAGTGGGGACAGGGGGCCCTCCATGTACCGTGTGAAGGGCTATCGTGCTTGATGGCATCGGATGTTTGCGGGCCAGATGGAGGGTTTTCTACGCTAGACTTCTTGAGGGGTATGGTTTGCGGAATACGGGCGTGTAGCATAGCCTGGATAATGCACTGGCCTCCTAAGCCAGGGACCGCGGGTTCGAATCCTGCCGCGCCCGCCACCGAAAAATGCCGGGCCTAGGAAAAGGCAAGGCCGTGCATCTCTCCTGCTTCGGCGGTTCGATGTAGGAACCTTTCCAATGGAACTCTAGCATGCATTGATCTGCGTAGGCTAGTATCGCATTCAGCGAGGGCATCGAGAAGATTGTCTCTCAATGTGTCCGGGATCGACAGTCTTCTTCCGACTAATACGTCATGGAGTTGTTGGACAACATCATCTGCATCAAGTCCGTGTTCGTTCATTAGGCGATCTATTTCGGCCAATGCACCTACCAGTACCCTCTTTCTCCTTCCTCCCTTGTTCTCCCACTTCCATTCTACTATCCTTCCTCTGAGAGCCATCTCTACCAAGAGTCTGCCCGCTTGGAGGGTAGTTGCCTGAACTAGCTTGTGAACAGCCGATCTGTCAGAGCTTAGCCCCCTAGAATCTAGCATTTCCAAAGTGAAGATGGCCTTTCTGAGGTTTCCATCGCAGATGTAAGCCACGTCCTCGATAACCTCCTGGGTAGCTTCGGAGTTAGAGGAATTGGCTATGGTTCCAAGGGTGTGGATAATTCTCTCTCTGTCGGTTGCAGGTATCCTAATCATTCTACTCCTAGATCTGAGAGCATCGATGATCCTAGAAGGGGCTCTTGCCACCAAGATGAATCTAGACGCGCTTCCTACCTTTTCCATCATTCTACGGAGGTAGGCCTGGCGGATAGATCCTAGATGATCTGCATCCTCTAGAATGATCAGTCTACTGACTGGGATTGTGCCGGGGCCTGATTTAGTCTCGAAGCCAGCGGGAGGGGTGTCTCCTTCTGGGACTCGTGCCATTCCCCTGTCAAAAGCGTCTAGGCTCGTTCTGCCAGCTAGGGTGTCACTAGACCCCCCGGGCCTGAGGAAATTCTCGAACTTCGCCATTGCTCCGGACTGTCGTGATAGATCCCTACATTGCAAAACATGTGTGGTGGATTTCCAACCAGGGCCTAGAATCTGTCTAGCTACGAGCTTCCAAGCTGCGGTTTTCCCCACACCCGGAGGGCCTGTAATGAGTAAGTGCGGAGGGTCGGTACTGACAGCCACAGATTGCAATGATTTGCCTGTCCCGTCAGGCACCGATAGCTCATCGAAACTATTGGGCGCATATTCAGTTAGCCAGCTCGACACATGTGTGCGTTGACGAGGAGGGACTTGAACTCTCGCTCATATCGCCTTGAGGGTCTTGTGAGGTCTGCCCTGACTTCGGGGCTTGGCGAACACCCTGTATCCACACTTGTGGCAGGACTTTCCAGTGGATCCTGCTTCAATCCATGTCAGGTGTCCACATCTAAGGCACTTGTACCTGATCTCTAGTGGATCCATTTTTGAGTCACAATGGCTGCACTGTGGAGGCTCTGAAGGGTTCCAGGCTCTTCTATCGGTGCGGTTACACTTTCGGCATTTGTGGTTCACCAGGTGCTCGTTCTCGTTCGCCATCGTGCCGGCGACTTTGATGTCCTTCTTCAACCTGTCCTATGTCTCAAATCCCGTTTCGGGCGCTTTCACAGACGTTGATGAAGTTCTGAAACATGGTATTGCCATACTCTGAGTCATTTACTTCAGGGTGGAACTGAAGTCCGAACCTATCTCCCTCGGAGTTCTCCATCCCTTGGACTTCGCATGACTCGCTTCTTGCTGTAATTGAGAATCCCTGTGGAACTTGAGTTACCTCATCGTTGTGACTTTCCCAGACGGTCTGGGTGTCGGGAGTTCCTGAGAAGATCTTGCCGCCTCCTCCGACTAGGGATATTGTTGCCGCACCAAACTCCGGCTTAGGGGCCTCTGCTGATTTTCCGCCATAATACCCAGCCATGAACTGGTGTCCGGCACATATTCCGAGAATGGGGACATCCAGAGTCAAGTAATCAGCGCAGTTGCCGAGCTCCCCGGTTAGTCCCACCCTTGCTGCTCCACCGGAGAGAATCAATCCGTCGACTTCTCTGAGGTCAGACAGAGGGGTGTCATTGGGAAAAATCTTGGTATCTACCCCGAGATACCTGAGCATTCTCCACTCCCTATGTGTCCACTGACCGCCATTGTCTATGACGTCGATAACCAGTTTCCGGCCCTCCATAGACGTCGAAGACGCAGGAGGATGATGAACAATACCCTCTCAAAGGTTGAAAAAGAGAACCCTTGTCGTAGGGTTCCAAGCCCCGATGGTGTAGTGGCCTATCATGCAGCCCTGTCGAGGCTGCGACCCGGGTTCAAATCCCGGTCGGGGCGCCACACAAACCGCAGAATACCACTCACACCAGTTTACTTCGTATTCGGTTGACTCCTCGATTCTTGTTGAGGAGTAGTTGATCAGGAAAGATATGATAATCGATGGAGGTAGTATCGATTGGATTGTCTACGTCAAGGGTGCTAACCAAGCTTCGAAGGAGCATAGACGTAGTGTTGAGCTGTAGTCCCTCTTTACCGTTAGGTTTACTGAGGGGATGTCTGGATGCAAGGGAGGGAGTATTTCTGCTATTTTCTTGATAGTATCCTGTATTTCGGTTTCAGCGACTACGATTCTTCCCCTGACCAATGATGGGGACTCCCTGTCCAACAGGGGAGTAAGTGAAGGGAGCATCTCAATCGCCCTGTGAGGGAGATTAACAACCAGCATGTCCCATGAATTTCCTACTTCAGGCATACTCGATAATTCAGTGGCGTCTGCAATACCGATAATTCGATCCGAGAAGACTCTCTCAATATTGTTAGGGGTATTGGGGTACTTCCTTCCATCCCATCTCCTGAGATTGTCGAGAAGCATGCTGATCGCATCGGGATTGAGGTCTGCAGCCAGAATATCCGATGTGAGGCCCTCCTCGGAGATCATGTTGGCCAGGACTGGCCCGACACCACAGAACGGATCACATACCCTAATCGGTCTGCCAAGCATCGTCCGGAGCTTCCTCGCCATCTCCAATGTCTCGATTCTCTCGGTCTGAAGCTTTGTCGAGAAGAAGGCCTTGGTGGGGTCACATAGTATCATTTTTCCAGATTCCCTCACCATCACTCTGGTATCGATACTATCCGCTTCTATGTCGCCGATGGTCAGCTCCTCACCTTCTCTGAGAGCTATTGGTTCTAGATTCCTTATCCTGAACTCTCCTTGTACCCCTCTGTCCTCCATCAAGATTCTGACTCTTGGGTGGGCTGTCATCTTCGAGTGGGCAATCTCTTTCCTGAATTGGGAGACCTCATCATCGATCCTGACAATCATCATGTCGCCGATGAACTCGTGGTTAGAGGGCCAGCTCTCGCCGTGCAGAGATACGGTCTCCTCACCAACCAAGTCAGTGAGATGCTTCCACCAGTTCCCTGTGACACCCCCGTAAGGAACCCCCGGGGCAAGGAC
>PBZE01000004.1 GCA_002730095.1 Methanobacteriota archaeon | reverse complement strand
TATGGAGAGAAATGATCTTTCTCGAATTGTGATACTCGGGAGTGGCCCTATACGGATTGGTCAGGCTGCAGAATTTGACTTCTCAGGATCTCAGGCATGCAGGGCGTTGAGGGACGACGGCTATGAGGTAATTCTGATTAATTCCAATCCTGCAACTATACAGAATGATCCTGAAATGGCCGATAGGATATACATCGAGCCACTTCTTCCAGAGGTCGTCAAGAGGATATTAGAGATCGAGAAGCCAGATGCACTTCTGGCAGGAATGGGCGGCCAGACCGCATTAAATATAGCCTCAGCATTGGCAAAGGATGGGTCATTAGACGAGCTCAATGTAGAGCTTATTGGATGTGATTTAGCATCCATCGATGAAGCAGAAGATAGAGATTTATTCAAGAGAGTTTGCGAGAGTATAGATCTACCAGTCTGCGAAGCTGTAGCCTGCTCTTCGATTAACGAGGTACTTGATGCCGCAGACAAAATCGGCCAATACCCACTCCTGATTCGTCCTGCTTTCACCTTGGGCGGATTGGGTGGCGGGACAGCATTCAACAAGGGGGAACTAGTAGAAATCGCCAGTCAAGGCCTACTTCAATCTGCAATAGGTCAAGTATTGATTGAGGTTAGCATACTTGGTTGGCAGGAACACGAATATGAAGTGATGAGGGATGCTTCTGATAACGCCATAATTGTGTGTACTATGGAGAATCTTGATCCAATGGGCGTCCATACTGGCGAGTCTGTGGTCGTTGCACCCCAACAAACTCTCTCAGATAGGGACCACCAAATGCTCCGAGATGCGGCTCTGAAATTGATAAGGAGACTTAACATCAAGGGAGGCTGCAATGTACAGTTCGCTGTTGAGCAATCTACAGGGCAGTACAGGGTAATTGAGGTCAATCCAAGAGTATCCAGATCTTCTGCTCTGGCATCAAAGGCCACTGGTTATCCAATAGCTAGGATGGCAGCATTGATAGCTGTTGGTTACACTCTCGATGAACTTCCAAACCCAATTACAGGCCAAGGAACCACAGCTGCCTTCGAGCCAACCTTGGATTACTGTGTAGTGAAAATTCCTAGATGGCCGTTTGATAAGTTCAGGACAGCCGATAGGACTATCGGAACTTCGATGAAGTCAACGGGAGAGGTCATGGCAATTGGTAGGTGCTTCGAGGAAGCATTTCTGAAGGCATGGGCCAGCTTGGAATATGGCAAGCCGCATCCAAGGCCTCTGACAATGGCCGATTCTTCAGGAGGTGAAACTATGGACGAAAGATCCTCCGAACCTCTTCCAACTGCAATCCTTGAAGACTGGCTCAGAGTCCCCACAGATAGGAGAATGTCTGCAATAATGGAGGCTTTCAGGAGAGGATATTCACTAGAGGATGTCAGGGACCTAACTGGCGGGGTAACAAGATGGTTTTTACACAGATTCGAAAAGATGGCAGCGATTGAGACGGAGATTAGGGCTGCAGGAGAAATGGGACTCCGTCCTTCAGAAATACCCGAATCTGAGATGAGGTCTTGGAAAGGAGTAGGGTTCACTGATCTCCATATAGCGGATGCATTATGCGGCTTCCCTGCTTCAGGTTTCAAAAATCTACCAGTAGGAAGGGGGGAAATTGCCGTCACAGTAAGGAGGCATGAAATGGGCATTCATCCACGTTTCAGAATGGTCGATTCATGTGCAGCAGAATTCGCCGCAGTCACTCCATATTACTACTCAACATACGAAGGCGGAACAGGCGACAGTGACGTCGATCTAGTTCCTGGGATTGAAAATAAGACGAAGCAGAGAGTCGTAGTAATCGGTTCTGGGCCAATTAGAATAGGCCAAGGGATAGAGTTCGACTATGGATGTGTTCATGCAGTAGGGGCAATAAGGGAAATGGGGCATGAGGCAATAATAATCAATAATAATCCCGAGACAGTGTCCACAGATTTCGATACTAGCGACAGACTCTACTTCGACCCCCTGAATCTAGAATCTGTATCCGAGATTCTCTTGAGGGAGAGGGCTCATGGAATATTATTGCAATTTGGAGGTCAGACAGCCATTAATCTTGCACTCCCTCTATCAGATAACCTCCATCATTTGGAGAAAATGGGCCTCAGATTGAGTATTGAAGGAACTACTCCAGAATCTGTAGATGAGGCAAGTGACAGACAGAGATTCGAAGATTTTGCCAAGAGGTGTGGCCTAAGGATGCCAAGGGGGACAACTGCAATTGAGCCCGAAGGGGTAAGGAAGGCAGTTTCTATTATCGGATATCCAGTACTTATCAGGCCCTCATACGTTCTCGGTGGCAGAGGCATGGAAATACTGTCAAATGATAAGCAGTTGGAAGCCTACATGAAGGAGGCGTACTTATCTCCCGATAGGCCACTATTAATCGATGAATACCTCGGGAATGCCATTGAACTTGACGTGGATGCAGTATGTGACGGCAATGAAGTTCTAATTGGTGCAATTATGGAGCATCTGGAAGAGGCCGGAATTCACTCAGGGGACTCTACATGTTTCATCCCTCCTCAGAATATTCAAGAAAATATCATCTCACAGGTAGAGGAATGGACGATAAAAATAGGTTTAGAACTTGGAATAGTTGGTTGTTACAACATACAGTTCGCAATCAGAGGGGATGATTTGTACGTACTGGAGGTAAATCCGAGAGGGTCAAGGACATTCCCATTTGTCGCCAAGGCCACCGGTGTTCCCTTGGCCAGAATAGCAGCTAGGGTAGCTTTAGGGGAACGTCTCGCCTCACTCGATATTCCAGAGCCACAATCCGAAGCAGTATCAGTCAAAGCTCCAGTCTTCCCATTTATCAAACTCAGGGGCTTGGATCCTGCTCCCGGGCCTGAGATGAAGTCAACCGGAGAGGTGATGGGATCACATGCAAGACCGGCTGCTGCCTATCTAAAAGCAAGAATGGCCACTGAACTGCCGGTACCGATCTCCGGCGGCGTGTATGTCACGGTCAAGGATGAGGATAAGCATGATACAATCCCATTAGCGAACAGGCTTCAACAGATGGGCTTCAAGATATTTGCCACACAAGGAACAGCTACAGTGCTTAGAAACGGCGGAGTAGAGGTAGAGACGTGCTACAGGATCGCTGAAAGGAAGTCTCCCGATGCTCTGGATCTGATGAGAAGGGGATTGATACAATTAGTAATCAATACGCCAACTGCAACCGGAGGTGCAGTATTGGACGGTAATATGATGAGAAGACTTGCAGTGGAGCTGAATATCCCATTCGTGACTACCATGGCAGGAGCAAGGATGGAAGTTGAAGCTATTGCAGAAATGCAACTTGGAACCCCAGAACCAAGGCTATTGGAAATTTCAACTTTGGATTAGTTGGCAGTAATCTTGCTCATAATTTCATCCCTAGTCACTTCCATGTATTGTCCGGGATTCAGTGAGTAGTCGTATAATTCCAATTTTCCAATAGCGATCCTATTGAGGCTCAATACTCTATTTCCTAGTTTCTCTAGCATTCTTCTTATCTGCCTTTTCTTACCTTCAAAAATTGTTATCTCGATATTGTAGTCACTTATCGCCGTTACATCAGCAGGTGCGGTCAGGTATGACCCAAAATCCTCGTTATCAGAATTCTGAATCTCAATTCCTTCCTGCAGAGACTCAATATCTCCAGAAGTAATTCTACTGGCTACCTTCAACTCATATTTTTTCCCTATGTTACTGGATGGATTCGCAACTTCATTCACCAGTCCCCCGTCATTAGTTACAATCAGTAGCCCCGTAGTTCCTTCATCCAATCTTCCTACTGTGACTAGGGAGTCATATGTTCTGGAGTCCAAATCGCCAGAAAAGATATTGAATACCGATTCCTTTCCCAAAAAAAGCTCATGTTTATTCATTCTAGAGCAAATGACTCCTTCTGGCTTATTCAGGATAAAGTATCTGTATTGATTTGGCAGTTCTAGAGTTGTTACGCCAATTTTTACTTCCCTTCTCTTCGGATTGAATTCGTAAGAAATATCTTTCACTATTTTTCCACCAACAGTTACTTTGCCATCCCAAACCGCCTGCTTAGCATCTCCCTTGGATTTGAAGTGTCCCGATCTTGAGAGGAATTGATGCAGTCTAATTTTCAATCAATCACCTAGTCAACCCTAAACGTGCACGATTCCGGACGTTTGAAAATCATATGCCTGTACCTTGCAACTATCATGTACACGAGATCCCTTAATGGGAGAGGAACAATCCATGCAATTGGATAAAGCAACCTCCAATGAATCCTCATATATTTTAGACACCTAATCGCCGCAGCAGATCTGATGTATACTCTCCCTTCCCTGATTAGATAGACGGTATCGGCATCTTGTAATGAATCTGAAAGTTTGGAGATAACGCCCATGGCATCCTCCGAATCACTAGCTCTGAAGGCTAGAATACTCTTGTCAACCATCCTCTTGTCTACGAAATTAGCTAAACGGTGACATAATCCACAATCCCCATCTAGAATCAGCATGTCTCGGCTGTTTGTGACTTCTATTGGACCACCTCCGCAGACCAAGTCTTAACGTATACTCCCTCGGAAACGTGAACCATATCCGGTTGATACAAGTCATCTATGCCAAGATCAAACTCCTTAGTTAGTGAATTAGACTTTATTTGAACAGACCCAGGTCCAAATTTCCAAGGTTCGTGTTGGGTGTATGCGATACATAAATTACCTCTGTGGACCGTGTATAGGCAGTATCTCTCGAAGAGAAATTCCTCCAGAGTACCAGGGCCGGCATAATCGGTTTGCCGATCCCATCTGCATTCTCCAACTAGTTCGTAACTTCCATCTCTTCTTCTTGTTGCCCAACTATATTCTCCCTCAGATGCACTGACTTTAGAGAGCGAATATTTGTAGGGTAGGCCATAAGCTCTCGGTGCGTAAGAACATGTAATTAGGCTCTGTGCCTCTAATGTCAGAAATAGGACTCCAGACTTTCCATCCCTCGTCACATAAGTCCTGATATTTATTTCGGGGAATGTCGAAATTCCAGGGACTGAAAATGCAATTCTAGGTCTGACATTAGTCATCATAAAAGGTATCACACCAACGTATGCCTTTCCCTCGTATAGATCAATGTCCAATCCTTCCGGAATAAATTTAGCCAACTTTAACGGGTCTACTTCCCAGTGCATAAACGTCAGAATCTTCCACTCCTGATCCAATGAGTGGGGCCTCTCAGGCATTGGAAATGGCAAATGATCGGATCTCATATTAACTTCCTTTAGATACTTGAAAGAATGGAGACTATGTGTTCTCTCTCCATCTCAACAATCAGTGCGGATGCCCTTGGTCCGTGACTACTTCCAAGAATCGCTAGGTATATTGCAGAAAAAGCATCCTTCCCCGCTACTTCCGAAGCCCCAATTGAATTTCTTATCGCCACAGAGACAGAATCCTGATCCCATTCACAATCCCTCAGATTCTTGGATAGCTCAACTAGGAAAGATGATTGTTCATCTGTGATCTCATTTCTAGCTCCCTCTCCTATCTCTGTCTGTATATTTATCCTAGCATTTTCAGGAAAGTGCTCACTTCCCACCCAGTTTCTCATCTTCGAAAGCCTGCCAATAATTGACGTGCTCGGCGGCCCGGAGATATGGTTACTATTTCTCAGCGACTCCCAGATCTCTTCATCTGAAGATTTAATCTGGGCTAACATGGCCAAATGTCTGAAAGAAACTCCAGCGAAGGAATCTATTGGATCCGAGCCTCTGACAACCTGACTCATTCTTAGGGCCCCTTCCCTAGTTTTTATCCTGGTTTCCATTCTCTTTGTGATTTCTCCAGTATCTATTCTTGTCAGGAGCCGCTCGTACTCATCTGCCATCTCAAAGAGAGCCCCCCCGGTATCAAATTCGATATGACGCCCAATCTTGCTCCTTGCAATAACATATCTCAGAATTTCCGGAGGAACCAGGGAAAGTGCTTCCATAGGGCCTATAGTAACACCCGAAGAACTTGACATAGGCCCCATGCCTTTCAACTGTATCCATTCGTATACTATCTTGTCCGGGGGAGTCCCGCCAAGTAACTCACAAATCGGAATACCAGTATCATAACTACCGCCCGCAGCCCCATGGTCCTTTCCAGCTGGCTCGCAAGTGACTCCATGAATTATCCATCTAGCAGCCCAGTCTACTCTCCATGGCAATTTGCCATCGGCCTTCCTGATGTCCGACTTGCCAGAAACGCCATTCTCATCTTCCCAGTAGACATAGGGATATTCGTATGACGTTACAGTAACCCCATCCATGCTTCCTTCTGGGCCACGAGGGCTGTAGGGAAACCATTCCTCAGGCAGGTCCCTTCCAGATATGCTCATCATTATATCCCTGATTTCCTCTCTATTATTGATGGCAAGATCGATTTTTTCTGCAAATTCACCGTTTTCATAGGTTTCGTGATTCATCACAATTTCAGGATAGACTCCTATTTCCTCTAATGCCTTAAGGAATGGATCAAGAAAGTGTTCTGCATAGCTCACCTTTCCATCACTTGGTGTCCCATCGGGTTTTGGTGCAGGAATGTATGCCAACGGCACTCCTATGAATTGTTCATAATCTCTCGAGAGAAAATCGTAAACTCTTCTGAGTGGATCCATCGAGTCCACGATGAAAACATATCTTGACTCTAGTTTTGCATCCAGACATGCTCTGTGTATCATCTCCGCTGTTAGAATTTCCCTTAGGTGGCCGATGTGAAATTCTCCCGAGGGGGTGATGCCTGAGACGATTACCTGAGGGACGCCCCTCTCAGAGAGCTTCTGAGCTCTAAAGTCCGCCCAGTGCATCTTTCTTCCTCAGACAGTAACTACTCTGACGAGTCCTCTCAATGGAACTCCCTCTATTTCATTTCTATGAGACTTGTTAGCTAGGACCATGCAAAGCTTGACTTCGGCCCCAGCCGCTCTGAGATTAGTTACAGTTTTCGCCATAGTGGTACCGCCCGATAAGACATCGTCGACAACCACGCACCTTTTCCCTGAAACATCAGCAAAAACTTCTGAAATATGTCCACCGCCGTCATCGCTAATGCTCCTGCTTATGGCAATATCAAGATCCATCTGTCCGCCTATGGCCTGAGCAAATGCTATTCCATTGATGCTGATTCCGACAATAGTGTCAACTTCATCACCAATCTCCTCTTCCATTATGTCACAGAAAACGTACGAAATAGCCTCAATCCTACTGGATCTGACTGCAATAGATCTCCATCCAACTCTGATGTCCTCGGGCCTATCCTCGGAACCAACTCCTCCTGAGGATAGCCACTTTATCGTGGTCTGTGAAAGTGACATCTCATCAGCAATCTGCTGTGTGTTCAGTCCCTTGGTGCGGTATTCTTCCACGGAGGCTCGTAAATCATCCACGCTACTCGTCATCATACTGGGACACTATCCGCTTCCTATGAACCTATTGAGAATAGGGTATTGAATCTATTGAATTCACAACAGCTAGAATCTTCCGGTACTGCCAAATCCGCCAGCCCCCCTCTCTGTAGAGCCCAGCTCTTCGACGGAAACCTCGTCAAAGCGAACTTCTGGTATTGGGGATATCAGTAGCTGGGCAATCCTCTCTCCAGCCTTTACGGTGTAAGATTCCCCTTCTCCTATCCATGTCATGAGGACGAACAACTCTCCCCGATAATCCGCATCTATGGTGCCGATACTATGAGGGAGGATCAGCCCCTTTGATCCTAGTGAAGATCTTGCTCTGACCTGACCTTCGTACCCATCGGGAATGGCCACAATGATGCCAGTGCGGAGCTTAACGCTCTTTCTGAATGGGACAATTGAGTCCTCCAAGGCGTATAGGTCCCATCCAGCTGCATACTCGCTACCTCTGGTTGGCAATCTGGCATCATCCTCGGTTCTTGCTACGAGTACCTGCAATGGCTCTTTCATGACTCCGCCCAGAGGTGACTGGATTTTACCTTCACCGATACTCACATCCCCCGGTGGGGTGAAAAGGGGGACTATGTTCGCACGTCCCATGGGCGGTTTTGATTACGAAGAGCTACTTGACAGAGCTCGTGAGAGAATTCCTGAGGGAATTAGCCAAAGGTCTAGGTGGACTATGCCCGAACCAGAGATTCTCATTGAGGGCAGTCAAACCATTTTACGAAACTTCTCCGATGTAGTAGATGCGATGGATAGAGATGCAAATCACGTCTATCAGTACCTCCTTAATGAGCTTGGAACTTCAGGGACCAGGGAGCAGACAAGAATAATGCTGAAGGGAAGGGTCCCGCCAAAAAGAATCAAAGAAAAGTTGGTGAGTTACGTCAAGACATTCATCTTGTGCAATCAATGCAAGGCTCCCGATACCCGATTCATCAAAGAGGACCGAACCACTCTCCTGAAGTGCCAGGCATGTGGGGCAACTAGGCCTGTCAGGCTCTGAATAACTGCCCTGAATTTCAGGGGGAGAAGTCTAGGAGAATCTTACCCCGATTCTTACGTTCATGCATGTGCATCTGTGCGTCAGCTACTCTTTCAAACGCCCAAACACTATCGATTATCGGATCTATATCCCCTTCTTCAAGTAACTTAGAAAGTGCCTCTAGATGGCCCTTGAATATCGAAGGGTCGTCCAATAATCCCATGTGTACGCCGAATAATGCCTTGTTTGACGACATCATCTTAATCGGATCTAATTTAGGAGTATTGAACCACATTTTTAGCGCTGTTATCCATGATCTACTATCTCCCTTTACTGCAGAGGAGGCTCCAAAAAAGTATACCTTACCTCCCTTCCTAGTAGCTTTGTATGACCTAAGAAGATTTTTTCCACCGACTGGATCAATCGAATGATGGACCCCCTGGCCTCCAGTCAAATCTTTACAAACTTGGACGAAATCCTCTTTCTCTCGATCTACAAACTTTACCCCTATGGACTCAACAAATTCTCTTTTCGTCGAAGAAGCAGTACCAATAATCAGAGATGCCCCTGCAACTTTACACAATTGTGCCACAGCAGTGCCCACGCCCCCAGCAGCATGATGTACCAGTACTGTATCACCTGGTCTAATTCTGCCTAAATGAAATAACATGTGATATGCTGTACCATAAGTAACAGGTATTGCTGCCGCCTGATCGAAGGTAACTGAATCTGGCAGTTTGAAAACTCTAGAAGCATCAATCGAAACCTTCTCAGAGTACCCTCCAAATCCTGTCATGGCCAATACACGATCTCCTTCTTTCAACCCAGAAACCCCCTCTCCAATCTCAGAAACTACTCCCGATGCTTCATAACCGGGTGTAAAAGGAAAATCTGGATTGGAACCATACAGTCCCTGCCTCATCATTAGGTCTGCGAAATTTATTCCGGCCCTATGTATCCTAACCACCACTTCGCCTTCAGAAGCAGTCGGGTCATCTCCCTCAACAATTTCTATAGAGTCCACACCACCAATCTTAGGATAGATTATCTTCTTCATTTAATCACCATCAAGGAAGATACTTCACAATCTCAGACATATTCCTTCCCTTCTTTTCAGGAACTGATTCTGGATAACCAATCTTGACAAATCCTATTATTCGTTCCAGACTATCTGAGATCCCTATGTTTTTGTAGGTAGAGGGATGTCTAGTTATTCCCCCAGTACTCCATTGTGAACCGATTCCTTTGTCCCAGAGGGATAAAACTAGATTGTGCAAAGAACAGACAGTTGCCGCGTAGTCTTCCTCCTCCCTAAAAGCATCCTCTGGAGTGAGTTTTGTGGTTACTGCTATTATGACAGGTATGTCCATGATTTTTGAAACAGCTCTAGTTTCAAAGGACTCGCTAACCTCTCCTCCCTTCCTAATTTCCTTCTCTCTGCTTAAGGAAATCACAGACGGAAGCAGCATCTCCCGAGTTTCTCTTCCCAATACGTAGTACTTCCAAGGGTATGTTTGCTTATGGCTCGGTGCATTATTAGCAGCTTGAAAAGCCTGCTCCAAATCAGAAGGATCAATCTGCTTATCTCTGAACCTGTAGACCGTTCTTCTGCTGTTCAGTATTTCTTGGGTCCCGCTCATGAAAATTCCTATTCCAGTTCATCGATTTTTGCTGCTAGAATGAAATCTGATTCCGTCAGTCCGTCTATTTTATGGGTCCAAATCAATGCTTTAGCACGACCCCATGATATCTCAAAATTGGCATGATGGCCTTCTTCCTCACAGATCATCCCAGCTAAATTTACGAATTTTAATGCGCTCTGAAAATCATTGAATTCCCAAATCCTCTCAATGTGATGATTATCAACTAGGGCCCAGTTATCATTTATCATAGCAATCAGCTCTGCTGACTCCTCCTCGTTCAATGGAGGGATTCCTCCCTCGCATGGGACGCACTTCTTCCCTTCTAGACCAGTCATTTCATCATCCCCAGAGGTGACTATCCATGCCGCCCTCAGCCATCTGTTCGGCCTTTTCCAACATACTTGATCTTCTTCTCATATCCTCTTTTTCGAAGGTCATCATCTCTCGGTCCTCAAGATATGGGACCCTCATGTGGGCAATCAGTCTAACTTCCACAATGACATCCCTAGCAATAGACCTGAAAGTACCACTGTCGTCCACTATTTCTACCGCGTTTCTGGTAGTCCCAATTAGCATTCCTCTGGCAATCGCCTCACTATCGGCAGACAGGGCCCTTGAATCGATAAAAATCTCCACTATGTCGTCCTTCCTCAGTCCCGCGCTCCTTTCAGATAGTGGACCATGGAAAACATCCTGGATATTGTCCAATTCAGGAGAGCCATGAGCCTCGTGAATCTTTATCGCCCATTCTGGAAGAGTACTTCGCATGTCTGGCATGAGTCTTCGTATGGGGGGCATATAGAAAAAGGCCGTGATTCGAAAATCAATACAATTTCCGTCTATTGACTTCAATAGGTATGAGCTGGCCGTGGAGTCAGGGAGACACATGGCATCCATAGAGTGGAGGAAAATACCGACTGTCCTAAAGACAGACGAGATTCTCGACAAGGCCTTCAGGAAAGCGAGTAAGCAGTCAGATACCGTCGAAGATCCTGACAAGTACCACAGAGTGCGCAAGCAGATGAACAAGATGGTCCAGTCTGCGGCTTCAATCATTGACACAACTCTCATCGCCTATGTGGAAAGATGGCCAAGTCTCAACGCGCTTTCTGAATTCGATCAAGCATTGGTAGACGCAGCCGTTGGTAGTGATAATTATCGAAAAAGCCTAGGTGCAATTCAGTGGGGAGCAGAAAGAGTCAGGTCTATTGCCGGCGAGACCCAGAGGAAAATCCTCAGACTTAGGGATATAGATGGTTTCCATCAGGCTAGAAGAGCAGCCTACGGGAGATTCTCATCAATCATTGAGCAGATCTCCCCTGAGATAGACTGGCTTGGAGAGGCTAGGGACATACTTAGGAAACTACCCTCAATAGATCCCTCTGAACCATGCATAGTTGTAGCGGGATCCCCCAATGTTGGTAAATCTGCATTAATTTCTTCTCTTTCTAGTGGGGAACCGGAAATTGCAGCTTATCCATTCACAACAAAGCAACTTCATCTAGGACATTTTATCCATAGGAGGAGGAAGTATCAGATGGTTGACACTCCGGGACTTCTTGACAGGCCTATGTCAGAAAGAAACAATATAGAGATGCAAGCAATTGCAGCGTTGGAGAACACTGGCGACGTACTTCTTTTCCTGATCGACTCAACAGCCGATGCAACAACATCTCTAGATGAGCAACTGAATCTGCTNGAAGAGGTCAAAGGGCTGATATCGGAGAGGCCAAAAATCGTNGTTCATAGCAAGCTAGATCTACACGATTCCGAGAGCCTTGAGGGCAAAGTCGCAGTCAGCTCGATTACAGGGGAGGGAATCGAAGAGTTGAGGAAAACCCTAGTTGAAATGATTGCAGCAGATGAAGTGGTAGATCCACTCAACCTGCCTGAAGATTGGCCTAGAAGCGACTTGGACTAATCTATTTGCCATATGTTTCCGCAGGTCGTACAATACATGCTGAAGCCACCTATGGATATCGGAAGTCCGCCTATATCCATTTTCGATCCACACCCCGGACAGCGGTCGGTCATGGCACGACGAATGGGAACAGGTTATTCAAGCAATCTATGATGATTTATGCATCCCTGAAACGTTTCCACATTTCTCTGAGGGGGAATGCCATCTGACTAGCTCCCATCAGGAGCGTGAATCCTATGACGGTCAAAACAATTTCAACGAATCCAGCAAGATGTATTTCAGGGGATATTATCACCAATTGCTCGTCTAGAGTGGAACCATCCTTTCCTGCAGTGACGAAACGATATTTCCCCGGCTCCAGAACGAATTCGAAACTTCCATCAGTCGAATCAGGGCCACCGGCAACAAAATCAAAATCCTCCGATGTACATGTCGTAAGCCCGCTGGAATCCGGCTCGCACTCATCTGGATAGTCCGAAATTACCCCTATCCAACTCCTGTCCGGCTCATCCCATTCCAACTCCATGCTGATCTCTAGGAGGACGAAAGCTGAGGGAACCTCTAGGTCTTCTGTAGTCATACCGACCACACATCCTACAGAATCATCGGAACACGGTACTATCGGGACATCAGTCCTTGAGTCATCAATATCGATTCCAACAAGGCTACCAATTACGATGAGGACGCAAAGTCCGCCCACCACAAATGGGAAGGATGCCAAAATTCTAACCATATTCATAGTATAATCACCATCTATGAGCCACCACTCATTAGTTGCAGGAAAATCAGTAAGATTGCAATGCCAGGAAATAGGTACAGCATTATCGTCAACCTCTTTCTCGAGGACTCCCTTTTGTTATTATTTTCCATGCATGAAACTTGGTCGCAAACTGCAGGATCGCTATCCAGTGGTATCGGCTTCCAACAAACCACGCAATGCCTATGTGATTCAATTTCGAGAGATTTCTGAGAGGAGCGCCTCTTATCTGTACGCCTCCTCTTATTTGCAGCCTCACGGGCCTCTTTGGCAGTCCTCAAGCCCGCGGCAGCAATCCTATCCGCCCTGCTCAAGACTTACTCACCCCTATCTTGGTGCCCTTGAAATCACCACCGATTATAGCTTCTTTAATCAGCTCTATTTTCCTACCATCTAGAATATTCAAAGGCATTTCACAATCATGTGCTTCTTGCGCGCCAATAGGATCCACGACTTGTGAATCGCCAGCCTTTGAATGCACAGAAGTCCCAACAATTTCGAGTAGCTGCCTATGCGTCAGGAAGTCATACGATCGAGCAGTCGGATTCTTTTTCGGATCCTCATCGAAAACCTTTGGAACATTCGTGGCAATTATGCACCTTTCGGCATTCGAGGAGATCGCGAAACGGATGGCAACAGCATCTGTGGTGTGCCCTGGGTTTGTCCCTCCCATGACTACTACCTGCCTCTTCTCGAGTAGCAGTACCGCTTCATCAATACTCTTTGGTATTGTTCCCGACACAGGGATGCCGCTATCTGAAAGAGCCTCCCTGACTATGGTTGCATTCAGCCTAGTTGCGGCTATCCCAATCTTGTCTAAGTGTGACTCATCACTGATCAGTGCCCTTGCAAGCTCTATCCCCTCCCTTGCAGGGGCGCCTCCTCCGACGACAATTCCTATCCTGTCATCCATAGACACTCTGTCCCTAATTATGGACACTAGGCCTTCCAGCCATGTGTGCCTTTCCTCTATCTCAGGACGAAGCAGACTCCCTCCGAGTGCGACAATCACCGTCGTCATTGGCTACCGAGCTAGGACGCCCCCTTTCAATGCCTTCGCCTAAGCACAGTATAAGGGTTGAAATGCTGCCCCTCCGGCCTTCTGCTGGAGGCCACACCATGTCCGACGAGATTGAAGTCCAGCAGAGGAGGTTGCGACTCAAGAAGGCCGTTGAAGACCTCTCATCAATGAAGGGCATGGGAACAGAACTAGTTTCGGTAGTAGTTCCCCCTGATAGGATGATCAGTGATGTAAGGCATCAGTTGTCAAATGAGGCCGGTCAAGCTGCGAATATAAAATCGAAACTAACTAGAAAGCATGTTTCCGATGCCATAGAATCTGCTATAGCTACCCTGAATAGGTACAAGACCCCAGGCGAGAGGGGACTAGCTCTTTTCGTCGGTCATGTAATTGTTGGAAATAACAAGACTCGACTGATGTCAATAGTAATCGATGATCCACCCGACTCATTCACTTCTTACAGATACAGGTGCGGCTCTACGTTCGAGATTAGCCAGCTAGAAGAGATGCTAATTGACAGGACTGCATATGGGCTTTTTGTTATCGACAGGTCAGAAGCAGCTTACGGATTAGCCAGTGGAAAGAGGCTCCATTGCCAAGAGCACGTCACCTCATTAGTTCCTTCAAAACATGGAAGGGGGGGCCAATCAGCACAAAGGTTCGAGAGATTGATCGAAGAAGCTGCAGACAAGTTTTTCAAAAAGTCCTCTGAAAGAGCTTCTTCATACTGGCTACCAATGATTGAGAACCTGCAAGGAATAATTATTGGAGGTCCCGGTGCAACTAAAGATTATGTTGTAAAAAACGACTATTTCCATCATGAAATCAAGAAACTAATCAGGGAGCCATTCTTTGATGTTGGTTACTCAAATGAGAGCGGATTAAGGGAGCTAGTTCAGAGAGCTGGCGGTTTAATGGACCAAATTGAGTTAGATACTGAGAGGAGACTAGTTGATAGATTTTTGAGTGAAGTAATGCAAGCTCATCCAAAGGCCACATATGGAGAGATGATGATTAGAAATGCTTTGGACCAAGGGGCGGTGGAAAGACTTCTTATTTCTGAGAATGTCAGGAAAAGAAGGGTTATGTGGATCTGCAGGCAGTGTAAAGAGGAATGGGAAGGGACTCAGAGTAGGAGGTCAGATATCCCCGTTTGTTCGTCTTGTCATTCTGAAGATGTGATCGAGGATCCTGACAGATCAATGGATCTCATTGACGAATTGACACTTTTGGCAGGACACACTTCCGCAGCTGTGACACTTATTTCCATGGATACGGAAGAAGGAGCGACCTTATTCGACGCATTTGGAGGAATTGCAGCTCTTCTGAGATACCCAATCGCATGAGGTGAAAAATGAGACAACTAATCGATGAGTGTGCCCCATTAATTTTCAGAGCTGTTTCTGATATTGGGATCACAGAAGAGCAAATACTCAGTTTATTGGGGCCAGCCACAGATACAAGGCTGGCAGATGTGGCCATGCCATGCCATTCATTGGCAGCTATTTTTCAGAAGCCTCCCGTGGATGTTTCCGAAGAAATATCTGGGCTCATCTCTACGTTTCTTGAGGGGATAGCTCTTACTTCTTCGATGAATGGTTTTGTAAATCTCAAGGCTGACCCAGCTTGGCTTTCTGCCAGGGCAATGAAACTTCTCCCAGATGAAAGATTAGGGGTAAGTAAAGAAAAACCTAGGAAAGTCGTTGTTGACTACTCGGCGCCAAATGTCGCCAAAGAAATGCATGTCGGACACCTAAGGTCGACGGTTATCGGAGATTCCATAGTAAGAATGCTCGAATTCAAAGGCCATGATGTGATTAGGGAGAATCATATTGGGGATTGGGGTACTCCATTTGGGATGCTAATAGAGCATCTTATTGATATCGGGGAGGACGATTTTGCTTTGGACAAGGGAATTTCAGATTTTGATCAGTTCTACAAAGAAGCGAGATCGAAGTTTGATAATGATGAGTTTTTTGCAAATCGCTCTAGATCCAGAGTCGTTCTTTTGCAAAGCGAGGATGATGATACCTTGCGTTTATGGAGGGTCCTAGTTAATGTCTCAACTAGCTATTTCAATGAGGTGTATGACATGCTTGGCGTTCTTCTGGATGACCGTGACTTGATGGGCGAGTCAGCATACAGGCACTTGCTTCCACAAGTAGTTGAAAGGCTAGAAAAATCTGGATTATTGGAGGAAAGTGATGGGGCCAGTGTCGTCTTTTTGGGTGGCAAATGGGTGAACAGGAAAGGCGAACCATTCCCTGTAATGATCAGAAAAGGGGATGGAGGATTCAATTATTCTACCTCGGATCTGGCCTGTATTATTGATCGCGTAGAGAGACTATCCTGCGACGATCTTCTGTATGTAGTTGGTACTCCGCAGAAACAGCATTTTGAGATGGTATTTGAGGTGGCGTCAAGGGCCGGACTAATGCAAAATTGGCATAATGCAAAGCATGTTAATTTTGGTTCAGTTCTCGACTCAAATGGCCAGATGTTGAAGAGTAGGACTGGTCAATCAGTAAAACTGGTTGATTTGTTGAAAGAGGCTATTTACAGAGCAGATGAATCAATCTCTGAGAAGAATCCAGGTCTGACAGAAAATGATAGAGAAAGAGTTTCGAAAATGATTGGCATCGGCGCAGTAAAGTATGCCGACTTGTCAACAGACAGAAGTAAGGACTATACATTTGACTGGGATAAGATGCTTTCTTTCGAGGGGAATACCGCACCATATTTGCAGTACTCACATGCCAGGATTTGTAGGATATTTTCTCTGTCACCCCTTAGTAGGGCAGACGTCAAAAATGCCAATATCATAATCCAAACCGAAGAGGAGGAGAATCTGGCCAGATGCATTGTGAATTTCTCTGAAGCCGTAGATAACGCCTCATCAACCTTCCATCCTCACAAACTCTGTACTCACATTCATTCCACTTCTTCTGCATTCGCAAGTTTTTATGAGGCATGTCCGATACTCAAATCTGATGATCATACAATCTTGAAAAGTAGACTAGCACTGTGTGATTTGACTGCTAGAACCATTTCTACAGGACTAGGCCTGTTAGGAATTCAATCTCCAGAGGAGATGTGACATCACAGCAAAGATGAAAATATCATATCACATTGATGATACATGCTCAATTATGGCATCATAATCCGGTTCTACGCCAGGATTTTCAGCATTCCAGCGGTATTGAATAACTCCTTCGCTATCTACAATGACTACAACTCGATTCGCGCAAACGTATCCCTCAATTCCTCCAAGGCCCACAAATGAAGCATCGTAGCTTTCGATCACCTTTCTGTCGAGATCAGATAGAAGAGGAAATCCAAGATCGTACTTTCTCGCAAATTCAGCATTGGCCCAGGGGGAATCGACACTAATCCCAAGAACTACGCATCCTGCCTCATTTAGCCTTCCAATATTGTCTTGGAAAGAACACATTTCTTTGTCACAAACTCCTGTGAATGCCCCGGGGTAGAATGCCAAAATCACATTTTGTCCGAGATAATCGGAGAGGCTGACGTCACTCTTGTCCGTCGTTTTCAGTGTAAAGGCAGGGGCTGTGTCTCCAATTTTGACCATGCCCATCCCGGTAATCGGTAGCGTATATCGGTTTCGTATTTTTCTAGTCTAGATTCTTCCCTCTATGCTCGTTCACCATATGACAAGTATCTGACTAAAGACCCCAAAATAACTCCAGAAACTGCCAAGCTCTCCTCATTGAATCTATCCATCCTATCGAGATATGTATGATACTCGCTAGATCCTGACCCATAGCAGACAACGGCTTTGCCGTAGTCCATACCGTCATCGGGACGATCGTCAATCTCGTATACGAATGGAGCATGATCCGAATTATATGGCATAGAACTCGAGGCCAAACTGTTCACATTAACATTGTATTTGGAGGATAATTCTGGGTATTCCTTGGAGAATTCACCACTTATGCCTCTGAGAGTTTCTACATCCTTAGCACTATTTCCATATATTGTCAATCCGTTATTTCTTTCCAGGTCGACATGATTCATATCCATATTAATGTGCAGCCGCATTCCTTCGGACAACATTCCCCGATACTTGTCTACCCATTCCTTGGAGCCCCATAGTCCCTCTTCTTCACCGCCCCAAGTGCAGAAGTAAATTGTGTATTCCGGGTCTCCTAATCTCGATTGAAGAATTGAAAACTGCCTGGCCATCTCTTGCAGAGTCGCAACCCCTGATGTGTCATCAACCGCCCCTGCGCCATTGTAAACAGTATCATGATGGGCCCCGATTACGATAACTGACTCAGATTTGCCCTCAATAATGCCACATGGGACGTGAATAGTCGAAACCGCTTGATTGTCCACATCAAGTCTCATCTGCAATCTGCCATCCCCTCCAATTACATTCTCAGAAATAGCATCTCCCACACTCTTAGAAACCATAATGAATCCAAAAGAATCGGGAATGAAGTCAAATCTGGAGAGATCTATGCCCTTGAAGTAGGGAACGCAATCGCCCATTACTAGCTCATCACAGTTCACCTTGGTATTCACCGTAATCATCGAGTTTACATCATTCGCCAACGCCCTTTCAAGTAAGTCCGTATTTCCATCCGTCCCCTCTTCTATCCAGACCATAGCAATCTTACTCGCTGCAGAAGCCCAGTCCGAATCATCACTCCCATTCCCAAGATCGATAATTTCTGCATTTTCGGAATGGAATATATCTACTGATCCACTATAGCCCTGAATGACGTAGTCTTCTCTATGTACGAACTGTATAATTTCACGATTCAAATCAGCAGTAGAGCACGGTGCAGGACCGCCAAAGATCGTTCCAATGTCCCCCGGCATGCATATGGAAAGATCCGGTTCATTCCCAATTTGGAAGATATTCACATCAAACTCATCCATAGTAGAGGGTATTCCCATGGAAGTAAAATTGCTCTTTATCGAGTTCGCAGTATTCTCCTCTTCCACAGTTCCAGACATTCTGCCTTCCCATTCTGGATGTCCTAGATCAACCAAGGTTTGGGCATAATCTCTCGTCATTGAATAGTCGAATTCAAGCAATACATAGTCTGGTTCCCCTTGTATGAAATCAATTATTTCATCACTGTAGATTAAAGCTCCACCGGAGCTTCCCACTACCAATAAAGAAATGACTATCATAGTTGGCAACGGGATCATTTTAATCCTCTCGAATAAACTACCATCTTTCTCTTGGGAGAGAACTTCTTCTGCTATAGTGGCCTCAAAAACCGATTTCTCTAGTCTTTGAACAAGATCGTCCTTTCTGCCAGAAACCGGCATGCCTCTATTTCGGAGTGCCTCTTTCAGTTCAGATACTGAATACTCGGACCATGGTTTGCTATCTACCATGTCCTTGTTATACCACTCTAACTATTGAACCCATTTGGGATTGGATCAACGAAGCGTCGTTTAGTCAAGCGACACTTCTTCACCGGTCCAGCGCCTTCCGACATTATGTTGGACTCCCATTTGATCAAGAATCCTAGCCACGACGAAGTCGATAAGATCATCAATACTACTGGGCGAGTTATAGAAGCCCGGATTAGCAGGCAGAATAGTTACTCCCCAAGATGATAATTTAGCCATCGCCTCAAGGTGAGGGGTGGGAGCTGGGGTTTCCCTCGGGACCAAAATAAGCTTCCTTCTCTCCTTTATTGCAACCAAGGCGCTTCTAGTAGACAGGTTATCAGATATCCCGGCGCCAATTTTTCCAATGGTGGTGCCACTGGCAGGACATATCACATATGCATCATATAATGCTGATCCGGATGCAGGACGAGCAGCTAGATTGGTATTGCTGTGTATGGACACTCCAGGGATATTGGCTAGATCTTTAGATGTCATTTCACACTCCAATTTCAGATTGATGTTGCCTGCCTTGCTCACGATTAAATCAATCTCCCAACCAGCCCCACTCAACTCCTCAATCAGCCTAACTCCGTAACGGGCACCGGAAGCTCCCGTTATCGCCACCACTGCACTTGGCATGATATTACGGTAATGACCTTGGCCTTGAATGGTTGCCTAACTCCCTAAGATGGAAATCAAGGAATCAGAAAGATATTCGTAATCTTCTTTGCTATTGTATATTTGAGCAGAAATTCTCAAATATTTGCGATTATGATTAGGCCAAGAGATTACCGGTACCTGTATTCTGTACTCATCAAAAAGCGTGTTATGTATCGGGTCCCCATCAATTGGAGCAGGGCCAACATCTTCATCCCATGGAAACTCAACAGATGACATTGAAGACACCATTGAGTCCGGAGTTGGGGGGGAGATATCGAGGGTCTCACACAATAGATCCCTTCCAAAAATTGCCATTTCATGATTCTTATTCATTATCTTCTCCCACCCTCCATTGATTAGGCCACCGATATGGCTAATCGCAAAGGGAATACAAAGCCAAGGACTTGGGTCACGAGTACCCGTCCAATCAAATTCCATTCTAAATTTCTCAGCCGAAGGCAGATCACTGGAGTAGCCGTGTCCGATTGTAAGTGGCTTCACCCCCTCTCGCCTATCATCTCTGATGTGTAGAAAAGCTGATCCTTTAGGTGTACAAATCCACTTGTGACAGTTCCCGGTGATATAAGCAGCATTCAGCTTCCTTATGTTCAATGGGACAATTCCGGGACCGTGCGCAGCATCGACCAGTACATCAACGCCCCTTTCTTGTATCAAGCCAACTAGTTTCTCAAATGGCATCCTTATGCCCGTAGGGCTCGATACAGTGTCGATCATTGCTAGAACAGTTTTATCGTTGATTGCAGAAACTATTGGATCTATTATATCCGACTCATCGTCTATTCTGAATGGGATTCTGATAACTACGGTCCTAGCTCCCGATCTCTCCGTTACGAAATCAATGGCATTTCTGCACGCTTGATATGCGTGGTCTGGAACGATGATCTCATCCCCTTTAGAGAGATTCAAAGATCGGAGAATGGTATTGACTCCAGTAGTAGCGTTAGCTACAAAGGACATACCTCCCGAATCAGCATTCAAAAATTTTGAAAGCTCGTTAATCGAATCCTGCCACATTTCATGACTCAGCCTCTCTACAAAGTGAACAGGGTCCCTCTCCATCAGTCTTCTAATCCTATCCTGCTCGTCTAAAACTGCTATAGGAGTGGCGCCGAATGATCCGTGGTTGAGGAAAACTGTATTCGGGTCTAATCCCCAATGTTTGTACAGTTTACCCTTCTTAGGAATCATTCATTTACCTCCTGATTGATCAGAATCGGGACCCTATTCAAAATTCTTTCACACGTGGAGACGAATGCTCTCTCAACACGTGGAATATCGATAGTATCGCCAATTATATCGGTTTCATAGCCAAGTTTGTGCAGACAGGTATGGATTCCCTCTTCAAGGCCACAACCGGAAAGCTCCTCGACCCTATTCCCAGGAGTATTGACATTAACTGACATTCCATGCCTGCTCACCCATTTTAGGAAAGATAGGCCTATGGAACAAACTTTGTGCCCATCGACCCATACTCCCTGCATTGAATCATCTTTGTAAGATTCTATGCCACATTCTTCCAGAGCGGCAATTCCCCAATTCTCTAGTGCCCCTATAACGGCCCTTACATTCTGCATCTCACCTTCCCATTTGAAGATCGGATAGATGACCAATTGCCCTGGGCCATGCCAGGTAACTCCTCCTCCACGATCAGTTTCGAATGTGGGGTAATCTTCCACCACGATATCTTCTCTTCTGGCCTTGGGCCCTAAAGTAACGACCTCTTCATGCTCAACAAAAATCAACGTGTCGTTAATCTCTCCAGCAATCCTCTTACTTTGAAGCTCTTTCATCAAATCAAATACGCTTGAATAATCCACCTTTCCAAGCTTCATAATGTGAATTTCTTTCAACTACACACCTCAGGCAGAGTGAATTGCATGTCCTAGAGATTTGAGAACACTCTCATGGAATGCTTCTGCCATTGTCGGATGGGCATGGACCGTATCGGCTATGTCTTCAAGGAGGGCACCCATTTCCAAAGCTAATACAAATTCGCCGTGTAACTCAGCGATATGGCTGCCTACCGCTTGAATTCCCAGTATGACATGATCGCTCTCTCTGGCCACGACTCTGATGAAGCCCCCTGTCTTCTCTGCCTCAAGTGTTAGCGCCCTGCCATTCGCTGCAAGAGGGAATTTCCCAATCACTATATCTTCGCCCCTGTCTCTAGCTTCATCGGGACTTAGTCCAACAGATACGATCTCAGGCTCTGTGAAAACAATCGCTGGAATCGCAATCTTGTCAAATTCTCTAGTCAATCCAGAGATAATCTCTGCGACCATTTCACCTTGAGAACTTGCCTTGTGGGCAAGCATTGGCTCTCCTGCAACATCCCCAATAGCATATACTCCAGGGACATTTGTCCTGCATTGTCTATCAGTCCTGATGAATCTCCCGGACTGATCCATTCTTACTCCCATGGTTTCTAGGCCCCAATCTTTGGTATTGGGCCTTCTTCCAACAGTTACGAGAACCTTGTCGACCTTCAGGGTTTGGACTTCGCCGTCCATCTCATATGAAAGCTCCACCTTCTTTGAGGCACCTCTGCCCTTCACTTGAGCTCCTTTAGCTAATGCATTAGTATGAACAATTACCCCATGTTTCTTGAGCCAAATTTCTAACGGCCTCCTAAGCTCCCTATCGAATATTCCCAAGATACTTTCCATTCCCTCTATAACGGTGACTTCAGAGCCCAGTTTGGAGAGCGCGCAACCAAGTTCTAGTCCTATGTAGCCCCCTCCAACAATGGCCACCTTGGATGGAAGCGAATCTAGGTCAAGGGCACCCGTAGATGAGAGAATGAACTCTTCATCACATGGCATAAAGGGGAGATCAATATGAGAAGACCCTGTAGCAATTATGACATTTTCAGCTTCAATTTCAACAATGCCATTAGGAGTTTCTACAGTGCATCTCTTTGGGCTACTGAAGTTGGCCCATCCCTTGATCAGCTCGGCTCCCGAGCCCTTGAGTAACGCCTCGACCCCTTTATTCAAACGATCTACGATAGAATCCTTCCAAGAAACCAAAGCTGCCATATCAAGCTGAGGCTCTGACGATATTGAGATTCCCATGTGGCCATTTTCTGAGTTGTGCATGGAGATCGACTCAAACCGCTCCGCAGCGTGAATCATTGCCTTACTGGGTATGCATCCCCTGATCAGACAGGTACCTCCCGCCTTGTCCCCCTCGACAATGACTGTATCCATTCCTAATTGACCAGACCTGATTCCTGCTACATAGCCACCAGGTCCAGCACCCACAATCAATACCTGACATTTCCTGATTTCAGCCATTATTTTCCCCTCACATGAAAATCATTGCAGGGTGCTCCAGCATCCTCTTTAGATGCTGCACCAATCTTGCCCCATCAGCACCATCGATTACTCTGTGATCGAAAGAGCTGGATAGGTTCATGATCCTCCTGACAACGATTTGCCCATTCATTACTACTGGCATCTCCCTAGCTTTGTGAACTCCTAGGATGGCCATTTCGGGATGATTAATTATGGGCGTAGCTCCAAGGCCCCCGTCTCTGCCCAAGCTAGTAATTGTGAAGGTAGATCCTGTTAGATCATCCAAGCTAGAGGTCCCTGCTCTGGCATCCCCAGATACCCTGATCAGATCACTGGCAGCCTGCCAGATGTCCATGGCTTCAACATTCTTGACCACTGGGACATAAAGCCCCCTGTCAGTCTGTGTTGCAATGCCAAGATGAACTGCCTCATGCCTATGGACGACTCCATCTCCATCATAGAAATGCCCGTTGCATTCAGGGTGTTCTGGCATAATCTTCGCAAGTGCCATCATAATGAATGGCAGGTAAGTTAGCTTAGGCAAATCTTCGGATCTGCTAGAGTTTAGCGCCTGCCTCAGGGCCTCAAGCTCTGTTACGTCCACTTCTTCGAAATATGAAAAATGCGGGATTGAGAAAGCACTCTTGACCATCTGCTCGGAAATCTTCCTTCTCAAGCCCACAATCTTGACCTCATTAACAGCACTTCTCTTCATCGAGTATGCTGATGGGGGGGCGCCCATTACTGTTCCAGAACCAGCCACGAAAGCGTCAATGTCAGCATGCCTAATTCTTCCAGCGGGACCACTTCCATTGAGCAATCCAAGGTCTATCCCTGATTCTCTTGCTCTTCTCCTGACTGCAGGACTGGCCAGGACGGATCCAATACTACTCTTCGGAATTACTGGAGCGGTTTGAGGAGCAGGAGTGAGTTTAGCTGGAGCCTTCTCAGGCTTGGGCGGCTCGGGCTTGGGCGGCTCGGGCTTGGGCGGCTCGGGCTTGGGCGGCTCGGGCTTGGGCTGCTCGTCCGAAACGTCCTCCATTGACTTTGGAGTAGAAGTGCCTTCGGAACCGGTATCAAACTCAATCAATACTGAACCGACTGCAATCATATCACCAACTTCGCCGTTTAGTGAAACGACAACACCATCGGTCGGCGATGGTATCGTTACCGTTGCCTTGTCTGTCATTACGTCAACCACGGGGTCATCCTCGGAGACTGTATCCCCGACGGAAACATGCCAGCTGACTACCTCTCCCTCGACCACGCCTTCACCAATATCGGGCAGCTTGAATTCATAATTCGCCATGTCAATCCTCCTGTGTTCTCACTATCGCCGCAGCAACCCTGTCAGGCCCGGGCATATAATCCCATTCAGTGGTGTGTGGGAAGGGAGTGTCCCAACCAGTTACCCTCTCAATAGGAGATTCAAGATTCCAGAAGCATCTTTCCTGTATTGATGCTGCCATTTCTGCTCCAAAACCACTTGTTTTGGGTGCTTCATGCACTATTACGCATCTACCGGTCTTAGAAATGGATTTCACAACTGCATCCTTGTCCCAAGGCACCAATGTCTGAAGATCAATCAAATCACAAGAAACGCCACTGTCTTTGATCGCCTGTTCGCAAACATGAACCATGGCCCCCCATGATATGACCGTGCAACTATCTCCTTCCATTGCCAACCGGGCCTCTCCCAATGGGATTTTGTAATGTGAATCCGGGACCTCGGCCTCCGGATGCCCAGCCCATGTAGGAACGTTGTGCGGATCTCCATAAAACGGTCCTCTGTAGCATCTCTTTGGCTCAAAGAAAATAACCGGGTCGTTATCTTCAATTGCGCTAATCAATAGCCCTTTGGCATTGTATGGAGTTGAACAATATACAACTTTCAATCCAGGAGTATGGGTAAATTGAGACTCAGGAGATTGAGAATGATGATGGCCGCCACGAATTCCCCCTCCTGCAGGGGTTCTGATGGTAACTGGGCACCAGAATTCTCCTCCAGAACGGTGTCTCACTTTGGCCATTTCATTGACTATCTGATCATAAGCCGGGAAGATGTAGTCAGCAAATTGAATCTCTACAACAGGCCTTAGTCCATTTATGCCCATGCCGAAAGCCGTTGCTGCGATTCCTCCTTCTGATAGGGGAGAATCGAAAACTCTGTGCTTGCCGTGCCTTTCCTGAAGTCCATCTGATGTTCTGAAAACACCACCAAAGTATCCGACATCCTCGCCGAACATTATGACGTCTTCATCCTTAGACAGCATAGTGTCAATGGCACTATTCACTGACTCGACCATATTCATATTAGGCATCATGAGTTCCTCCATTTCTTCATTTCGTCCCATTGTTCCATTAGGTGCCAAGGGGGCTCCTCGTAAACTTCTGTAAATATGGCGTCGGAAGAGGGGTAAGGTCCATTCGCCAAGTCTCCGAACTTGACAGCTTCCTTGTAAGCCGACATAACCTCTGTGTCTATTTTTTCCGAGAGTTCCTTATGTTGCTGATCAGTCCACTCGCCGATTTCTTTGAGATGTTCTCGAAGACGTTCTATTGGGTCTCCGCCCGGCCAAAAGTTGTGGACATCAGAAGGCCTGTATCTGGAGGGGTCATCACTGCTGCTATGGGCACCAGCACGGTATGTCAGGACCTCTATGTGCGTTGGGCCAAATCCCTTGGATGCTCGCTCTCTAGCCCAAGAAGTAACTGAATACAGGGCCAAGAAGTCATTTCCATCAACTCTGATGCTAGGTATTCCGTAAGGAAGTCCTCTGACAGCGAAATTTCCATTTTTACTAGCGAAATTCTTGTGTGTAGAGATGGCCCATTGATTATTTACTACGTTAAGAATTACCGGTGCTTGGAAGATACTGGCGAAGTTCAAAGCGTAGTGATAGTCCCCTTCGGCACTCGCTCCATCGCCAATCCAGGTTATAGTGACTTCATCCAATCCCTTGTAGCTCGAAGCTAGGGCCACGCCAACAGCTTGACTAAATTGAGTGCCAACTGGACTGGATACTGAGATGAATCGACCTTCTCTGTAAGTATAATGAACAGGCATCTGTCTACCTTTGACATTATCCATCTCATTGCCAATGCAGTGGCAAATCATACTCACCATATCTCTGTCTCTGACAAATTGTGCACCAGGCTGTCTGTAGGTTGGAAATAACCAGTCTTGTTCCTTCAGGGCCATAGTTTGTGCGATTGCCACCGCCTCTTCTCCGAAAGAACGCATGTAGAAAGAGAGCTTCCCAGTCCTCTGCATTTTTATCATCCGATCATCAAATATCCTGAGCCTCATCATATGCTCCAATCCCTTGATTAGGACTTCCGGTCTTAGTTTAGGGTCCCAGTCTCCTGACGATCTATTATCGTCACCAAGCACCCTTACCAAACCTTCTGCCAAATCTGTGGTTTCGGAAGCATCACAACCGATTTCAGGCATTCCTAGATCGCCCGGAGACCAAGGCCATTCAGTGAAATCAGCCTCATCCCCCGGCCTATGTGGGGCATCGGGAACGTACAACGGACCGTCTCCGCCCTCACTACTCATGGCCCATACACTCTCCGCTTACTCATATTGTTTGGCCTCCATTAGTCCGAGAGAAAGTTAGGTGACTTACCGCAGAACCCGTTGACTCCCTTGTTACAACAGGCTCTGAACCCGTTGACTCTTCCCAAAGTAAACCCGCTCTGTAGCTAGATCGTACTAATGGGCCGCTAGCAACCGCGGAGAAGCCCATCTCTCTGGCCTCCCTATCCCAGTCTGCAAATTGCGAGGGCTCTGGGAATCTCTCAACGGGGATATGCCTCCCCCCTGGCTGAAGATACTGTCCCAGAGTTATCATGTCGACGCCACAAGACCTGATTTTTCGCATGGCCTCCACAACTTCCGAATCAGTTTCTCCTAAGCCAACCATGATACTAGTCTTGGTTTTCAAGTCAGGCCTTATTTTCTTGGCTTCGGACAAGATATTCAATGATTGTGAAAATGACGCTCTTCTGTCCCTGACATGATTATCCAGACGAGGAACACATTCCACATTATGGGCAAATACACGAATCGGGAGGTCTTCCAAAAGAGACCTTAGAGACTCTAGATTCCCATCCAAATCAGAGCAGAGAATCTCAATTCCCACCTCAGGACACCTTTCATGAACTGCCATAATGCACTTCCTGTAATGAGATGCCCCCCCATCGGGGATATCATCTCTGTTGACCACTGTGATCACAGCGTGTTCAATACCCATTTTCTCAATCGCCCCTGCTAAGTCAGAGGGTTCTTCGGGATTTAGAGGAGGAGGATTTTTGGCCGTGTCGACCGCACAGAATCTACACCCTCTGGTGCATACGTCTCCCGCTATCATGAAAGTAGCAGTCCCCCTTCCCCAGCAATCATGAATATTCGGGCACCGGGCCTCTTCGCAAACCGTGTGAAGGCCATGCTCCTTCACACTACTCATGGTAGCGTTATATTTGTGCTGAGACTTGCCGACGGGGAGGCTTGTCTTGAACCACGCAGGAAGCCTTTTCCTCTCCCTGCCGGTTTTTTTCAACCGTTCTGAAGATTGGCCACTAGAGCAGGAACTACCTCCCAATTCCAAGGCTTCAACGGTAGGTAGACGAGTCGCCATCAAAGCTCCGGGTAGAGTAACGAAGTTAATCGTTCTCATCGGCCCCTTTGGGGCCGTGCAATACAACCCGTAATAGGCAAGAAACACTTCCGGGCATCATGGCCCGAGGAGTAGTCCTAGTAACTGGAGGCGCAGTGAGGATCGGAAGGGAGATTTGCTTGAATCTAGCCGATCAAGGATTTGAGGTAGCAGTACACTACAATTCTTCATCAGACGAAGCCAATACGCTGGTGGAACATATTAACTCACTCGGAGGGATGGCAATGCCATTTTCTGGGGATCTTTCAGATGTTTCAATGGTGGAGAATTTATTTTCGGAGATCAAAGACTCAATGGGCGATGTAATCGGGCTAGTCAACAATGCTTCCCTATTCTCGTTTGATGACATTGATAGTATTTCTAAGGACTCTTGGGATGGCCACATGCATGTCAACGCTCTAGTGCCTTTACTCCTAATCGCTGAGATGAATCGTAATATTCCACGTGGGCGCGTTGGTTCAGTCATCAATATACTAGACCAGAAAATTTCCCAACCCAATCCTGACTACCTGTCTTACACAGCGTCTAGATATGCTATGGCGGGAATGACAGAAACCTTGGCAAGAAGCCTGTGCCCAGGGATAAGGGTCAATGCGGTTGCTCCCGGGCACACGCTTGCGAGCCCCGAACAGACTCCAGAGGGCTTCAAGAAAGCCCAATCACAATCTCCTCTACAAATCGGCCCCTCTCCGAAGGATATCGCAGATGCCGTGCTCTTCCTGATGTCGGCAAGATCAGTCACTGGCCAGATTATTTATGTTGATTCAGGCGAGAGATTTTTGTCACGGGCCAGAGACGTAGTTTTCGAGACGGAGGATTAGAATGGAAAACGACTCCGACATTTCTCAAGATAAGGAAATGGCATTCTCCTCAGGTCAGACCTCTGTCTTCCTAAGAGATTTGATTAGAGAAGTAGACATTGGAATTCATGACCATGAGATAGGGCATCCTCAGAGTATCCGTTTTGATTTAGAAGTGACTATCGATGGTTCGGAAGCGCCAATCTCAGATGAAATTACACACGTGCTTAATTACGAATATCTACTTGAATCCGTGGAAAAATCACTCACTGAAGGCAGAGTTTCATTACTGGAGTCACTTGGCTCAAGGATTCTTGAAAAAATGATGGCCCCATCCCAAGTCTCGAGTGCGAAGATCCAGATCACTAAACTGGAAATATTGAAGGAAAACGGGACTCTAGGTTGCCGAATGACTAGAACTAGGTAATGGTGCAGAGGGCAGGATTTGAACCTGCGAAGCACTTTGCACCGGAGCTTAAGTCCGGCCCCTTTGACCAGCTCGGGTACCTCTGCAGGTTACTAGGAGGAGGCCATACTCCTTGAATAGAGCGCACGAATGCCTCTAATTGAGTCATATTGCCAACTGCATAATTGACGTAAATACAGCCCAACACGCACGAACGCTTTAACGCCACTTGTGTCGGCGTATAGTCGTGCAAGAGAGAGGTAAAGCGAACTCCGCCTATGGGAGTTACACGTCGGCAGTGATGCTATGCATCCTTTTCGTCGCCTCTACATGGGCCTCTTCTGTGTCTCAAATAGAATTAGAGGAGGATGCTAAATTCAATGCATCTAGTGATGCACAAATGAATCTCTACACTATGTACATAGCTTCTCAGAACTCTACAGCTGGCGGTGATGGATTCATCACAACTCAGGTCCCAGAGTCTGGAGGGCAGGAGACAATGAGCGCCTTGAGCAGTAGCGTGGAGTTCAAGACGAGCCCAATGCTTTCGAGCTTGGAGGTCGCCGGAAGGCCAAACCATGGGTCTGGTTCAGGGTCGTATTATCTCCCGATAGGAATTTTTCTTAGATCCACTGGTCCAGATACGGCAACTGTCGACTGGACAATTACCCTGAAGTCTTCTGGTTCACAAGTGGGCTCTGCCTCATGGTCATCCGAGGCCTGCAATCCGGGACTAACTCAGAGCTGCAGCTTCGACCATGAGACCTTTGAGATAGATATCGGAAGTGACGAGACATTCACGATCGATAAGGATGAGAGATTGGAGTTAATCATAGATGCAGACATGTCGGGATGTGAAGGAGGAGGAGGCAGCCCTTGGGGCGGCGGTTCTAGTTGTGAAGCAGAGGTCGCTTGGAACGAAATCGACGGCGATGAGAGATTCAGTACCCTTGAGATAGAGGCCAACGCCATTGCAAATAGCCTGGTTCTTCTTCAGAGAGAGGGCGCTGAACTTGCCGAGGGGCCCGAGCTAGATTGGTATCCGAATGACATACTGTCAGAGAGGGTGATGCAGTTCTCCTTCGATGTAAAGAGCAGTTTCGGAAGGTACGATGTCGACTCTGTGAGGCTATTGATGAGGGATCCGAATGGCGCATATAGAATCGACCACGTTATTGATGAGGATGATGAGGACATTGAGGATACGAGCCAAGGCATTTTTGGAGAATATCTATGGTCGTATCCCAGTGGAGTCCCTTCAGGAGAGTACACTGTCGAACTCGAGGTTTCTGATATTCAGGGAAACAGTGTGATTGTCGAGCATGAGCCAGTGAATATGGAGCAGTGGGGCGTGGCTCTCAATCATCGACAAGATAGGTCTACGGAATATTTAGCGCCTGAACAGACTACAGCCGTACCCCTGCAGATGGTTCACAGAGGAGACTCGACTAAGTCGATGGGTGTAGAATTGGAAGTTCTTACCAATTTCCCCAGCTCGTGGCTCATAGAATTCGACTCTCCAGGGGGATACACGCTCAATTCAGGAGGAGACATCCTCAATCCAATCTTGACCCTCACTGCGCCTGAGGATCTAACTGGCGCCCCCAGTTCAATTGACATCCGTGCCGTAGCCGAGGCAGAAGTTGAGGGCGTATTGCAGGTAGTGCATCAAGACACCCTGCAGATTGATTTGGAGAAGATGGACGTTTTCCAACCTCCGCAAGTATCAATATGGTCAGAAGACCATGAAATTGCCGTTGCTAACTCATCAAGGCCCGACGACTTTGATGCGTCCGCAAACAGTTATGTGGATTATGACCAGTTTACCCCATTCCTGATGGAGATTTTCAACACCGGTTTTGATGCGGATGAATTCAAGATCGACGTTTTACAAAGAGCGAAGGCAATAATCCAGGTCTATGATAATGATACGGGGGAAAGAATACTTGAGGATGATGGAGATGGAACATTCCACACATCACTTTTGGACAGGCATCAGACGCAGACTCTGAGAATCTTAGTGAAACCTTCCTCTGATCGACTCGATCCTGATATTGGAACGATAGAGCTTGAGGTGGTTAGTACTGGACAGAGCAATCTTTCATCGACGATTGACTTTACAGTACAGCGAACATTTGGAATCAGGGCCGAAGTGTCTTACGATTGTGACGGCTCTCCACTCGGGCACATCAAAGTCTCCCTTTGCTCTCCAGGTCCCGGCAACTCAGAAGTCACTCTCAGGGCCAAAATAACCAATACAATGACATCCGGAGAATCGGCGACATGGTGGAGAATCCAGAACCCCGCTTCTCTCGAAGAGAACACAGAGAGAAACGCTGCTTATGGGCAATGGCAATTCCGAATCGAAGACGACTCAGGGGACGCAGTACCTCGTGTTTCTTTGGCCCCTGGGGATGAAACTGAGGTATTCGTGACAGTGACCCTGACAAGTCAGGTAGAATTCGGCAATCATACTGTATACCTTAGAGTTGTTGAGGATACTCCTGATGAAGATCCCCGTTATTTTGATTTGCCCATGGTCTTCGAAATTGACTCCGATGATCCTAATTTGGAGATTGTTCAAGTATCGCCCAACAGGCTTCTCTCTCCTGGTGATACTGTTGAGATTCAAATGAAAGTGAAAAACTTGGGCAACAGTCCCCTCACCATACTATTGGAGGCCGAATCGGAGACTTCTGGTTGGAGCGTAGAAATCGATGGCCCTTCTGGATCGGTTCTCGTTGTCTTGGATGCTTTTGATGAAGTAACATTCGTCCTTGAGGTAGCTGTTCCTAGTTCATCGAACAATGGCGATACTTCTAGAATCGAAGTATCGGCAACCCCCTTCGATACAGACCAAAGCTGGCCCGATGAATCAACGGCCAAAACGACAGTGGTAATGACCGTGGGCATAGACTCACTTGTGGAGCGTTTAGTGAACGAATTCACTCATCCTAGAATTTCCACATATGTCGTAGGAATAATCGCATTCATGTTACTGATTGCTGGAACGCAGTCAGCACTTAACAGGAGGAGATGGAAGTCCCATATGGCATACCTTGAGGCCATCTCAGATGATCCCGAGGGCGATATTGATGAGGAGGATGATATTCCTGCCCCCGTCGTTTCCATCGAGGAACCAGAAGAAGAACAAGACACAACCTACGGCGATGATGACATTGAACTTGTCTGAGCATGATGAGTCAATGTCCGAACGACGCTCCATTCCTCTTAAGTGCCCTACTTTCCGCCAGTAGACATAGGTGAGTAGTATGCGCAATGCTTGGTTTCAATCTAGGGATGCCGTCAGAGTCACCAAAAGACGCTCTGCAATCACCTTCTCTCTATTGATGCTACTTTCATCATATTCCGCATTGGAGTTCAGTGCTTGGGAGGCACTAGCATCCTCGGATCAGGATGGTGACGGACTGTCATATGGATTGGAATTTTACATCAACACCCAACCTCAAGACTGGGACTCCGATAATGACGGTCTACCAGATGGTTGGGAGTGGCAATATGGCCTAAACCCACTATCTCCTAATGGCGACAATGGATCGACTGGAGATCCAGATGGCGACGCCTTCAGTAATCTCAACGAGTATCAGTATGCAATCCCGTCTGGTTGGGACCTGATCTCGACTCCGAACGTCCTAGACAACGGCGTTTGGTGGAATGGGACCGTTCCGGTCAGGGATTGGGATGAAGAAAGTGCAATGCAACTAATCCAAGGGCTCAATTCCGATGGAGCAGATGAGGACCCCCGAGGGAATATATGCTTCAACACCTTTGATGATGACAAAGATGGGATGGTCGACAACTTTGATGGAGATGGAGATGGGGACTCAGATTGCTCAAGTGATGACGATGATGGTGACGGATTAATCGACGAGGACCCTGACGGTTGGGATACTGATGGCGATGGAATGCCAGATGGTTGGGAAGCTGCAAATGGGCTTGATCCAACATCTAACAGCAATATGGATGGGACGTTTGGAGACCCAGATGGCGACGGACTGATCAATATCAAGGAGTATGTGAATCCTGCATGGGGGACTAGAAACGGATCGACAACACCTCCTACCCAATACTTCAGACCTGGTCCTTTGGCGATGACTGCTACAGAAACCCCCTGTAACCCGGTATTGTCGCTCGGTCCGGGCGGTTGTCAATTCCTAACTGCCGAGGTTGATGGAATAACCTCTACAGATCCACAGTCCAATGACACAGATGGGGATGGACTGAATGACTCTTATGAGGCTCTGATTCTCCTAACTGATCCGACAGCAGTTGACACCGATTCCGATGGTATTGAGGACGGCATCGAGGTTTTAGGCCAATATGGCAACCCTCCTCAGGCCAGTGATCCAAGGAATAACAACACAGACGGCGATCAATTTGACGACGGAGAGGAGGATCTCAATGGAAATGGGATTGTCGACATGAATGAGACTGATCCCACAAGAATCGAAGATGCGGGCGACTTCGATGGGGACGGTATCCAAAATTGGGAAGAGAATATGACATGTACCCTCTGGAATGTTTTCGATACTGATGGAGGTGGCATTTCAGATGGCGATGAGCTTTTGCCCTTCCACAATTCAGACCCATGTCTTTCCGAGCAAACCCTCACTTTACAGATTCTCGCATGGGATCCGGTTACTTCTGCGCTAACTCTCAATTCAACTACAGAATTAGATCAATCTCCGATAGATTGGAGGCAGAACGACGCTCCGATGGCATACTATGTCCAGTCAAACGGTACTTTGGTAGAATTCAGATATGAATCATTGGACTTTGACATACTAAGGAATGTTGATGTGGGTCTTCCTGCAAACACATCTACCGTACTATTCACCAATTTCTCATGGTGCTGGGATGCATCCGTGGGAGCTGTGAATGACCCAATTTGTGATGATGACTACTCTGATACAGACGGAGATGGATTGGCAGATTGGGAGGAATATCTAGCTACATGGGGATTCCCCACTGATCCCAACTTGGTAGACACCGATTCCGATGGAGTAGAAGACCTGGATGAGATTCTCAATGGGACAGACCCACTAGACCCCTGTGAAAACTTACTCGATACTGATGGCGACGGTTTGAACAATTATTTCGAGAATACTACTGGTTGCACAGTCGTCTTCCCCGGAATGGGGGGCAATTTCACCAACGATACTTACTTCACGCTGTGGAATGAATCTGATACTGACAACGGCGGAGTTACCGACTTCCAAGAGTATTTGGATGGAACAAACCCTCAGGACAATCCAAACGATGACAGAAATCCAGTAGATACGGATGGCGACGGCATACCCGACACCATAGAGAACTCCACTGGGACTGATTGGAGGGATCCCGATACCGATGGAGGCGGAATCCCAGATGGCCAAGAGTGCACTTCAGAGTTTTGGGACGGGCAGTGTGCTGGGGCACTAGGGGACCCATGGGATCCATCCGACGATATTTCCTCTAACTCGATGTATCTGTACGCTATCAATCAATCTTCAATTCTAGACCCGACAAACACTATCTATTGGAGATGGCATA
>PBZE01000003.1 GCA_002730095.1 Methanobacteriota archaeon | reverse complement strand
ATAGATGGCTGGTCTCAACCATCTCCGTCTAACAGAAGGCATCTTTCCATGCCCTTGGAACACGGAATTCCGATGTAGGTTTTTATCGATGAGGCTCCTCAGGAACTCGTGGAAACAGAGTCGATAATGCAGATCCTGCTAATCTTCACCGCTCTTCTGATGTTACTTTACATCGTCAAGGCGTTCACTGGAACTGCAAGTAAGGATGAGGAAGAATACTCGGGGTCTGCTAGATCTCCAGAGGCACTGTATGAGCCCTCCGACGAAGCAATTTCGGAGATGGAGTCCCTTATCTCCAAGCTCAACTAGAAATTTCCACAAGCCCTCTTTGGGTCATCATCAAGAATTTTTCAGTTTCATCGAAACGTATTACCCTCACCCCTGTCTTCAAAGCATGATTTTCCAAGAAGACCGTCTTGAATGATCTTTCAACAGAGCTCCCACCTCTCGATACCCAGGTTTTATTCCTATTCCCCGATGCATCCTCATAAGAGCTCGACGTAATTACAAGATTGGTGTTTCTACAAACATCGGACAGTTCGCAAACAGACGATATCTCCCCTTTACTCGCCCTACCGTGATTTCCGCACCAATCATCTAAAATGATTATATCTCGCTTTGTCAAGCTCCTACTGAGTGATATTATTGTGTCCAGATACTTCGGCAAATTATTCGAATAATGAATGATGGAAATTTTCTCAAAATCGCTATCATCAAAATCACAGAGGATTGACCTCGCCCTTTCTGCATTGGGAATTTCTCTGCAGGCCCATATTACATTCCCCCCCTCTGAGACAATCCTCGAGATCACTCCTAGGCATAATGCGGTCTTTCCCGATCCAGGGCTAGCTGAAACGTGTAGAGGCCCATGTGTTAACTCCAGCACGAGCATTCGTGAATGTCTAGGTGAAAGAGCATTGCTATGGTATTTATCGCATAAGCATAATCTACATATGCCCCCAACGGCAATACAGTGATGTCATGAGTGAGAGAATTCCTAGAAGGGAAGCGCCAGAGTTCAGGGACTCTGAAGATGGCATGTTTACATCAATATTTGATGATGGTTTTCTTAGGGTGGCTCTGGACGATGCTAATCAATATGGGCCACATGCAATGATCATTTTCCTCGGTGTTGTATCGTCCCTAACTGGATTGGTCCTCGCTTTAGCCATGATCGATCCTATCCTCTCTGCAGGGTCAATCGCCTTGCTGTTGTCGGTAACAATATTAGAGTCTAGATTCAGGATACTTAGGGGATTATTCAACCCTGTAGAATAGAATTCCCATACTCATTGATCTATCGCCTTTCTAGCTATCGAAATCGCATTATCGACGATTTCTCCAGATACTCCTAGATGGCTGGATGGTGAGAATAAACGATCCAATTCACTTCCATCGAAAACATCACTGATTCGCGAATCTTCGGAACAGACGACCTTCAGGTTCCTGCCCGTATCAAGGGCGTTCATAGATGAGCTCCTAAGGACCTCATGAGCTTCGTCTCTAGGCATCCCGTTGTCTACTAATGCCAACATTATCTTCTCTGCCATCACGAGGCCATTCTGAGACTCAATATTTTGGAGCATCCTATCTCTATCGACAACCAGCCTCGACATTACACGATCACATTTTGATATGATATCATCCAAGAGAATCATTGAATGCGATAGTGTGAACCTCTCGGAAGAGGAGTTGGCCAGATCCCTTTCATGCCATAGTAGTGCATTTTCGTAAGAAGGGATGATCATCGATCTGACTATCCTAGCGAGTCCACAGGCGTTTTCTGCAGTTATTGGATTCCTTTTGTGTGCCATAGTGGAGGAACCGACCTGCTTCTCTACGTCGAACGCCTCTGCAACCTCGGCAATCTCACTCCTCTGTAGATTCCGAACTTCCTGGAGGACCTTTTCGATACTGGTGGAAACATTCGCCATCCAGCCAACCCACTCAATATAGCGGTCTCTCCCCACTACCTGAGTAGTGGCTACGGGAATCTCAAGCCCCAGTTCCTGAAGGATAAGGCCCTGAAGCTCTAGGGCATTATCGCCCTGGGCAGCTCCAGTTCCAACCGCTCCAAGGAACTTGCCCGCAGTTATTCTGGGCCTCATAGAAACGAGCCTCTCAAGATGCCTCCTGAATTCATCTACCCACACTGCTACCTTCAGTCCAAACGTTATCGGGACCGCAGCTTGACCATGAGTTCTTCCAATCATTATAGTGTCTCTTTCCCTTTCGGCCATATCGCATAGAGTTGTAATTAGGCCTTTGAGTGAGGTGATTTGTATCTCCACACTGTCCTTGATTTGGAGTGCCACGGCCGAATCAACAATGTCATTGCTAGTAGCGCCCAAATGAATGCACCATCCGGCTTCTCCGGCTGCCTCGGCCATTGCTTTAGTGAGTGCCATTATGTCATGCTTAGTCTCTGCCTCAATTTCCTCGACCCTGTCTGCAGTCACTATGCCCGGATCAGAGATATCAGCGACCATATCATAATGTTCCGCGCTGACCCTGCCCATCTTGCAGTGGGCCCAAACCAGGGCCCTCTCTACCTCTAGTTGTCTAGAGTGCCTGCCCTCTCTCGACCAAATCGCTTTAGCCTCATCTCTTCCATATCTATAGTCCAATGGCGAAACCGACACTATGTCACCGTATCGGCGAAACGCCCTTCCTGTTTGAGCCTAGCGATTACAAGATAATCTTCCAGACGACAATTTCCAAGTACCTCTGCCACGACTCCAATGCTTCTCCCCTTGTAGAATAATGGCTTTTGTCATGTGTGGCGCATCAAGAACCAAGGTTTCGTACTCCCCCCCTTCTCCATCTGCATTAAACCTGAATCTCTGAGATGTTTGAATCAACTCTTCTACGGATTCTTCTACTAGCTCTCTGCCTACCCATTCCCTCCCAAGTCCATCTGCTGATACGGATGACAGCCTAACATCAAAGCCGTGCCTAGGCAACGATCTCATATGTTCTGATGAGTCATGGTGCCAGAGGGGCGAGAAAGATTTGATCCCCAAAGAGGAGCACATCCTGTCTATCCTTGTTCTCTGATAGTCAGATCTCAGCGCTCCGGTTACCAAAGCATCTATCTCCAGGGCCCCTTCATGAAGAACAATCCCATCTTTGCCCCAGTTCTCTGGCCAGAAAATATCGAAATCCATAACTGGGTCTGTTTGTCCCATCAAACCCCTTCTTAGATCATCTACCTCTTCTTCAGCGTTACCTTGAGTTACAATTGGAAGCCATGGGATGCCACATGCCGACGACTGAAGTCCTGCTACACAAACGCCATCCATCTGAAACATCAGTGAGTCGTCACCGGTCACGCATAGTGTCACCAAAGACTTCACATCCCAACCTTTCATAATCGACCACCATGTTGCATACGTAGAGTCCTTCCCTCCGGAGCACAATACCGCGACACGCATGAGATAGCGAGAGGAACATACTGCTTGAATGCAACGAAGCAAGACCCACTTTCCAACCAACCTTGATAAGAGGCCGATGATGCAATGGTATTGATTACGATGCAACCGAGCGGACGCGGATACGACTCTTCAGTAGGAACCTTCTCACCAGACGGACGACTTCATCAGGTGGAATACGCACGTGAGTCTGTAAAGAGGGGTTCTACAACTGTAGGTGTAAAATTCCGTGATGGCGTAATACTAATTGTTGCTAAAAGGATACCAAGCAAGCTTGTGATTCCTGAGTCAATAGAGAAGATGTACAAGATTGACGACCACATAGGGATCACTACATCAGGACTTGTGGCAGATGCTAGGCAACTGGTAGACAGGGCAAGGGTACAATGCCAGATTAACAAAATGACTTACGGCGACTCTATTGATGTCACAACTCTGGTAAAGAAAATGTGCGATTACAAGCAGTCCTTCACTCAATACGGCGGCGCACGTCCATTCGGCACTGCATTATTGATTGCCGGGGTGGACTCTGATGGTGCGCATCTCTACGAAACGGATCCATCAGGCGCTTACGGGTCATACCATGCCGGGGCAATAGGAAGTGGCCGAAGTGAGGTCATATCTTACTTTGAGGAAAAGTGGAAGTCTGGTATGACGGAGAATGCCGCTATCAAGATAGGCCTGGAAGCTCTCTCTCAGACATTTGATGATGGACTATCAGACGAATCAGTAGAGATATGTGTCATAGACAAAGCAGGCTACAGGGAACTCGGGCCAGAAGATTTGGAAAAGCATATTTCCAAGCTCTGAGGGCCGAAGTTAGCCATATCTCCTTATGCATCAGTCGCATAGGGCATACATGGTTAGTCTGGACGATGCAGTTATTGCTCGACTCGAGAAGGGCGGCTCAAGGTACGAGATTCTAGTGGATCCCGATCTGGTCGATGACTGGAAAGAAGACCCCTCATCTGTAGATCTCGATGACCTCCTAGCGGTTACTGAAGTATGGACAGATTCCCGAAACGGTGAGAGGCCTACCTCAGATGCATTGGAGAAGGTTTTCGGAAGTAGTGATGTACTGCATTGTGTTGAGGCAATTTTGAGACAGGGCTCGATACAACTCACCACCGCTCAGAGAAAGAAGATGGTAGAAGAGAAAAAGCTTCAGATCATCAATGAAATCGCAACAACTGCTACGGATCCGAAAACCAGGATGCCTCATCCAAGAACCAGAATTGAGAACGCTCTGGAGGAGGCTAGGTTCTCAGTAGATCCCTTCAAATCAGTAGAAAGTCAGGTTTCCGACGCTGTAAAGGTATTGAAGCCACTTATCCCCCTTCAATTCATAACAGTCAGATTGGCATTCAAGATACCCGGTTCTTCGTATGGTGCAGTCAGCCAGATTCTCAGAGATCTAATAAAACGTCAGGAATGGCTTACTGATGGGACTTGGGCTTGTGTAGTAGAGGTCCCAGGGGGGATGAAGAATGAGCTCATTAGCAAGGTTTCGGGAAGAGCATCCGAAGCAGAAGTCAAGGAACTTGACTGATCTCCCACCGTAGGTGACGACATCAACGGTTATGAATAGTGGGCCGGTCGGCCTGCTCGATAACATGAGTAATGAGAGCAGCGCGGACGGACCGCGAGACTCACGACGTACCCTCATCGTCGTGCCAGGCGAAGACCTGGGATCATCAGAGGGGATTGAAGCTGGCCACGGCGTTTTAGTCGTCGGTGACAGAGTCATATCAACGAAACAAGGAAGAATGAGCAGAAAGGGAGATACGATTACCGTTAACCCGCTTCACACCAGATACATGCCCCGTCCCGGAGATCTAGTCATCGGACACATCGAGGGATGTACAAACAATATCTGGTTCGTCGACATCGGCGCACCATTCAATTCGATACTTCCAATGAGTCTTGGCCCTGCCAAGGTAGAGTTTGGAGGAACAAGGAAGGTTCTTGACATAGGGGACTCAATACTCTGCAGAGTGCAAGAGGTCGAGGAAACCCACCAGAGCGTCGTCACTATGAAGGGCATGGGCCTCAGGAAGATCCGTTCAGGAGCGCTCGATGAACTAGATCCTCATCTTCTCGGACAGCTGATCGGAAAGGGAGGCTCTTTCCTCAGAGAAATGAAGATGCAAACCGATTGCAGAATAGTTGTTGCAGATAACGGGCGTCTCTGGATAGATGGTGAATTAGAGAATATATTAGAGGTCAGAAAGAGGATTGAAAGCATATCCTCCGAGGCCAAGATTGTAGGAGTTGGTGCTTGATGGGTGGATACGGTGATGTGCAGATGATAGATGAAAATGGCCTTAGAATGGATGGCAGAAAGCCAGGTGATGTCAGGCCAATAACGATTGAGACCGGGGTCGTCCCTGTAGCAGATGGATCTTGCAGGATGGTTTGGGGGACAAACGAAGCTATCGTAGCTGTATATGGGCCAATGGAAGCACACCCAAGGAAGATACAGAGGCAAGATAGGGCAGTAATCGATGTTGCTTACAACATGGCCCCCTTCTCGACCACTGATCGAATTAGGCCCGGATTCAATAGAAGAAGCAGGGAAATCAGCAAAGTAACCAAGGACGCATTGGAGAGCGTCGTTCTCCTAGAGCTTTATCCAAGGTCGAAAATCAGAGTTAGCATAGAAATCATTTCCGCAGAGGCAGGAACGAGATGCGTGGGCCTAACTGCGGCCTCTGTAGCGCTCGCTGATGCGGGAATTCCAATGACTGACATGGTGGTCAGTGTAGCTAGTGGAAAGGTCAATGATGTAGTCGTTTGTGACCTAAACAAGGAAGAGGATAACTATGGAGAGGCCGATTTGCCAATGGGCGTACTCCCCAATACCGGGGAGTTGGTGTTTCTTCAGATGGATGGGGACCTTTCACCAGAGGAGTTCAAGCAGGCGTGGGACTACAATGTAGATGCTGCTATGCAGGTTCACAAACTGATGGTTGAGGCCTTGAAGGGAGGTGCAAACTCATGAGTGCACCAACAGTCCCCAATCTCCTCAGAGCACATTTGCATGATTTGGCCATTAACAACTCCAGGTTAGATGGAAGAGGTCAATTCGAAGGTCGTGAAATAAATCTCGAGACGGGAATCCTACCAAGGGCAGAAGGATCCGCCAAAGTCACCATGGGCAACACCATTGTCTTGGCTGGTGTCAAGTTCCAGTTAATGACGCCCTACCCAGACAGGCCAAACCAAGGAGGCTTGATGTGCTCATGCGAAGTCAGGCCAATAGCCGGTAGACACTGGGAGGCAGGCCCCCCGAGTCCAGAGTCAATTGAACTAGGTAGAGTCGTGGATAGAGGAATCAGGGAATCTGGATGCATCGATGTCGACGATTTATGCATCATCCCAGGTGAAAAGGCATGGCAGGTTATCCTAGACTTACATGCTATTTCCGATGATGGAAATCTCTTCGACGCCTTTGCACTCGCAGGCATTGCCGCCCTTAGGTCCGCAATTATTCCGGCTGAGAAATTCGAAGTAGGCGAGGATTCGCCTCTAAAAGTCTCTAAAAAGCCCATAATGTGCTCCTATCACAAGGTCGGTGGAAGGTTCGTATATGATGCATCATACAAGGAAGAGCTAGGTGGCGACGAAAGGATCCACATTACCCTAGGAGACGACGATCATGTGCATTCGCTCCAAAAGGGTCTAAAGGGAATCTTCACGGCAGATGAATTTGCCGAGATAATGGAGCACGCCAAGCAGAGATGTGCCGAATTAAGGGAATTGATGAACTAGAGGTGATTTTATGGCAAAAAGGACACAGAAGGCAGGATTGACAGCCAGATTCGGCTCTAGATACGGTGTAAGTGTGAGGAGAAGGGCAGGTTCCGCACTCAAAAAGAAATCAAAGCTCTATACATGCCCGAAGTGCCACTATGTCAAAGTCAGAAGGCAATCAGCGGGGATTTGGCACTGCAAGAAGTGTGATCATACTTTTTCAGGCGGCGTTTGGGAACCATTTACAAGAGCATCCGACGCTAATAATAGGGTAGTAAGGAGGTCGCTTGAAGGGGCCACAGCAACTGATATGGCAGTTATTGCTCAACAGGCAGCTATGGATTTCGAGAGAAAAATCGCGGAGGCAGACGAAGTTGCCGACTCAGAGGAAGAATGAGGATAGTATATCCCTGACTCTAAATTTCCCTCACCGACACGCTGAGCATATTGCAAGCGGACTACAGACGGAATCAGAGTTTACTGAATCAGAAGGAAGAATATCCATTTCCATCACAGCCAGTAACTTTTCCGACCTCAGGGCGATATGGAACTCCACGATGAGGGGAGTGATCGCTTCGGAACAAGCTTTGAACGCGATTAGTAAAATGGGTGATTAATATGAATTCGAACAATGAAGTAGCCGAGGCTTTGAAGGCGGTCGCTCAGGAACTACAATCGACACTAGCTCAGATTCAGAGTGCCACAACTCAGCTAAGTGAGCTATCGATTACATTGGAAGCTCTTTCTTCACAAGATCCCGGAAAGCCAGTCTACAGGGCCATAGGAAGCCTTCTCTTGGAAGTCGAAGACAGAACTTCACTCAAGAATGATCTAGAAGAATCGATGCAAGCATTTCAGGATCATATGGACAGGCTTTCTTCTAGAGAGGGTGAACTACGTAAGAAATATGACGATCTAGTGAAAGCTTACGAAACACAGTGAGATGTATGGCAGAAAATAGGCCCGATAGGAGCGATCTAGAAGTCCTTCTAGATTCCATGCTTTCCTTACTGGCCGAAGGTAGGACCGATGATGCTAAACTAGCTTCAGAGGAAATCCTTCTGAGATCTAGGTCTGGCTCGGAGAGGGATCACATGATAGAGGCTAGAGTCCGTATAGAAAGAGCACTAATTGGGCTTATTCCACAGGATGAAATAGGTCAAGAATTAAGATGGTGCGTTGATAGGCTCAACGCTATTTCAAGAGGGTCATCGATACATGGCCTTGCCCTACTTAACCTGGCAACATGGCATGCAAATAGGGGCGAATTGATGATGTCGCTGGCTACCCATTCTGATATTTCTNTGAAAAATGGCCANCCCCTCGATATCAAATCACTATCTAGGATCGAGGTTGGAAGAATTCTTTCTTCAATGGAGGACTACGGACCTGCAATGAGGCATTTATGGTCAGCTAGATCCGGTTTTATGGATCTGGGAATGGATCCGGAGGCAATTGCAGCATCACTCGAATGGCTCGACTTAGCCCTTGATGAGATTGATGTAGATGCCCCTAAGATGTCATCTATATTGGAGAGCTCTAGTCCAAGAGAGGGGCCCGGAAATACTCATTACCCCTCCAACCCAGATGACATTACCGATGTAGTGGAGTATCTCTTTCCATTGCTGAGCACGGACCTCTCAGGTCATTCTAGAATAGACTTGGGATTAATCGTGGAGGCATCGAATAAGTTAGATAGGCCAGTATGGAAAAATGTCCTAATGTCTAGAAAAGGGGAGATTCAGGATCGAAGGCTATTGGAAGAATTCCAATCATGACCCCTTATCCTTTCGAGCTCCTCCTCTTTCCACGCCAATCTTGTGGGCGCTTCTAGACACCAACCAACCTCATCTATTGAAGGGTCAAGGGAATCCCATGGCTCTGGCGTTGGCATATCATCAACCTCAACCAAGACTACAACGCCACCTTCGATAATTTCACTGTCGAATGATATTGCGGTTCCGAGTAAACCAGTCTCCTCGTATAGCTCTCGTAACGCTGCAACATCATATTCCTCGCCCTCTAATATCTCCCCGCCTGGTAGCTCCCAGCCCCTATTCTTGTTAAGGACCATAATCCATGGCTCCTCTCCATCGAAAGCTTTAGTCGAATAAACCCAACACACAACAAACACTACTCTACCTCCATCCTTTTTCTCAGTTTTTCATATATTTCCAAGGCCCCATCATTGCCCTCAGCAGCCAATCTCCTAGATTTGAAGAATGCTTCTGAAAACCTCTCCTCCACAATTAACTGTTCGATGAAACTAAGGGGGTCTTCAATCTCTATAACTCCAGTATCTTCATCCCCTTCTTCGATTTCCATTGATGCCATGTCCTCCATCTTTCTTAGGAAGTCCACCCTTTGACTTATTCCAGGAGGGTTCCAAGTGGTTTTCCCCAAACCATCCATATCTCCCTCCATCCGAGATCTGAAATCGTCCCTAACCGGTTTGCCCGGGAAAAAACTCTGAGCCTGATCGTAACACAGCCAAGCATCACTATACTCCCCTCTCCTTTCATGCATCCTGCCCAATGATGTCCAAGCCTCATGGTTCGAAGGCCTCTGGGCTAGAACAAGTCTAGAAAGATCCATGAATTGCTCCTCATCTCCTGAATCCCTGATCCTCTCTATTCTCCTCGAGAAGAGGACATTAGCTCTCCTGTCCCTAAGGTCCAGAGTCCCCATCCTCTCAGAAAATTCATCTAACAGATCATTAGATTCAGAAACCATTCCCCACCATTTGTCTGGGTCCAATGGGTCGGCCTCCAATGAGGCCTTCAGTAGCATTGGGCCGTTTGCTAGGAAATCTACGCCCTCGAGCTGGGAAAGGTGTTCAGGCTTTCGTCCCAAAACAGTGAACAGGTCTTCAATCACAGAACTAATTCCATCCGAATCTCCCAGTAGGACCTTCACTCTTACCAATGCCAACCAATTTTTCGGATTAGTGAAGTCATACAATACGGCCTGCCTCGCACTCTGCTCGCCCCACTCAAGATTTACCGCTCGTTCGGCAACCACGCTTCCTCGATCATCTAAAGCTAGGGAGACATATTTCTCAGATTGACTCCTATGCCTGTCTCCAAGACTTCTTCTTGGATGTTGCAGAGCTTCTGCGATATCTGTTCTGGACATTCGACCCTCACAAAACGGACTCATATGGAGACCTATCGATTCCAGGATCCAATGTGGCATCCATACCAATCTTGCTAGTTATCCCATCCTCGGTACGACTGGGGTCTAAGCTAGATCCCCTCTGACCCTGGAGGACCACGGTATCCCTGTCCGGCTGCCACCTAGTCATTAGAGCCCACTCTACCCTTCTAGGGTCTGAGACATCAATATCAGTATCGACTACGACCACCTGCTTCATTGATGGATGCCCCTTGAATGCTGCATCTATTGCCAACATCCCATCTCCTTTGTTCTTAGGGACAATTTGTACCACTGAGGAAAGCCAACCACATCCACCATCTGTCATGTGGACGTCTACGCACTCGACCTTCTTGGAGACGGCGTTCTTGATGGTTGGAGCTCTGGGCATACCCATGAGCGTTCTATGCTCTATCCCAGTAGGTATCAATGCGTGAAATACAGGCTTGTCGCGATGGTAAACATGGTCGTATTCAATCACATGTTCCTGCCTGATATCGTCAACAGTCCCTGTAATGTCTACATATGGCCCTTCATCATCTCTTTCAGGGGTGATTCTGGCCTCCATTGCATATTCAGCATCCGCAGGGACCATTACTCCATTCGGAAGAATTACCACTTTGAGGGGGGTTCCATGAAGCTTCATGTGCAAGGATGATGCCACAGTCAACTCATCTACATAGTCAGAGAATGACATTGCTGCAGCCAGAAGAACCGTTGGATCAGCTCCATTGACCACGGCAACAGGAACATCATCCCCTGAACTAGCTGCCTGTGAGCTGATAGTTCTGAGATGCCTCGGAACCAGCCTAGCAACAGTATGATTGCTGTCTCTCAACAGCTGACGATGAAAGGAGACGTTCCTAATGCCTGCATATTGAGCGACGATGATTGAGGCTGACTGATATCTTCCTCCATCTTCCCTAAAGTGCCATGGAATAGGGATCTTCGTCAAGTCAACTTCCTCTTGTCCGGATTGCATCACAGGTGCTTCAGAAGCCTCAACAATTTCTGGATCCGATGGATTTTCCATGGCCCAAGCCAGAACATCAATCAAATCGCCAGGAGATATGTCAAACATTTCGCAAAGCCTAGACTTCTCTAGAACGTTCAGTGCAGCACGATGCCCCGGTGCTTCTCTTATGCTATTGAAAACTAGGGGAATGTCCCCCATCTTATTTGAGGTGTCAATCATGCCATGCATGACACTTATCGTATCCTCAACGTTGTAGACGTCTACCAGCATGTCACGGAAGGCCATATCGGGGGGCGGAGTAGACAGATGCTTGAATGTTAGTGACGTTATGCCCTTCTAGCGCCCTGTAAGCGGGGGCTACCCCGTCACGCTCTTATACCCCATGAGGGTCGGCGAGGCGTCATTCTGAGGTGTCACTTTGGGTAGAGGTCTTTTCTCCGGGCAAAAGATGAAGACCGATAGGAAGAGATATCGATGGAAGGAACGAAAATTTAGGGATCGTCAATTCAAGCAACAGAGGGGCGGCGTACTGAAGCACGACCCACTAATGGGAAGTACACAAGCCAAGGGAATCGTCGTAGAGAAAGTCGGCTTCGAGGCAAAGCAGCCCAATTCAGGAATCAGGAAGGCAGTTAAGATTAGTCTGATCAAAACTGGTAACCAACTCACAGCCTTCGCCCCGGGGGATGGCGCAATCTCATTCATCGATGAACACGATGAGGTCCTTGTCGAAGGAATTGGTGGAAGCAAGGGTCGTTCCTATGGAGATCTTCCCGGTGTTCGATTCAAAGTCATCAAGGTTAATGGCGTCTCTCTAGATGAAATGGTCAGGGGACGCAAAGAGAAACCAATTAGGTAGGTGTTTTGTTTTCATGTCGGAGCAGTCAAGTCAGGAAGAGAAGGTGGCCGAGGCCCCAATTGCTGGAATTGGCACCATGGTTTTTGGTAAGTGGGACGCTACAGAAGTTACCTGCTCTGACCCCGGTCTTGCGCCATACATCAATTTGACAACCATCGGAACTCCACATAGTGGAGGAAG
>PBZE01000002.1 GCA_002730095.1 Methanobacteriota archaeon | reverse complement strand
ATCCACCCAAACCATGCGGGAATAGATTTCATCCGAAACGATCCACAAGTCATTCTCAATAGCGATATCCAAGATTCCCTGGATCTCATCGGGCGTGAATACCGCACCCGTCGGGTTGCAAGGAGAATTGAGTAGAATCATTCTTGTCTTATCCGTTACAGCTTCACGTATAGCGTCCAAGTCGGGGTGGAAATTATCTTTCCTAACAGGTACATGGATTGGTTTGGCACCAATGAACTCCAGCATAGGCTCGTAAGATGCCCAAGAAGGTGCGAGTAGTATCACTTCATCCCCCGGCATAGTAGTGATTAGGAAAGAGTATAGCATTGCTTGCTTAGCTCCGGGCGTAACTACTACGTCCTCAGCCGAGACCTCAATCTCATGGTGCTTCGATAGATAATCTGCAACCCCCTGACACAATTCCATCGATCCCGCTCCTCTGGTATACTTTGTATTGCCAGCTTCAAGCTCTCCAATAGCAACGTCTAGAATTTCCCTTGGAGTAGCAAAACCCGGTTCTCCCACTGTCCATCTCACTATCTCGGGACCCGGTGGCTGGAGATATGGTGCGAAGCCAACACCGAGTCCCTCGAACCTTGCAGAAATGTCTGGCATGTATCTCCGACGCGTAGGACGACCATGAAGGTATGCCGAATCTCGGATAGCCTTCAAGAGAGGAGGGGAGGTCCCAAGCACGCGGCACGGATGGCAGAGTAGCTATGCAAGGGATTGCAGATCCCTGGACCCGGGTGCAAATCCCGGTCCGTGCTCCAACTAATTACTACATCATTACGTTAGCAGTGAAAACCAGTCCAATGATCAATGTCACAGTGATGACGAAGACATTGAAAGCGTTAGGAGCGAGCTCCTCCATCCCAACTCCATAACCAGTCATACCATCTTCAACTCCCTCATCCCTCATTCGGTAGTAGGCAAACAATACCAAAAGCATCGCAAGAGGCCCTGCAACACTGTCTAGAACAGATTGATCTGAGACAGGTCTTGATATCTCCCCTACATTGTCTACCAGGCCCATGTAAGTCGAAATTGTTGCTGTGATTAGGAAGAAAATCCCGGGATGCAAAATTGACCACTTTCCCTTTGCACCGTCCAAAACTACCATCGCAGTCCAGATGGTATAGACCAGGAATAGAGAACCACTTACGGCCACCGTTACCGTTGACGGAGCGCCCAGTCCAGCATCAAGTATTTCCTGACTTGCCTCTCCTAGGCCAAATGCCTCTATTCTATCTTCAGGCATTACAAGGGACATGAAGCTGTACCAAATCCCCATGACAACCACTAGCATCATAGCTACAAGTGATGGCTTGTCATCTATATTCAAACCCATCTTGAACTCGGAAATTCCATCGTCTACTTCGTCCTCAGCCTTCAATAGGAAGTAGGCCGCTATGTATATCGCAGTCGTTACAGGAGCAATGTATTTTGGAGTCGTTGAGGAGTCCAAGTCTCCCCAGTAAGCCCACATTGCCGCAGACATAACAACGAATCCAATAATCACTGGAATCATGATCTTCCACATTCCCTTCGCCCCCTCATTTAGAATTAGCATCGTGGACATGAACACTCCAAACATTAGTACCCCATTGAAAGCCGTTTCAGGACCTCCATTTCCGTAAGAAAGCATTCCAGCAGTGGTTTCATTGGTAAACCCAAGAGTGAAGCAACCGTCTCCTCCCGTTACATAACAATCAGCGAAGAGCATGAAATTCATCGAGTAAACAATTGTTACAAGGGCACTCACTATCAGACATATTTTTGCAGGAGTAGATTTAATCCTATCAAACATTGCTCAAGACGTTCTAAGTAAGGCTAATAATCATACTGTTTGTTCAGGTTTTTTAGATAATATTGTAACTTATTACATTCCATGTCGTAATGAAAACCAATTCCTTCAATCTCACACCATTGTGTTTACTATCAAAATCAGACGAACGATTACCGTCCACTTGACTTCGGAATCAATACTTAATTAGAGACATTTTCTCTCCACTCCATGTCGAAGTGAAGGCCAATCCCCTCTATCTCAAAAACATCTGAAACTTCTACGAAACCACATCTTCTGTACATTGGGACAGCTCGTATCCTAGCGTTACACCATATCCCACTACCTTCGCTGGACGCATACTTCTGAAGCTCCCGTACGATGCTGGAGCCAATCCCTCTGTTCCTGTGATTTGGAGAAACCGCCATTCCCCTAATTCTGAACCTGCACCCCTCTCTCTCGTCTATTTGAAGGGTGGAGCAACCAATCAATTCCCCCTTTTCGTAAGCGCATAGAAACTTCGTCTCCGAATCATCATCTATGCCCGGATAATGCTCCGTTCCCCGGGGGAGGCCTTCTCTAAGTACCCAGAATCTTAGATCCAAGTGTGCCTCATCAACCGTGTCTTCCCAGACGAGCCCATGTTTCATTGAGTGACCTGAGGCCGTCAATCAAAATATATCCTTAGTTTATTTGAAGCGCTAGAGCCCCTTGGATATGTCATGGAGGAGCCAAGTGGGCCCGAATGGAGAATACACGCAGCAGTTGGTACAATACTCCTGATCAATACAGTATTTCTGAAGCAGTCCTTCAGTGGACCTTGGAATTCCGAGTCTTTTACCTTGGGTCTTACAGGGGCCCTTTCCTTGGGGCTATTCTACGTGGCATGGTACAGATTCAGATTCAGAAGAAGAGGGCTAATCCCCTGGGTCGATCTATGGGAAAACCCCTCGTCATCTGCTAGGAAAGTGCTACTCTCCTCATTCGTCGTACTTTCCATGGCTTGGATTTCAGGCAACCATTTGCAGGACCTACTGCCCTCTCCAACTGGACTAGTCCTGTCTTTGATTGGCTTCCTCATGCTGACTCAGTCTGTGTATGTAATACTGAGCATCGGCCCATTGTCAGACGACTAGCGTTCTGACCAAAGCTCGAGCCACTTTGAGATATTTTTCTTCACATCTTCTTCTGTCGCATCTCTATCTACAACCAAACCATCCTCAAGGGCCTTTATCCTACATCCACATGCATTTGCATGACCCCCGCCATCCGTATCGAAGTATGTTGCCAATTGGGTCAAATCGAACACCCCTCCTTCTTTGTGGAGGAACGAGTTCGTGTAGAACGAAGCTGAAACCGGATACCTTCCCTCCTCTCCGAAAGATGCCCCCATGTCGCCGTGAATCACTATACAAGCATCACAGGAATCTCCAGCAAAGGCAGTGATATGATATCCATTAGATCGCATGCCCAATCCATCTAGCCTGGCAATCGCCATCCTGTCCACAAACCGAGTTCTATCTGAAATAATGGTAGACAGCAGTTCTCTTTCCACTTTCCTCTCCTCTAACTTCGCAGATATCATAGGTACTCTAAGGATATCCTCAATCTCCATTCCCTGCTGAAGAGCTTCTAAGACGGCCATAGCAGTGCCTTCGTTGACATCAATAACTCTACCTAGCCAAACTGCAGGCTCATCAGAAAGATATTCCTCTCTTGATACTCCCCCGCCATCGAGTTTGTCTACCCATTCCAATAGCTCCTCAAGATCAGAAATATCCATCCTCTCATTAACAAGATCATACGCTATTCTAGCGGCCGAGGGAGTAGGCTTCCAAACTGATATGACCCCCATTTCATCGCCTACTGGAATATTAGACTGGTGATGATCTATACTCAAGCCGCAGTCTGGGTGTCTGGGCAAGTCACAAACCGCTGTTCCTCTATCCATTAAGTGATCGAGTAGGCCGGCTCGGAGCTCACCCGGGTGTCCAAAAATTACCTCACTATCCGGCCACCATCTTCTCAGAATAGCCGCCGTAACCACTCCGTCTAGATCACTGTCAGTGACTATCCTTACAATGTTGAGAGAAAGCGGGTCGGCATCCATGAATCGACTCGACAACTATCTACTCAAGGTGCTTTTGGTCCAACTAATCAGTAGTATTTTGACTGCACCCCCCCTACTGTATGTATGAATGCAGACTCCCCGGGGCCCATGGAGACATCCTGTGGCTTCATCCTGCTCAACTACGACTCTATCCTTCTTCTCCAATACCCACAGGGCCATTGGAGTTTCCCCAAGGGACACGTCGAGCAAGGTGACACGAACCATCATGAAACAGCGTCTAGGGAGCTGAAGGAGGAGACAGGAATCAAGTCAGTAGAAATTGATACTACATGGGAATCAAGGACCGAGTATACTTTTAGAAAAAAAGGAAGGAAGACGACAAAACAGGTGTATTGGTACATTGCTAGTACCGATGAGGTAGAGGTCGAGCTTTCGGAGGAGCACAACAGTTACCTTTGGTTGAACTATGCTGATGCAGAGTCTATGCTGACGTTCGATCAAGAGAAGGAACTTCTCAGATCCGCTGTCAATCACATGGAAAAATCAGGACTCTTTCCCTAAATTCCTCTTTCCTAATGGGGTCCAAAGTGCTTCCCCCTCTTCTCCGGTAAGCCAGCGAGAAAGTACGAAACAGTGATCTGAAAGCCTATTTAGATAGCTAATTATTTCCTTCCTAATTTCTTCTCTTAGGGTACAGGCTTCTCTCTCAGCTCTTCGGACTATAGTACGAGCCATATGCAAGTTTGCAACCACTGGATTTCCCGTTGGGAGTATGAACGATGATAACGGCTCTAGGTCCTGCAGCATGTAGTCCATCTCCTCGATTAATCTCCTCCCTGCTTCAGTCCCAATTACTGACATCTGCTCTGGGACACCTCCCGGAGGACAGGCGCACTCAGCACCTACATCGAATAACTCCTGTTGGATTAATCCAAGCATTTGATCCGCCTCNACAAGACGGCCCTTGAGTGGCTCAGACACGTCCAGCCCGAANCTCATTATCTCCGAACGGACAATCCCTATAGCTGAATTNGCCTCATCTATTGTTCCGTAGATCGCTACTCTAGGATNCTCCTTCCCGACACGCGTGCCATCTACAAGAGAGGTCTCCCCTCCATCGCCTCCTCCAGTATGAACCTTAGTTATCCGAACCATATCAATCGCTCCGAGCCCCCCTAATGCTTACAATCGTACCGTAAAATTTCATTCCTCTTCTCTCTCCATAGGAAATTTCAGACTAGCAAGCTCAATCCCAATCGCCTCGACCCAAGTACCATCAACAGCGTCCAATCCACCTAGCTTCTCGAGTTCCATATTGTGATATTCCTCTTCATCGGAATTTCCAATGTGGCCGTGAATCTTCATCAACGCAGCATGGCTCATAGCCGTCAACCATTGATCCTCAGAATGCCAAGATTTCTCAAAATGAGACACTGCTCCTCTTGGCCCTTCCAGCAAACCCCTCCTAACTTGCCTAAGGCCCGACTTGGACCAGGAGATCCCTTGTACTCCGATTACCAGCCCCCTAAAGCACAGATAGACCTCTAACATGACCAGTACCGACGCTAGAGCGAAGGAGACCAGTTGCTCGCTTTGATCGTATTCGCCCCACCTGCCTGAAAGCAGACTAATCGATCCTATACACAGAAGGACCCCACCGAATGGGGCCACAACAACGTCGTGGTGGGTTATTGTCATGTGCCTAACACCGAAAATCACCCCAAGTCCACCAATCAATGCCGCTAGAATAGCTGGAATTTCTTCAGATGTTTCCCTAGGGGCGGTACTAGATAGCCACAATAGCAATGATATCGTAAGTAGCAGAGCAGAAAACCTACCACTGATCTCAGGAAACGGCTGATGCCTACTGTACCACATACAAGCAATTCCCACACAGGCAAATATTAGTATCCAGAACCACATCATAATCACTCAGTATCAAATCCACCTTTCCAGCCCGGCTCCCAAAATCCCTCGTTATCAAGCCAACCTAGCCATTCTTCATCATCTGCCCTAAGTAGTCTGAAAGCCCTTCTGTCTAGGCCCTGCTTGAGAGAATCATCCAGATCCCCTCGTCTATTAGCATCAGTCCATTCAACTTGAATTTCTCGGACCAAAGACTGTCCAGCTGAGGGATTCTGGTAGTTCCTTTCACAAATCTCCCTTAGGTCTTGGAGCCACATACGTGCTCCCTTCACGTGAGGGGAATCATTCACCTCTTCGTGACGTCGCTTTCTGAAGGGCCACCATCCCATGTTCTCAGGTTAACCAACAGGTACCCTCTATTCATCGTTGCGAAGGACAAAAGTCCTCCTCCTATGCCAATATGGGCAATGGGAAGAGTATCAGTGCACATTTATGGACGTCCGAAGGGGCGTGGTACTAGGAATCTGATTGACGATTATGCAAGCAGAAACTCATCTGCTGGGATGGAACTGGTAGTCCACAGTGATAAGACAGCCCTCTCAGATTACGAACAGAAAATAGAATCAAGGGGGGCCGAACTAATTCTTCTCGATGAGTCCGGAAGTCTGCTAACGAGTATGGAACTCGCCGAGCTAATTTCAGAGGTTACAGTATCTGACAGGAATACCATTTTCGCTGTAGGGCCAGCTGACGGATTCAGCGATGATCTCAAGCTCAGGACCAAGAAAATATCTATTTCAAAGATGACATTAACTCATGAAATGGCCACTGCAATCCTTCTAGAACAGCTATACAGAGCATCCGAGATTAACAAGGGTTCCCAATATCATAGATCATGAATAATTCGATTATTTTCATCCACATGAACCACCTTGGGTAGGTGACCCTCAATCCGGCCCTCACCAATACCTGAGTAAGCGAGTACGATAACCAAGTCATCGGGATTTATCAGATGAGCAGCTGCACCATTGATGCATATTTCACCCGACCCCCTGCTTCCCTCAATCACATACGTCTCCAGACGGTTTCCGTTTGTTATGTCAAGGACATGGACTCCTTCCCATTCCACTAATCCTGCTGCATCCATCAGGTCTCTATCTATAGTGATTGAACCAACATAGTCTAGATCGGCACCAGTGACCGTAGCTCTGTGGATCTTTGAGGTCAGCATCCATCGCATCCGTTCCATGAATGGCCGGCTACAATGATAGATTTCAATCCGATGTTTTCTCGAGTGATACTTCGAGGCCCCATTGATACTATATTTCCCATTCCGGGGTATCCGTTCATAAGTCAGACAGCATCTAACTGGGTTACCGGGTGGTAACGTGTTAGACGAGAAAGCAATTTGGAATTCAAGTGACAGCAGTCGCAAAGCCCTCATCTCTGTGTTCATGATTGGAATAATGTTATTCAGCACCCAAATGTACTCTTTCCAAGATTTCGAGACTTACGATGAGAAACACGCTTCATCATTGGCTGAAGCCCCGGATAGGGAGCCATTTCAGCAGAGCGGACAGGCGGAGTGGCCCCAAGCTGGTGCAGATCAAGGCCCTCAGTATCCACACAACCCATTCAACAATCCAGCATTCAATGATCCATCATACCATGATCATATGTCCTATTATGGGAAGGTCTCAGATCCTTCTGTTTTGATTACGCAACCAGGATACTCTTTCTTCCTTGAAGAGACAGATGCCGAAGATCACGACAACGATGGAATCGGAGATCTAAGTGACTTGGATGACGATAACGATGGAATTAACGATCTAATCGAGATGTTCGATGGTTGCTATGGGACCCACCCATTCGATCACGATAACGATGGACAACTAGATGAGTTTGACTGGGATGACGACAACGATGGCATTCTTGAGGGCCCAATTGACTACGATCAAGGCGCGGATCCCAGAAACGTGTCTATGGATCGGTATGTCGAACCTACCACCGTACACCCATGGACTGGAACGCCTGTAGGGGTTGGATACAGGGTGGACCAGAACCCGCTCGATCACGACAACGATGGAGTAACTGATGACGATACTGATGGATCAGGCCCTGACTCCTACGATGAAGATGACGACAACGATGGCAGGATAGACCAATTCGTTTGGCCTTGTGATTTTGACTCAGACGGAGACCAAGACTACTTCGATGCTGACGACGACAATGACGGTGTGGAAGACCTCTGGGATTCCCATCCATGGGATTCTACTATCACCACCAACATCACCACCACCTCTTCCCTGTGGGATACTGCGTCAGAATGGGGCGAGACCGAGGTAATATCCGTCTCTATTGGAGAAGGAGCATTAAATCCAGATAGGATAACAATAGAAGAAGGCGACACAGTTGTTTGGACGAATGACGATTCACAGCCGCACAATATTACTGCTGACGATGGCACTTTTGACAGTGGAGAGATAACTCCCGGGAGCTCATTCACTTTCACCTTCTCAACCCAGGGAAGCTGGGATTACTCTGACCCAAGTGACTCTAACTACGAAGGACGAGTTACAGCTGGTCCAGAGACGAGCCAGACCTTACCAGACGCATTCAATCTAAATGAAGACATATACGGGACAGACAAATTCAACTTCGTAACAAAGGAGAGAACGGTTTGGCACCCCAGAAGTCAGACGTTCACTCAGGTAGTTGATGGAGATCTCGATGGCGATGGAATTCCTAACTTCGTAGATCCCGACAATGACAATGATGGTTCTCCTGACTCTGCAGACAACGATGACGACAACGATGGATTGCTGGATATGTGGGATGTAGACGACGACAATGACGGAATACCAGACTCCTGTATGCAAGTTGATACCAACTCGGACGGCAACGGGGATCTTCCTAATTCTCAGCCGATAGGCGTGCCCGGAATAGATTGCGAGTTGGATTATGATAGAGACTTAGATGATGATCTCTACAGGCCCATAGACTCCGATTATGACTTGGTATGGGACTGGAAAGACACAGATGTAGGGGGGGCCGTTCCGGCCGATAACCTACTTGGAAACCCAGGAACCGACCCTAATGACTTGCCCTATGACCTAGACAACGACGGAATAGTCAACGAACTTGATCCTTTCATGAATGCCACCGAGGAGGACGTAATTTCTTGGGACTGTCCAAGTATAGACAACCCCAATCCAGTAAACCCGGACCCAAGGTGCACAACGGAGAGGAAGTCCTACACGGGCAACAATGACTGGGACGGTGACGGTTTCAACAATTGGGAAGATGTCGATGACGACAATGATGGGGTCCTCGACTGGCTGGACTTGGACGAAAATTGCGATCTGGATGATGACGCAGACTTGCACAACCTGAACGGCTCGATGTTCAGAGATGACGGTGCCAATGATATCGACACGGATATTGACGGGGATGGGCTATCAAATGACCTAGATTGGGATGACGACAATGATGGAATCTCAGATCTTTACGATCCCGATGACGGGAACTGTGGCATTGTAGACAGCGACTCCACCGACCAATTCGACAACTCATACTCACACCAAGATGGAGAAGTCATCGATGGAAGTGATGACGGAACAACATACACCATGCTTCAACCACTAAGATGGGATCAGTTCTGGCACTTCAGCCCATTCTTTGCTGACGACCATGATTTCATCCTTCCATACAACGGATATCAAGAAAGCGTCGATCCAGTAACGGGAATTACCACGATGGACTCTAATGGAGTTGTTCCAGAGATGTACTGGCACGTAATGATGAAGTGGAGTCCTTGGAACGGTAACAACTTCTTCGATATAGATATGGACGGGGACTCACTGATTAACGGGATAGACGTTGACATGGATGCCGACGGAATGCCTGATTGGTGGGATCAGGACGAAGGCTCGGATGGAAGATTGGATGTCAATGATCCAGCCTTCGGGGGATCCCTGAATGATGGTGAGTGTGATTTATCTCTCTTCTACATATTTTTCCAAATAGCTTTCCAGCCCGTTGCTTGTGGGGTTGAGCTAGCATGGCTCTACGGTTGGCCCGTACTCGGAGCCACACAAGTGCAGGGCACCATATACACAAAGCCATACAGTACTAGACCTGATCCACAGTGGGACCAAGGCTCTTACAATGGTAGTAACTCCAATGGCCAATGGACATGCAACAAGAATTGCTTCTGGTTCGATTTTAACGGTAATCAGGATGTAGGCCCAAGCTCAGCAGTTTCCTATGTCGATATTATGGATAATAGGGACTTATGGATCGCATTTGTCGGTGTTAACAGGGGGCTATTCCAGTGGGGGGCAGACTCTAACGCCAACATGTTCCCCGACGAAATCGCTGATCTTCTCAATAACGACGTTGACCCCGATGATGACTGCGGAGCCCCTGTTGCAGGGAATATGGACCCTCAGTGCATGTTCAACGATACAGCAGACTTAGACGATGATTTTGATGGTATTTACGACCATTGGGATATCGATGACGATAACGATGGAACTTGGGATTATCTAGAGGTCGATTCCAATGACGACTTAGATGACGACGCGAACACGGAAACACCAGGGTCATTCTTCACAGGTAGCAACTGCGATGATAATGACGATGATGGAACAGATACCGACCCCGATGATGATGGATGGTATCAGGCTGTATGGGACAAGGGACTGCTGGGTCAGGGCCTACTGGCTCCCAAGTATTATGACGTCGACAATGACAACGATGGAATTCCAGATGGAGAAGACCCAGATGACGATAATAACGGGGTCCCCGATTCAATACAGGAAACTCTAGAGGGATGCTTTACCGGAGAAGAGCAGAGTCCATGGGACCATGATAACGATGGGACTCCAAATTGGGCTGACAATGACTGGGACGGAGACGGCCTAGTCAATGTGATCGAACAATCGGGAGCGACCCCATTCATCACTCCATGGGACCATGACAATGATGGCATCAGGGACGATATCGATGAGGATGACGACGCGGATGGAATGAAGGATAAGGATGAAGTGATGCTATGGCCGACAAGGTTTGACTCCGAATCTACTAATCCATGGGATCACGATGACTTTGGAAACGGCTCGGGAATCGCTAATCCAACCGACCCTAGTACAGGGCCCGATGCGATTGACAATGATGACGATGCAGACGATAGGACCGATGTTGATTGGGATCACCTAGAAGAAAACTGGAATGGTAGCTCAGATTGGGATCAGGACAATGATGGAATACCCGATGAGGATGACAAGATACCAACTAGAATAACACTTTACACCGAGCCAGTACTATGGCTTGACGCCTTCTTCCCGGCTAAGTTCAATGGGAGCGTAGACTGGCTAGATCCGGATCAAGGAGTATTCACCAGGGCGCCAAACGTTCCTGTGCAGGTCATTATCGAATGGGCCAACAATGGAACAATCGCTTTGGAGACTATCGACGTATTAACCGATGAAAATGGGGAGTTCGAAGTGGGCCAATATCTCTTCCCGGAGGATCTAGAAGTCGGTCCATCTACAACCTACAATATATTCGCCGAAGTAACAGAGATGTTTGTGCACGATGGAGCCAATACTGAGCCAATTCCGGTCGAGGTAAGGGCGAATACCACTGTTGATTATGTCGCTTGGACATATTTTAGGAGCGACGAGCAACCACTCTTCGTTGACTACAAGGTACACTATTCCGCCGACTGGGACAGAGGTATTTTTGACAACAGACTTCCCTACGCCCCCGTTTCATTCAATGTCTCGGGAGGGCCATTTGGAAACACAACCAATCCAACTGTCTTCGATGGGTACGGATATGGATACAGGGCAGATGCTGGAGGATGGGTTTCACTGACATTCGTACAGGCATCTGGAAGCCAAGGAATATGGAAGCAGGTTCAATGGAACTCTACAATGGATAACGGACCCGGAGCTATACCAGGAGGATATGAGGAAATAGTATGGGACGACTTCTCGAAGTCTCACAATGTGGTTGGAAGATACAACTACACCTCAACCAGTCTACCAATTGGTGACTATACCTTTACTGCGTACTCAAGGCCAGATCTGGGGACTGAGAGCCCATGGCCATACTTGGAAGGAGATGACTCAGACTCATTCAATATCAGATCAATGCATAGGATGTATGTAGAAGCCGATATCATCACTCCATCGATAAGGCCAGTATACTTCTGGGATGCCACACAGTTCACTGGATCAAGCTTCGGTGCTTGGAGGGCAATATTCCACTCTCCCTCCTTGGTTAACGCGAACATGGACTACCAAGATGTAAGCTTGGGTAAGCCATATCCCATTCTATGGGATGGCAATCCTCAATCACTCACTGGAGAATCTTCTAGGTTGAGGCCCTTCCTTTCATCTAACGGTACACATTGGTTCATTGCAATGCAGAATGGTGGCGATTTCAATGTCCCTCCATGCGGGCCAGTAGATGCTCTGGATCCAGATAGCGAGGTAAGGTGTGAGATAGTGCCTGAGATGTTTACCGGGGAGACCCTCAGGGTCGTGGGCTCAGTTTGGAACAGAACAATGGTCCCTTGGCCGCATGACCCAATGGCTCTGCAGGTAGACGTCGACGGGAATGGCGTATTCGCCGGCTCGACGGAAACCGGTTTCGCCAGAGTGCCCAACATGGTCGATGGAGTCGCGCAGTTTGACTACAACTGGACATGGTATTCACAGTACTCCGCAGGAGTATTTGGAATCAGAGCCGATTTCACGAATTCAAACTACTACTTCACTGGCAATCAGACATCCGTATTAGCTCCAACGGGGGCCTATGTCAATGTCTCAGTTATAGGAACCACAGATTTCCAATTTAGCTCTATTCCTAGACTGTATAGGGGACAAAACGTCACACTGGAGGCCAGATTGATTGATAATGCATTCCAGCCAGTTCGTGACGCCCCAGTCAACTACACATGGTCAGCGGACAATTCTGCTGGAGTGGCCATTACAGACAACAATGGCGTATTGAAGATCAATCTAACAATTGATGAGTTCCACGAACTCGGGAACTTCACTCTTGGAGTAACTTATCCGGGAGATCCTTTCAGGCAGGGTAGCTCTTCGGTAACCAGTCTCTGGGTAGTGTCCAGGACATATCTAAGCATTCAGAGTACCACGCCAAATCTGCTCCAAGCAGGAGACATTTGGGAATTCTCAGGACAGGTAACAGACGATAACAGAACTGCAGTTGAGAAAGACCTAGGAGAGGCATTGGATGGATGTCTTGAGAACGGGGGCGAGGTACTTCTAATCATGGAGGGAACCGATTTCGAAGATCGGACCCATAGGCAAATTATCGAGACCCTATGTCCAAATGCAGGCTCAATCTATCACCAGCTACTTCTGAATCCACAGCTTCTGAAAGACGATCCAAACTCATTCCTGCCGGATGGATTCGGACCTGTAAATGTCATTCTAAGATTCCAGGAGAATCTGCCCCATGAGGGATGTGAGCCTTTGGGAGCTGATGCTCTTAGTACCTCAGGAGCATGGGACCCCTGTGCCTTGATTGTGAATAGTGATCACTACAGGAAGGTTATGCAATTCCAGGTTGATGGCTTTAGTCTAATTGGTAGAACGCAACTCTCAGTCGATGATCAGATAGTGTATACC
>PBZE01000001.1 GCA_002730095.1 Methanobacteriota archaeon | reverse complement strand
CCCGCCCCGCCACTTTCAGAATATCTCCTTCTCTGCTTAGCTCTGATGTACTTCAGGGGGTGAGTTAACCACTCTTGGTCACAGAGCCTATCATCACCAGTCTGAACCGGACATCTCGCATTCGTCTTCAGAGAAGCGCATCCGTAAGGGGTGTAATCCCTTTCGTAAATATGTGACACTTGGTAGGAAGTGGTATCTGGATTATAGTCAGGAGCTCCAGAGAAAAATCCACAAGTCTGCTCTTGTGTATGGCCAAGTGCTTTGGAGAAAGACGCCAAGAATACCCTGCCCACATGATTCACGTTAATGCCTTGATTCAATTCAGAAATGGCGGATTCGAAGCAAGGAGGCCAATCTTCCCTTACTGCTGCGGAAACTGGCATCTCTTCCTTTACCCTCAGGGCCAACATGCCGGTTATCCTCTCAACAGCTTCTGAGAACTGAGCGGCAAACTCCTCCGACATCTTCTCCATACGTTCCCTACATGCCAAGTCCAGGTAGGACCGAACCCTTTCCTTGAGAAGCCTTGAGGTCCTCTCCCTACTGTTCTCTCCCGAGCCGGGATCCATCCTGACCCATCCCTCCTTCACCGGCCTATTGGCAAGCCTCCAGTAAGTCCCAGAGATCTTCGGACAAAGCTCAATGAAATCAGAGACAGGTACCCAATAGACTTCATCATCGCCCTGTTCGATCTTTATTCCCGAAAGAAAACTAGAGCAAATTATCGTGAAGTTGGTGGCATCTCTGCCGAACAGACCATCGGCCCTACTCGCCTCGCCTTCTATCCATCTGGATAACAATCGTTCATCGAATGAAGCGCAGACTACCAACATGGCATGCAAGAAAGAAAGAGTCTCAGTCATTTTCCCAGCATCACTCGACAGATCGACTGTAGTGGTGTCATCAACCCCGTCTTTGTGCATCACAGATTCAAGAAGCCGCAATCTGCCTCTGGTCCGTACTTCTTCGAGCCAAGGGGCCTCGATCAAATCCACCACTGTCACTCCATTTTCCTTCAGTACATTCTTGATGTGCTGACTTCCTTGTGGAAGCATAGGGTATCTAGACAATACAACCCGGTCTTCGATATCCGGTGGGCTGAGTGGCATCGGCACGACATCAAGTGAACCAAGAGGGTTATTCAACAATCACCGACCCCTTCCACTGGAGAAACATGTCTAGGCCCCCTACGGATCTTCTTCCATGCATCAAGGATGTCATGACTATTCAAGATGAATTCAGGTCACATTTTGGATGGAATCTCGAACACGACCAATTCAGTGCAAAGGAGCTAATTTCTACTGTAGAGAATTCTGGAGTCGATTTATGGAGCAGGGCCAACAGGGCAGCCACCGTAGCAACCGTACAGAGAAGAGCCGTGCTAAGAGGGCAAAACGTAGCCATCCTTGGTGCTGCCATCGATGAAGATGAATTGGTTAACGCCCTCGAGACTCCTACACTGCTAATAGCTGCTGACGGAGCTGCAGGAGTGTTCTCACTTTTGCCAGATACCTCTGCCGAAAGAGCATGGTCCAGATTGCTATTCATGGTCAGTGATGCGGATGGCGGAGAGGGTACAACCGAGGCAGTCAGACGTGGAAAAACAATCTTTTTGCATGCACACGGGGATAATCAAGACGAATGGAACGAACTCCTAAACGTCGCTATGCCCCTCGCATCCCCCCCTCCACTGGTTCTAACGCATCAGACGCCAGATGATATACCCGGAATGCATAATCCGGGAGGATTCACAGATGGGGATAGAGCTGCTTGCATCGCCCTCTCCATGGGCATCCCAAGAGATCAGATCACATTGCTCGGCACGAATACTAAAGAGGTCGGTCGGTGGTCTGGAACCACTGTCAAAAGTACAAAACTCGTGAAGCTACAGTGGATGGGCACGATACTAAGAAAGCTCAATCTTGATTTTTGACTACAAGAAGTCCTCTAGAGTCATCACAGTTACTCTGTCATTATTGAAAAGAGAGTCAACGCTGTTTGACATCCATCCAACACGTTGTTTCGTGTAATCATCCACGCCATAATTTTCCATGACTTCCTTGGTAACTTCGATATATTTTCTCACAGCCCCTTCGGAAACAGTCAGCACAACATTCCCTCCGCATGTCGCAGCACCATCGTCAGAGCTAGAGAATCTAGGTCCCCTAGAAATTCCACCCGCCCTTTGAATACACTTCCCAGCCAGAGGCATTCTTCGATATGAATGCCCACATTTTACACATCGAACCTTCTGCCTAGTAAATGCCATCATATTCCCCCTCATATCTGGGAGGAAGTGAGACTCAATCACCTGTGAAGCAACTCTATCCACGCTTACGGAACGAAGCCTGCTTCCAAGAGCCAGCTGCTCCCCCATCTTGTCAGTCATACTCACCAGAGTCTTGTATGCGGAATTTACAGGTCCAGAGTCTAATTCCCCCGAGTCATGTGTCCATCCGTATCCTCTCAAATCCCCAATTGACCCTAGCCTATCACTCACTAGATCGACCAGGGCAGATGCCTCATTGGGATGCGGCTGTGATAGGGATGCCTCGTAGAATGCCCTTGAGTAGTTCCATGAACAGTCAACATTCAGAGCCTCCTTGTCTATCTCCATGGGGTTTAGCCTAGTCGTCAGAACTAGTGGAGCGTCCATTCTCCCCCCTCTTCCCGCTGGCAGAATTTCCTTAGAGAAATTAAGGAGTCCGTCCATTAACATCATTATACTGTCTTCATCACCGTCACAGTTCCTTCTTTTTGCAGCGTGGAATAATGGATGTGCGTAGCCGGCAGAAGATGAAGTCCACCCAATTATCCTACAAAGTACCCCCCCAGATGTGTGCGGAGCTAGGCCAATGGCCAGCCTACCTACTAAATCAAGCTCCGAGTTGGCGTTGTAAAATGGATCCATTTCATAGAAACGGACTAGAAGCTCATCTACAAATCCGCATGTAGCGAGAAGATGTTCCTTAGACCTAATAGAAGGTATGAAGTCTTGGGGAAGCAGCTCAAGCATCTGATGATCGGATTTCAACTCATCTCCTCTAATATCGTGGGTATATCCAAGATTGGCTAAAGACTCCCATGGAGTGCCAATCTCAACTGGCTTGAAATGAGTCACTGGAACATCGCTCATGTCGTATCTTGACGTACCGTCTCTGAATACAGACACTCCGTGCTTAGCTCTAAGAATACCCTTCTCTAGGGGCTCAGGGGATTGGCCTATGGAGACCAATCCCTTCACAGCCTTAATTTTCGATGGTAGCTTATCCAGTCCTAAGGATCTTCTTTTTACCTCCATAATGGATGAAATTGGAACAGTTGTGAACTCTCCCCTCCTCCTCCTATTGCCCCCTCTTCTCTTTCGCTCATCGGTCCTTCCTCCACATTCTCTTGCAACGTTCGGGTCCGGCCTGTTGTGACATCTGATATGCGGGGATTCAGATCCACAAACGGTACATATCCTAGGCCCCATCTGGACTCTAATGCTTCCCTTAGAGGAAGACTCTCCGAGTAACCTCTGAGGCCCACCACTTTCTGCGATTGGATAAAGGGCGTGAACCATGGGCTTCATCTCTCTGACTCCCGACTTCTCAGGTCTCCCCATTCTTGCCCCGATCCTACAAGTTGCAGAATCCTCCCACCTGCAAGAGGACACCTTTCTCACAAGCCAAAGTGAACCGTCGACTATATGATCATCTATCAATGAAATGGATTTTCCAAGCTCCACCGAATCAGCAGGACCTGGATCTTCAATCGCCTGCGATGCTTCTTCTCCTATTGCTTCGGTTTCTAGANTGCCCTTGCCCTCTTGCATGGCCACAGTNGTAGCACGTACTCTAGCNACCCCCCTCCTGCCTTCAAGCTCTCTTTTCCTCTCTTCTTCAACTTTGACAATNTCCTTGGCTCTCTTCACCCTGTCAAGACGATCATTTATGTGATTATCAGAGTCNACAGAACGATTTACTACGCCCGACTCAATCATAAGCCCCAGGCCTTCTAGAAGCCCCTCCCAATTCCTAGGAATTACGATATCTCCGTTACTATGCATGTGAGATAATCCCAATGTTAGAAGTGAGGACTTGGTAATTCCATGGTCAGCAACCGACATCCACGAAGGCCACTTATCGAATTCGGGCTCCAGAGGACTACCTGCATCAGTGGAGGGGCCATGCCCCCAACCATCAGAGGCGCCGATGACCCTCAAACCTTCTTCTCCCAAAGTCGAGCCAATCAATGACTCGATCAGTGGATCTACGATTGAGAGAGGAAGATCGGACCACCACAGATTCCATGGAGGGGGAACCGCTGTCCCGAATGACTCCCCAATTTTCTTAGACTGAAGCCAACTCAAATCCAAGTCCCTCAAATAAAGATACCAAGCCCTCTTCCTCCAGTCCCTCTCCAATGGATCCTCTCCTCCTCGAGCTACAGCTCCATTGAAGGGCAGCCCGTCTGGAAGCTGACTAGTGTCGATATTCATTATCTTAGCAAACTCCGAGACTTTGCTAGGATGGTCCAACGCCTCAATAAGATCTGCAGCCCACCAATCTCTATTGTATGCCGATGGTACGAGAGACTTGTTATTCTCAAGAAACTCACCGAAACCCATGAGAATTTCTCCATTATCCCAAACGGAAACCACTCTGTCCTTGATGGCCCCCCATTCGTTCACTGTATCCACTCTTCGAAACTCTCCGTCATCAAGAATAACCATCGGCCCTTCAATATCTGTACAGGGGGTTACCGCACAGGCCTTTCCAGGCCTTTCAATTTTCATTTGCGTGCCTACCGAAAGGAAACCACCGGCCGCTTCCATAGATACTGGATTCAGACCAGCTGCCGCCAATCCCGTCGCTCTGCTTCTTCCATACCTAAGTCTGAATCCACCCGGCTCGCACGGCTCTCCGAATATCGGACGTCCAGCTATGACATCATCCATATATCTAGAAATCTCAGGAATTTGCCTACTATGGAAGCTCTTGGACTTAGATGGATCTTCCTTGCCCTTTTTGGCGAATTGAGAAATGAACTCCCAACCAGATATTTCCATTCTCTCTGTATGCTTGACAATCTTCGGAGCTTTGAGACATAGCCCCTCTCCGATTACTAACAAAACGCCTCCCCTAACTCGGGTTCTAAATGATCCATTCTCGTTTTGTATGTTATTTACTTCCTTGAATCCCGCGCACTCTTGCTTCTCCGTCTCCTCCCCATTGATCATAACCGGGCAGGCTCTTACGATTATCTCCACTTCCTCAGGAGGGGGTTTGTATTGCAATCCAACTCTATACAGGCCGAATTCTTCCTTCACCCTCTCCACCTCACTTGTCGAGGGAGTGTATCTGCCAATTCCTAATTCACGCCTGATCATGTCACCAATCAGCACACACATTGCTTGAGCCGTACCCCCAGCTGCTCTGATCGGGCCACAAAAATCAATCGAAAGGAACTCGGAACCGTCGGAATTATTCAGAATCCTCACAGCTCCAATACCATCTAGTGGCGCTACGAGAACGGCTTCAGTGAGTACCGCTAGACCTACCCTAAGGCCACAATCAATAGCCTCTCTCAGATCTCCGTCACGAGCATGCATCCTCTTCGCAACATCCACTCCAATCTGTATGGACGCACTTTCTCTGTCAGTATTCAACAAAATCTCTCGTAAATCATTTTCAATTTCCAGTCCCTTGAGGTATTCCTCGAGAAGTTTTTCAGTTCTACTAGCCAAATCAGCTGCTCTTGGAATCTCAATCTCAGTACTGAAATCAAGTCCCTTAGCCTTAGCAATTCGTGCAATATCATACACCTCNTGCGTCTTTGTATCTAGCCACTTTTGGTACGATTCTATTTCCAATGATAGCCTCTNCTGATCGTATTGAGAAACCGATCCGATGCTTTCACTCATCCCATNACCCCGCGCGAACGCCCCTCCACAGTGAGGGCCGTCCAAGAACATTGACCGTGTTTAGCCACTTTGAGACGATTTCTCTACCGAACCTTCATGCCAGTCCCACTACCCGGCTTTGGTTAGATATGCAGCAAATTTCACCAGTCGAAGCAAAGCTCAAGCTAATTGAGAGGGTCAGGGAGCTAGCTTATCTCCATTCCCCTGACGATCTGTTTACACTTGCTAGTGGAAGAAAGAGCCCCCATTTCTTCGATATGAAACCAGTAATGATGAACCCTGACTGCGCGCACTTGATTGGAGTACTGATCCATGACTGCATTGACTCTCTCGGGGGAGTCGATGCTGTTGGTGGGCTAGAGCTTGGCGCGGTTCCCCTGGCTGCCATTGCAATCTCGAAGGCTGGCAAAGGCTCCGATATCAGGGGATTCATGGTAAGGAAGGAGCCGAAGGGCAGAGGGGGGCGGAAGACAGGTAACCCTCCGGGAATAGAAGGCTCTACAATAAGATCTGGAGACAGAGTATTGTTACTAGAAGATGTAACTACAACAGGGGGCTCCGCATTGAAGGCTGCTGCAATGCTTGAGTCAATGGGCTGTGAGCTTGTGGCTTGTGTGACAATCCTCGATAGACAAGAAGGGGGCATGGATGCATTTCAGTCAGCGGGAGTAAAGCTGATTCCACTAATCCTAAGGTCTGATGTCACGGGTGATTGATTGGACAAACACATTATCGATCCAGATCGAAATCCATATGATCCTAGCAAACTTCCAAGAAAGGAATACGTTGGAGCTTCTGCTTACTTCGATCTTGATCTTAGGGCAGGAGTGATTCTCGATGTCCAGAAGTTCCCAGAGATGAACAAGCCATCGTACAAAATCCAAGTGGATTTTGGTCCGATTATTGGAAAGCTATGGAGCTCAGCACAGATTACGAACTACGCTCGCCATGATTTGATTGGTAGAATGGTGGTAGGAGCCGTCAACCTAGGTGATAAGACATTACCAACAGGATTTGTATCCCAATTCTTGGTGCTGGGGGCACTCGACCCAGACGGAGTAGTCAGACTACTGGATATTCCCGGAGATGTACTTCCGGGCTCGATGGTTGCCTAGGGAAAAACTAATTCACTAAAATTCCGAAGCTCAGACAATACAAATTTCCAGATCCAATAGTAGTTACACTATTGGACTGTGTGCATCACGCAGGTACATGCCAACCATAGTTAGGATGTCGACAAGCGCTGGAGATATTGATATTGCACTGTATACTGAAGAATGCCCAGAAACAACTGGAAACTTCCTCAAATTAGTAGATGAGGGCTTCTACAACGGACTGCACTTCCACCGTGTAATCAAGAACTTCATGATCCAAGGAGGGTGTCCCAGATCCAAAGATCCATTTGATGGAAGAGCTGGAACTGGTGGCCCGGGCTGGAAGATTGATTGCGAGCCATCAGCACTGGCCAAGAGGCATGATAGGCCAGGGTTATTCTCTATGGCTAATGCAGGCCCTAATACAGGGGGCTCGCAATTCTTCCTTACAACTGTCCCAACGCCGTGGTTGGATGGAAATCATGCCATTTTTGGAGAGGTAATTGTGGGCATGGATAATGTATACAAGATTGAGAACTGCGATACCAAGCCAGGAGATAGGCCATATGATCCACAGAAAATTATTAGTGTCACCAGATTAGACAATTAATCGTTGAATAGGAAGCCAATAATTAATTTTATTAATAATTAATAATACGGTATAATATGGCCAAGCACCGCGCTGGTGATCGAAGAATCATCAGCATCAGCATACCCGAGGAAACTGCTAGGAAACTGGATAGAAGAGTAGGCAAGGGAAAATCCAGCGGAAGATCAGCAACAATCGCCAAGATGATCGAGGATGGACTATCAAGAAATATGTCGAATGAACCCTCTTTGGTATCCACAGTACAAAGGTCTGCAAGAGCAGATCCATCCGCATCTAGAACCGAGATCGATACGATGGGGGAAATAGAAGTCCCTGCCGACAGATATTACGGGGCCCAGACTGCGAGATCCCTGATGAACTTCGATATTGGCGACGAAACAATGCCTAGGGCAGTAATCAGAGCATTTGGTGTCTTGAAGATGGCAGCAGCACAAACCAATTCAGAAATCGGAGAGCTGGATGGTGACATTGAGTCACTTATTGTATCTTCATGTAAGGAGGTTATTTCAGGAAGTCTGGATGGCCATTTCCCCCTCAGCGTATGGCAGACAGGATCCGGAACTCAGACCAATATGAATGCCAACGAAGTCATAGCCAACAGGGCGATAGAACTTGCTGGCGGTGAGCTAGGTAGCAAGACGCCTGTACACCCTAACGACCATGTAAACAGAGCTCAATCCAGTAACGATACATTTCCAACAGCCATGCACATTTCATCAGCCGAGCAGATTACAAATGTACTCTTGCCATCCCTTCACTATCTCAGAGAAGCCCTTTCTGCCAAATCGAAGGAGTTCGATCCGATAGTAAAAATCGGTAGGACACACCTCATGGATGCAGTCCCACTCACATTAGGACAGGAATTTTCTGGATATGTCTCTATGTTGGATGCAGATATAAGGAGGATAGAGCTTTCTCTGATTGATCTTTATGAGCTGGCACTCGGGGGGACAGCAGTAGGTACTGGTCTAAACACTCATCCAGACTTCTCAGATTTAGTCGCATCAAAAATCTCAGATCTAACCGGTCTTCCATTCACGAGCGCCCATAATAAATTCTCTCAGATTGCGGCGCACGATGCAATCGTATCCGCATCAGGCGCCTTGAACACCCTTGCCGTATCCTTGATGAAAATCGCTAACGATGTCAGATGGCTAGGTTCCGGACCCAGATGCGGAATAGGTGAGCTGTCCCTTCCTGCCAATGAACCTGGATCAAGTATCATGCCAGGAAAGATCAATCCAACACAGTCGGAGGCTATGACAATGGTATGTTGTCAGGTAATGGGGAGTCACATGTCCATATCGATAGGGGGCAGTCAGGGGAACTTCGAGCTTAACGTATTCAAACCGATGATGATTTACAATCTGCTCCATTCCATTAGGATACTGTCCGATAGTTGCAGATCATTCACCGATAATTGTGTCAAGGGTCTGAAAGCCAACGAAGACAGAATCGCTGAGCATTTGGAGAACTCATTGATGCTAGTTACCGCCCTAAATCCTCACATTGGTTATGATAATGCGGCTAAAATAGCTAAGAATGCCCATGAGAAGAATATAACCCTCAGGGAGAGTGCATTGGAAATGAACGCTCTGACTGAGGAGCAATTCGATGAGTGGGTCAGGCCAGAGCTGATGACAGGTAGAGAGTAGTCACTCATCCGAAAAAAATTGTTTGAGAAGGCCATCAGGGGTGGGAGCAGCAGGGGTTCAGCTTGGGGAAGCTTCCCCCCTGCGTACTCCGCAGGGTCCGGTTCCTCCTAGTCAGACTAGGATTTCCCGGGTAGATGACTATGGGGCCTCTAGGGTCCCTTCGCCTTTTTCTGGACTAAATGGGGTAATATCCCCCTTGAAAGATTGCTCTTCCAATGCCCTCGTCGATTCACTACATGGCTAATATCACCGTTTTGTTCCTCGATCGGTACCGGTCCTCCACAGGTCTCCCTGCTCTTGTTCCCGGTGTGTTTCCCTCCAGCTTTCTTCCCCTTCCTTGCGTCCGGTTTTCTCCACTCTCGTTCCCCACACCCGCTTCCCAGGCTCGTCACCATCTCTGGCTCGTTTCCCTTCTTTCGTGTACCTCTGCAGCATGGTTTTCTGGTACGGTTTGTGTTTTCCCCCCGAAGGGTTCGGTTCCGTTTTCCCCAGCTTCCCCCGTTGCTTGATTCCCCTTCCTTGCGTCTGGTTATTTCCACATCGGTTCTACTGCCGCCTCCTCGTCCACAGACGATTCGACTTTTCCCCGTTCACCTTTCGGATCCCGGTTCTACCTCTCCGACTTTGCGGATTCGGTTGTTGTGGCCCGCGGGTTTGCCGAAGCGCGCCCACACCACTCCCCCGGAGCGGCAAAGTCAACAGGGCAAGCGGCGGCTAATAAATCTTTCGTTCAGTATCACGTTTACAGTGGAAATAAGGGTCTGTAAATGTTAATTTCCACTGTAATTTTTCACTCGCGGAGCTTCCTCAATCGCTCTCTCATGAGAGATGTCCTGTGGTCACTGGTTATCTCCACGCTTCCTTCACCCATTCTTCTACTGAGGAATTGAGCGTTAATCAAGTAAATTCCCCCTCTTTCATCTCCCAGGACTATTGTATCTCCTTCCGAGTCACATTCGACAAGACAGCATTCATGCTCCAATTCCAATATCAATTGACCCCCGGAATCTGCAGAACCGGGAACATCTCTTGCTCTATCTGAACTTGATAGTACTAGCACCCTCTCACCTGTACAGGCCCAATAGGTCTGTCCAATTTCTTCGTCGCCAACGGGTCCCACTGCCATCGCAGTCACTGCTGATCGAGCATCATAGCTCCATTCAAAATTACTTTTGATAAACCCGTTTTCGTATGCTGTAATATTCTCATTGCCCTTGTCTGGGACTAGAATGCAGCAGACTGCGCTTGGCTCTTCGACAATCTTGCTCCACCAAGACGAGCTGATCAGATTTTCACCTTTCACTTCTTCATTCTGGTTGTCCACACAAGTTATCGCCCCGCTGGAATGGCCAAGAATGGCTATTGGGCATTCACCTTCTGTCCTGTAATCTCCACAAACTATCGGCGACCCATCCTCAACCTCGAAATGCTCCAGTTCATCATCATCGATACTTAGAACCCCACACCTGGGTCTTCCCAGACCCAAGATTACATTCCCGTATGAGAGGCCAATAAACCAGCTTCTCTCCGGAATAACCCATCGCTTTCCCAACTCGCCAGATAGATTAAATCTCCATATCGATGACTCAGTGTAATCTCCGACCTCTATCTCATACACCGATGATGTCGCCCAAATTGAGCCTTCCACGGCTAGAACGTAGTCACTAGCTCCCTCAAGCTCCCTCTTCCAAAGGACAGACCCATCCGAATCATCGATGGCATAGAGCGAAGATGAGGCCGTTACAAACACATGGCCACGACTTCTTGCAATATCGGAAACGGGCCCTTCAATGGATAACCTCCACACCTCTTCCCCCGTCGAAGCTAGCCAACTAATTAGCAAGCCATCCTTAGACCCAGCTACAATAGAACCATCCTTGAGAGATACGGCTGTACAGGAGGCGGACAAATCTCGAGTGAAAGACGAAGCCGCATGAAGGGTCATCGAGACCATGCACCTTCCGAGAGAGCTTGAGATATCGTGCTTTCGCCGATCGACCGATTAAATCTCGTAGAGACGAGCTACCTTTCTCTTCAGGTATTCGACGAAGGCTTCCGGCGAAGGGGGAGATCCACACGCCTCTTCTATCAATTCGGCCGGTTCCAAGATACTTCCTCTACTGTGTACCCTCTCTCTCATCCAATTCAACAATGGCTGAAAATCCCCTCTACTTATCTGAGAATCATGATCGGGGAGGTCTTCTCTTGCAGCTTCAAGCAATTGCGCAGAATACAAGTTTCCTAGGGTGTAGGTAGGGAAGTAACCAATTGCCCCCATTGCCCAGTGAATATCCTGAAGGACACCAGAGGCTCTGTCTTCAGCCCTGACTCCAAGGTATTCCTCATACATGTCGTCCCATTTATCAGGCAAATCGTCGACCTCGAGCTCCCCTGAAATCAGGAGCTTCTCGATCTCGTATCTAATCATTATATGGATATTGTATGTAGCTTCATCAGCCTCTACACGTATCAGACTAGGCTCTATCATATTGACAGACTTCCAGAGTTTTTCAGCATCTATGCCGTCTGTATTCTCAGGGAACTCCTCTTTCCATAAAGGAAGTACCCATTTACAGAACTCATATGAGCGCCCGATCTGATTTTCCCATAGCCTGCTTTGACTTTCGTGGATTCCTAGGCCATTAGCATAGCCAGCGGGCTGGAAATCCAAGTTCCTTGGCCTTCCCTGCTCATAGGTTCCATGACCGGTTTCATGCATCGAACCGTAAAGTGATCCGAATGGATCGTCATCACTGTACCTGGTTGTCCATCTAACATCATCAGGATTTGGACCGCCGCAGAATGGATGGGTCGATGCATCCCTCCTTCCCGCATCAAAGTCAAATCCCATGGCCTCTGAAACCCTCTGACTAAGCCTCTCCTGCCCTTGACGGCTCCATTTATTATCCGTAATCCATGACATATCCAGACTCTCTCCCCTCTGGGTAACGGATCTGATTAGAGGAGCAACCTCATTCCTCAGACCATCAAACAATGGGTCCAAGCGTGCAACTGTCAGTCCCGATTCATAGATATCTAGGAGGGCATCATATCGAAGATTTTCATAACCAAGGTAGTCCGCCTTCTTCCTTGCAAAGTCTATACATTTGGCTAGATCATCTCTGAAAATCGAGAAGTCGTTCTTCTCTCTTGCCTCAGTCCACGATATAAGGGCCTTGGAATTGTGCCTAGCCATTTCGGAGACGAACTCTGTAGGAAGCTTTGTGGCCTTTTCATAGGCCTCTCTGGCCAGTCTAATATTTGCGATCTCAATATCTCTTAAGCCATCAATTCCATCAAGCTCGTCTAATAATTCTCCTATACGTGATGAAGTCTTCTTCTTGTGCGATTCCCTGGAAATCCATGCAATTTGTTCACCTCTCAATGCTGCAGCCTTGGGAGGCATCATGACCTCCTGATCCCACCCGAGAAGGCTTCTGAGCTGTCCCATCAGATCAATATCTTTCAAGATCTCCAGAAGCTCATCGTAAGCATCCATATCCCTTGAGAGGGGCATCCGCTCATAACTTAAGCCATCTTTCTAGGCATTTACGCCCAGAGCGATGCCTAGTGCGATCCCAATTCCATATGAGATTAGACTAACCACTCCCAATATCCCGGCCATTTCAAAGAACCTAGACTTGAATGAGACTCTCTCAACTACAGATGTGTAGAAATTGAAAACAGCCACGATTATCAATCCAATAGTGAAAGTAAACACTAGAGCTGCTTCATATATCTCTAAGCCAATCAAACTCCCGTCTTTTGAGTTCAATATCAAAAACGGAGAAACAAGAAGAATTACGGTAATTAGATAGGATATCCATGTGAAAAATGCCGCTTTGACTGCTGACCCACTCCTTTTCTCAGCTCTGGATGATAGGTACTCAGATGCCCCCATGCTGAAAGCAGCGGCAATCCCAGTAACCAAGCCAGCTAGAGCGACCAAGTCCATGTCCTTGAGTGCAAAAGTAAGGCCAGCTAGGGCGCCAGTCAGCTCAATCAGGGCATCAGACATTCCTAGAACTATACTTCCCGAGTATCGAAGCCTTTCCTCTTCTAACATCGAGATCATCTTCTGCTCGTGCTCCTCCTCCTCATCGGCGATCTCAACTAGCCCCAAACTTCTGTATTCAGATGAAATATCCCTCTCTGTTTCCTCCATCATCATAATGGAGAATGTAAATCCAAAAATCCTAGCTAATATTACATGCTTCATGACCTGAAACTTGTTTGGAGCGACTGCTTTCCCGGTTATCTTTGATATGACCGACTCATGCCTCTCCTCTTCCAGTGCAATCCCCTCAAGGATCGTCCTGTTCACTGGGTCACTCTGCATTTTTGCTAGTCGACGATATACTTCAGCCTCAGTCGACTCCATCTTCTGGAGGGATAGAAGACGATTCAGGCGCACTTCGTCCATAACATTGCTTAATGTTCAACCCTATTGAACTCATCTAATAGACCGAATCCATCATGTGTCCGAGCATTTCCGACGATACATGCTGCGCCGCAACATGGCGATCATTCTGATCATGATGCTCCTTTCCCCAACTCTTTCCGGGTGTACGGGTTCATCCAGTGAGCGAGATGACAACATTGAGTATGATCACTGGTTGCTACCTGTGGAGGAAAGATCGGGGGAGTCATACAGAAATGATGACGTGTTCAGTAGAGTTTCAAAAAATGGAACTTTTGGAACGGGGGATGTACAATCAATCTTCGTCCCTGTGCCGGCAATAATGTTGTCTGATGGAGGGGCTGGAATGACTGGTGGGGCCGAAGTTCATCTCGGGTTATGGCTCCCAGTCAAAGAAGGATGTGACTTTACGGCCTCTACAGTCTCAGAAGAATGCAAGGTCCCAGTCATCGCTGAAATCGGGCCATACTATGATGACGGCGATGTCGATGCCCTGACTCCCGCAGATAGACTGGGAAGATTCTTGATTGAGAATTACGTTCAGCACGGATACGGTGTAGCCCAAGTATCTGTCTTTGGAACGGGCCAATCAAATCACTGCATGGATTTAATGGGGCACGATGAACAGGCCGGTATCAGAGCTGCTGTGGACTGGCTTGGGTCTCAGCCATGGTCAAATGGCAAGGTCGGGGCAATCGGAAAGTCGTATGACGGAAGCACTCCATGGAATGCTGCAGCTTCTGGATCAGAATTCTTGGCTACAATCGTTCCGATGTCCGGACTAATAGGCGTCCATGATCTGATGTGGAGAAATGGGAGTATGGAAGCCAGAGGTGCAATAATGCACAATGGAGTTTATGGGTCATTTGGTTTGGATGGAGACACTGGGGATATAGAGAATGCCTGTGAGGGCTATGTGGAGGGATACTATGCAGGTCCAGCAGCATATATGACAGGGGACAATCTAGCTTGGACCGGTTCTGACTATTGGGAAGAACGACATTTCCTGAGTAACGCTCTAGAAGTTTACAATGGATCAATTTACATCATCCATGGCCTACAGGATTGGAATGTCGACCCACACATGGCCTTCCCAGCTCATCAGATGGCAATCGATTCTGGTTTTGATGTCAAGGGCCTTTACGGCCAATGGGCCCACGACTATCCGGACAGAGAAAGTGGCCACTCTGCACTCTCTTCGGGAAGGGGGGCCGAAGCTTATCCGTTCACACTCAGGTGGGACTGGGCGGATGACATGCTTGAGTGGTTTGATTTCTACTTGATGAACAAAGGACCGCAACCTAGGCTAGTAGCTGAAGTACAAGACAATATGGGCGGTTGGAGGGTGGAACAGACATATCCCCCTTTAGAAGTTGATACAATATCGTTTGCTATGGATGAATGTGAAATAGTGGGGGGAAGCGATACTATTACTTCGACTTCCAGCTTGAGAGTTTTGTGTCCGGATTTTGACACCCAAACTAGGATAGTGGGAACTCCAACAATACACCTGGAAGCAACAATATCGCAATTTTCTACCAGCGGACATCTGTTTGTAGAAATGGTACAATCAAGTAACGAAATGCATCTCGGACATGCAGTCATGGATCTTAGATTCCACGAAGGAGGGAATCAAGGAAGCTCCCTCATTCCAGGCTCTACTGTAATTGCCAAGATGGAATTCTTTGGCATGGATGTTGTGGTCCCTGAGGGGGACTCCGTACAATTGATCATTTCTCAGACCGGGGAGGATTATGTTCCTAGCCCTGTATCAACAATGCCTGTCACTCTGTCTATGGGTAGCGAGAGTTCACTTAATCTTCCTTCGGTATTAAGGGGGTGTTCGGATATGTTCCTCCCTCCAATGCATGAGCCTTATCCACAATGCACTGAGTGAAACATCTCCCCGAACTCTTGATGCGTTTGTAGTCCTCGGGAGTATCATGTCAGAGGGCATTCCCCGCGTGAGCGTCCCCGTTATTGACAGAATATTGCTTCATTTGTGGGAACAGGACCATCAGGCCGATCACTACCTAGTGACAAATGAAGTAACACGCCCCGGAATTTCCGAGGTCTGCGCAATGCATCCTCCAAATGTGTCAAGGGCCATGAGGGACCTGATGTCCGAAGGATTCGTTTCTGAACACATGCGCTCGATCAGAGGGGAAGATCGCCGTCAGAAGACGTGGCAACTGACCGATGATGGAAGGTCAGTGGCCAGACAAAGAATCTCAAATCTCAGGAGCAATAAGGTCCTATTGAGGGGTAGAGACGGGAAACTATTGGAGATTAGAGCGGACGAGGCTGCTGAGAAACTCGAGACCAGCTTGTCACTTCTGCAGGTTCTGATGCACGCCCAGCATGAGGGGGTATTGAATTTTGGAGATATAAGATTTGGAGCAATAGTATCGTCCCATGAAAAGAAAGTGCCACCCTCCTCGATACTCTCAGGAGCACACTCCACTTACCACAATCGGCCTCCGTCCACTAGATCGTTCCATGGAAGGTCATCGGAGAAGGAGGAGCTTGACAGGTGGCATTCCTCACGAGTTCCTATGTTTGTACTATCAGGAATCGCAGGCTGTGGAAAAACCACTCTAACATCTCATTGGTTGAATGATCTCCTCTCAAATGTACCAGATACAGAAGTGATGTATTACCCCTGTCAGCCATGGGACACTCCTTTGGGGATCGCTACTAGCATCCTTCATAGAATAGGCATAGGGGTCGAAGAGGGAAAGCAAGATCCTTACATGGTCTTGGGGGCTTTGCCCTTGAAGCCAGGTGCTAGAATCGATATTGACACCTACAGAAGGAGATTATGTGCCCATCTACTGGATGATGCAAAACTCGTAAAAGAAAATTGTAGCGAACTGTTAGTCGTACTAGATGATGTTCACAATATAGGCCCTGAAGGCAGTCATCTATTCGGGGCCCTACTTCAAGTCGCAGAAACCACATCTCTTAGGTTGATACTGATTTCCAGAACCAAACTGGCTTTCTATGATACTAGGGATGTCCACACAAGGAAGAGGGTCCATGAGCTGGATCTTTCAGGCCTATCAATGGAAGAGGTAGAGGATTGGATTTCCACTATCGATTTACCAGAAGAGACTGGTGCAGACAAAGTTCACAGCATAACAGGAGGTCATCCATTGGCAGTAGAACTGTTGGAACTATATGGGGAAACACTCCATGATGACTGGATGCGCTTTCTCGATCAGGAGATTCTAGACGTACTACCAATCGAAAGTAGAGAGATTTTGTCAATTTTATCTGTAGCTGATAGGCCGGTGCCATGGCAAGTACTTGCTAGAGCGGCCTCTCATGATGGCCCTCCTCCGGGTGATTTGATCGATAGGGGACTGATGTTGGAACTAGAGGACGGCATGTGGTTGCACGAGGCAATAAGAACGAGGCTTCTCAGAGATGTTGGAAGGCCGCTAGAGGAAAGATTGCGAAGACTTACGGACGCCTCGGACGCCTAGGACATGTGCCTGTCTAGCCAGGAGTCCATTCCCGCCTTCGGCATCGCACCAGTCATCCTATCGACAACCTCTCCATTATTGAAAAGGACGAGAGCCGGAATCCCTCTGACGCCAAACCTTCCCGGACTTACTGGATTAACATCGGTGTTTACCTTGGCAATTGTAATATCCCTCTCCGCAGCAATCTGAGTTAGAACGGGTGCAATCATTTTGCATGGGCCGCACCAAGGTGCCCAAAAATCAACCAAGACCCAATTACCGCTTTTCGTTACCACATCGAAGTCTGAATCGGAAGTATCTATCACTTGTCCCACATGCACACCTATCCTTCTGATAGTGCCCCCTCGTATCAACCTGTGTCTCAATTCTTTGAATACAAGGGATTGAGAACCTAACACTCATCCCGAGACTCAGAGGGACATGGAAGTTACACCTAGCATTCTTACTGCGGACTTCTGCAAACTAGGTGAAACACTCGATGATGCCGTTGCTGCAGGAATAAACTGGATTCATATGGATGTGATGGATGGTAATTGGGTAGTAAACAAGACAATAACCTTTGGACCAGCACTGATCAAGTCTGTCAGAGAAAGACTCGGAAATGACGTGTTCATTGACTGTCATCTGATGATTTCGAATGCTGAGGAGACATGGAATCAGTATGTTGAAGCAGGAGTTGATATGGTGATAGCACATATCGAGGCAGTAGATGATTTTCCAGATTTAATCAGGAAAATACAGAGTACTGGGACTCAGATTGGCTGCGTTCTAAATCCAGACACGCCTGTATCAAAGGTCACTCCCCTGCTCTCCGAGTTGGATTTGGTACTAGTTATGTCCGTGGTACCTGGAAAGGGAGGCCAGTCCTTCATGCCACAGGTGGAGGAGAAAGTCCGAGAACTTAGATCAGCAATTGACATTCAGGAGGAATCAGGAGGAAAGACTCCAATATTGATGATTGATGGGGGAATAAAGCACCATAACGCTGCGATAGTCAGGGACTGGGGAATCGATATAGCGGTAGTAGGTAGTGGGCTGATTAATGAAACCGGCTCTATTTCCCAGAATTTAGAAGAGATTCAAAAGGCACTAGAGGGCGACCAATCAACGCATTGAAATTATACCCCCCCATCCAGCATCATGGTCTCAGAGGAATGGGTTGCTTCCGAAGTCCAGAAAGTCCTGCCAAACTCTTCCGTAGAAGCTACAGATTTACATGGTTCAGGAGATCATTTCCATGTTAGGATAATCTCGGAAGATTTCATTGGAATGAGGCCCCTACAGAGACAGATGCCAATTCTCAAGCACTTCAAGAAATTCTTAGAGGACAATTCAGTTCATGCACTTGACCTGAAATGCATGACTCCTGAACAGGCCGAGGCTCTCGGCGATACCGCATTTGATCCCCACTCGGGAAAGCAAGAATTCTTCGGTATACATGTAAGGAGACCAAAAAAGGAGTGATATGATGAGTGGATTTAATTGGACACCAAGCGAATTACAAGAGATAGTGAATGGAAATGAACTAGTGATTTTCATGAAAGGAACCCCCGAACAGCCACAATGCGGATTCTCAAGTCGTGGAGCTCAGATCGTCAGTGCCTTTGCTAGGGAAGTGGGGCTGGAGGAATTTGCTTGCGTGAACGTCTTATCGGATCCCAGAGCTAGGACAGCTCTCAAAGAATGGTCAGATTTTCCTACCATTCCACAAGTGTTCGTTCATGGGGAGTTAATCGGAGGAAGTGATATCGTCCTCGAGATGTTTCAAGACGGTAGCCTTCTAGAGATGTACGAAGCCGGACGTTCGTGAGGGAAGACACTCCGCTGACAGAAGATCGCCGTACGATGCTCATAGCATTGGCGGGCGCGGGAGCTATTTCTTTCGCTCCACTTTTGTATAAATTATCGGAAACTAATCCTGCTACTGGTGCATTCTTTCGTATGGCCTATGCAGTGCCCCTGCTTTTTTTGATAGTATATTTTTCCGGGAAGGCGGAGGTACGTGATACGCAATCAAGGAGACTGACGCTCTTGGCTGGAATAATCATTGCATTTGATTTCCTGGCATATCATAGCGCTATAGA